>JAGYHQ010000004.1 GCA_018456245.1 Tenacibaculum sp. | reverse complement strand
AACAAGAATTTCGTTTCTTAGTTCATAAAAATTACAAAATTATTTATTGGCATAATAAAGAAAAAAATAGAATTGATATTTCTGATGTTTTTGATACAAGGCAGAACCCTATAAAATTAAAAAGAAATTAAAAATTGCTTTAAAATTTATTATAAGTAATTATTTTTAAAATATTATTAATGAATTACCTAACAGTTGAAAATATATCAAAAGCCTACGGAGAAAGGGTATTATTTGAAAATCTTTCTTTTGGAATAAATAAAGACCAAAAAATTGCTTTTGTTGCTAAAAACGGAACAGGAAAAACATCAATTTTAAATATTGTTGCAGGTTTAGATACGCCAGACTCTGGTCAGGTAATTAGTAGAAAAGGTATTCATATTGCTTATTTGGCACAAGAATCTAATTTTGATGTTAATTTAACCGTTGAGGAAACAATTTTTTCTACTGAAAACAATATACTCCCTATAATTCACCAATACGAAAAAGCACTACAAAATCCTAATGATAGTGAAAACTACCAAAAAGCATTTGAGCTTATGGAACGCCATAATGCGTGGGATTTTGAAACCCAATACAAACAAATTCTTTCAAAATTAAAGTTAAATGATTTACACCAAAAAGTAAGCTCACTATCTGGTGGGCAAAAAAAGCGTTTATCACTTGCAATTATTCTTATTAATAAACCAGATTTATTAATTCTTGACGAGCCAACAAACCACCTTGATTTAGAAATGATTGAATGGCTTGAAGACTTTTTTAAAAAAGAAAAAATAACACTTTTTATGGTAACGCACGACCGTTATTTTTTAGAACGAGTGTGTAATGAAATCATTGAGTTAGATAACGGTCAACTTTACAAGTACAAAGGAAATTATTCATATTACTTACAAAATAAAGAGGAACGTAAGGAGTTGGAGGCTGTTAATTTAGGCAAAGCAAAGAGTTTGTATAAAAAGGAGTTAGATTGGATGCGTCGTCAACCCAAGGCACGAACTACAAAATCAAAATCTCGTATTGATGATTTTTATGAAATAAAAGAACGAGCTAACCAACGCCGAAAAGAACACGAAGTTCAGTTAGAAATTAATATGGAACGTTTAGGAAGTAAAATTGTAGAACTTCATAAACTTAAAAAATCATTTGGAGATAAAAAGATTTTAGACGGATTTGATTACGTTTTTAAACGTGGCGAACGCATAGGTATTATAGGTAAAAACGGAACAGGAAAGTCGTCATTTTTAAATATGCTTACAGGTGGTATTGCACTTGACGGTGGAAAAATTGTTGTTGGCGAAACCGTAAAATTTGGTTACTACACCCAAAAAGGAATTGTTATTAAAGAGGGACAAAGAGTAATTGATGTTGTACGAGAATTTGGTGATTATATTCCGCTTGCAAAGGGTAGAAAAATATCAGCAGGTCAGCTATTAGAACGTTTTTTATTTAGTAGAAAAAAACAGCACGATTTTGTTGAAAAATTAAGTGGAGGTGAGCAAAAACGTTTGTATTTATGTTCGGTTTTAATACAAAACCCCAATTTTTTAATTTTAGATGAACCTACAAATGATTTAGATGTAGTTACCTTAAATGTATTAGAAAACTTCTTATTAGATTACCCAGGGAATTTAATTGTAGTATCGCACGACCGTTATTTTATGGATAAAATTGTAGATAGTTTATTTGTTTTTAGAGGTAATGGCGTAATTGAGAATTTCCCTGGGAATTATTCTGATTTTAGGGCTTATGAAGACTCAAAAGAAGTTGATAATAGCTTAAATATAAAACCAGAAACCAATGAAAATACGCAAGAGGTTAAAAAACAAAAAGGAAAATTAAGCTATAATGAAAAACGTGAATTTGGGCAGTTAGAGGTAGATATTGAAAAATTACAGAAAAAGAAAACCGAGATTGAAAAACAGTTTTTAAACTGTGAAATTAATACCGAAGATATTAATGATAAATCATTAGAATTACAAAAAATAATAGAAGACCTAAACACCAAAGAAGAACGTTGGTTAGAGCTTTCTATGAAACAAGAATAATAAAAAAAGACCCACAATTGGGTCTTTTTTATTTAAAATTCACTTTCTATTTGTTTAAGCCATTTTTGTAATCTTTCAGGTGTTTTTTCAGGTTCATTATCTTCATCTAATGCTAAACCGTAAAAATTATCTTCCCCCTCAATTTGTGCTTTAGATTTTTCAAAATCATACTCTTCACAAGACCATTTTCCTATAAGTTTTCCACCATTTTTTAAAACAACTTCAGCAAGCATACCTACACCGTCTACAAAAAATTCTCCATACCCATATTGGTCTCCTAACCCAAAAATTGCAACGGTTTTATTTGTAAAATCAATGGTTTTAAATTCATCATAATATTCTTCCCAATCACTTTGCAAATCACCATCATACCAAGTTGATAAGCCTAAAATAAAATTATCAAAACGTTCAAAATCTTCTTTTTTAACGTTTGAAACTTCTATAACATCAATTTCAGAGGCAGACCAATCATCAACAATATTATGAACAATCTCTTCTGTCATTCCTGTATCAGAACCGTATATTAATGCAATTTTATTCATTATTCTTTAGTATTTATTTTTTTACAATAGGTGGCAAAAGTATTATAAATATTTAAAAATCACGAATTATTAATTCAGTTTATAGTTAATAAACATTTTGTTTAATTCGGCTAAAAAGTTATTGTTTATTTTAACTCTTGTGTTTCTACTTGGCACGTCTATCTTTAATTTTTTATCTTTATCATAAATAACAAATCGTATGCTTTGTGAACCGTTATTTTCTTTAAAAAGATTTTGTAAATTAGTTATTGTATCATTAGTTATTTCGTCTAAAGGAATTTTTAGTGTAATTTTTTTACACATTTTATCCATTATATCGTGTAATAATTTAAAATCAGTAAAAGTAATTCTTGGCTCTCCTTTTGCTCCTGTTTCTTTGTTTGTCCAACCTTCTTTTATAATAGTTTTTATATATAAAAATGAATTAGGAACTAAAAAATGCCTAAATTTTAAATAATCTTCTCCAAAAATTTTAAACTCGTGGTTTTCATCATAATCTTCAATCATAAAAGTAGCCCAACCTTTACCAGCTTTTGATGTACGATGCTGAACATTGGTAACTATACCAGCAAATGATAATGTTTGCCCTTCTATTTTATTTAAATCTTTAAATTTTGATAATGATGCGTTACAAAACTGAAGTTCATTCTTAAAATCATCTAACGGATGTGCCGATATATACATTCCTATAACTTCTTTTTCTTTGGCAAGAAGTTCCATTGTTCCCCAAGTATCACATTGAGGTATTGTTGGCTCTGGAAGCTCAATACTAGAAGTTTCTCCGAATAATGATACTTGTGAAGAATTTTTATTTTCTTGATATTTATGACCGAAACGAATGGCTTTTTCTATAAAAGTTTGTCCTTTTTCATCAGGGGCAAAATATTGCGCCCTATGTGTGTTGGTAAAGGAATCTAACCCCCCTGCTAAAATTAGTCCTTCAAATGCCTTTTTGTTTGCCACGCGTAAATCTACACGTTTCGTCATATCAAATATTGATGAATAATTTCCGTTCTTTTTACGCTCTTCAATAATGGCACTTACAGCTGTTGCCCCCACTCCTTTAATTGCCTCCATACCAAAACGTATAGCTCCTTCCTTGTTTACTGAAAATTTAGCGTATGATTCATTTGCATCAGGTCCTAAAACATCTAACCCCATTCGTTTACATTCTTCCATAAAAAATGAAACTGCTTTAATATCTTTCATATTGTTTGAAAGTACAGCCGCCATATATTCTGCTGGGTAATGTGCCTTTAAATATGCTGTTTGGTAGGCAATCCAAGCATAACAAGTAGAGTGAGATTTGTTAAAAGCGTATGATGCAAAAGCCTCCCAATCTTTCCAAACTTTTTCTAAAATTTTAGCATCGTGTCCGTTTGCACAGGCTTGTTCAATAAATTTAGGTTTCATTTTTTCAAGAACAGCAATCTGTTTTTTCCCCATTGCTTTACGTAGTACATCCGCTTCACCTTTTGTAAAATTTGCTAATTTTTGTGAAAGCAACATTACTTGCTCTTGATAAACTGTAATTCCGTAAGTTTCAGCCAAATATTCTTCCATTGCTGGTAGGTCATATTTTATTTCTTCATCTCCTTGTTTTCTTCTAATAAATGAGGGAATATATTCCATAGGACCTGGGCGATATAAAGCATTCATTGCTATTAAATCTTCAAAAACGGTAGGTTTTAATGACCTCATATGTTTTTGCATACCAGGTGATTCATATTGAAAAATACCTACTGTATCTCCTCTTTGGAATAATTTATATGTTTCTTCATCATCAATAGGGAAACTTTCAGGGTCAAGCACTACACCATGTCTTGCTTTTACAATTTTAACCGTATCTTTTATTAAAGTAAGTGTTTTTAAACCTAAGAAATCCATTTTTAATAACCCTGCACTTTCTACTACCGAGTTATCAAATTGGGTAACGTACATATCAGAATCCTTTGCAGTTGCAACAGGAACTAAATTTGTAATATCATCAGGTGTTATTATTACCCCACAAGCGTGAATTCCTGTATTTCTTACAGAGCCTTCTAAAACTACAGCTTTTTTAATGGTTTCGGCATCTAACCCTGTACCTTTTGATATTTCACGAAGCTGTTCTACATTTTCTTTGTCCTCGGCACGTAATCCGTCAATTTTACTTTTAGATTTTTCATCATCGCCAAAAATATATTGCAATTTTGTACCTGGGATTAGTTTGGCAATTCTATCGGCTTCAAAAAGTGGTAAATCTAAAACACGAGCAGTATCTCTAATTGATGATTTTGCTGCCATAGTACCGTAGGTAATAATTTGTGCAACTTGGTTTGCTCCGTATTTATTAATTACGTAATCCATAACACGTCCACGCCCTTCATCATCAAAATCAATATCAATATCGGGCATTGATATACGTTCAGGATTTAAAAATCTCTCAAAAAGTAAGTCGTATTTAATAGGGTCTATATTTGTAATCCATAAGCAATATGCCACTACTGACCCCGCTGCTGACCCACGACCCGGCCCAACGGAAACATCCATATTTCTTGCTTCACGAATAAAATCTTCTACAATTAAGAAATACCCAGGGTAGCCTGTTTTTGCAATTGTGTCTAACTCAAAATCAAGACGTTCTTTTATGTCTTCGGTAATTTCGCCATAACGTTTTTTTGCTCCCTCGTAAGTTAAATAACGTAAATAATTGTTTTCTCCACGTTTTCCGCCGTCTTCCTTATCTTTTTCATCTTGAAATTCTTTAGGGATATCAAACGCAGGTAAAAGTACATCACGAGATAAGGTAAATGGCTCAATTTTATTAACTATTTCTTGTATATTACTAATTGCCTGTGGAATATCAGCAAACAAGGTTTTCATTTCTTCTGATGATTTAAAATAATATTCTTCATTATCTAAACCATAACGAAATCCACGTCCTCGCCCCTTTGGAGTGGCTTGTTTCTCTCCGTCTTTTACACATAATAAAATATCGTGGGCATTGGCATCTTCCTTTTTTATATAAAAAGTATTGTTTGTGGCAACCACCTTAATATTATGTTTTTCTGAAAATTCTAAAAGTGTTTTGTTTACAGCGTTTTCATTGTCTTGCCCGTGACGCATTAGTTCTATATACAAATCATCTTCAAACTCTTGTTTCCACCATAATAATGCTTCTTCGGCTTGGCTTTCTCCAACATTTAATATTTTACTAGGAACTTCGCCATATAAACTTCCTGTTAAAACAATTATATCTTCTTTATATTTTTTTACAATTTCTTTGTCAATTCTTGGAACATAATAAAATCCGTCAACGTGTGAAATTGATGACATTTTTGCCAAATTATGATACCCATTTTTGTTTTTTGCAAGTAAAACAATTTGATATCCGTTGTCTTTTTGGGTTTTATCTAAATGATTTTCACATATGTTAAATTCGCAACCTACAATTGGTTTTATAGGGTTGTCAGAATTTTTATTATAATTATCAATAGCAGAGGTAAAATGGAATGCCCCCATCATATTTCCCATATCAGTTAAAGCTACGGCAGGCATTTTATTGCTAATAGCAGTATTTACCAATGCATTTATTGATGTGGTAGATTGTAAAATTGAAAATTGAGAATGATTATGCAAATGAGCAAATGATATGCCTTCTAATTTTGCTAATCCTTCATTTGTTGAAATTCCTGCAATTTTTTCTTCTTCTGAAGAAATTTTTTTACGAATTTTATCACTCTCTTTCTTTAAATTTAGATGTTTTAGCCCAATAAGTTTTATGGGCATCGGGTTTTTTTCTGAATATTTTTTGTAATAATCTTCAGTTACATCTAACTTTTCAATAGGGTAATGTTCCCGTCGTAAAAGTTCTAAAAAACAACGAGTTGTAGCTTCAACATCGGCAGTTGCATTGTGAGCTTCTGCAAATTCTTGTCCAAATAAATATTTGTGTAATTCAGTAAGTGTTGGAAGTTTAAATTTTCCTCCACGACCACCAGGAATTTGACATAAATTTGCCGTTTCCTCAGTACAAGTATCTAAAACAGGAAGTTCTGTTAAATTATTCGTTATTCCTAAACGATGAAATTCACAACCCATAATATTAACATCAAACCCAACATTTTGCCCAACAACAAATTTTGTTTTTTTTAGTGCCTCATTAAATTGTTCTAAACCTTTTGAAAGAGGAATTCCTTGTTCTTGTGCAAGTTCGGTTGAAATACCGTGAATACGTTCGGCATCAAACGGAATGTTAAATCCGTCAGGTTGAATTAAAAAATCATTATGTTCTAATAAATTCCCCATTTCATCGTGTAACTGCCACGCAATTTGTATTGCTCTTGGCCAGTTATCAGTATCAGTAATTGGGGCATTCCAACTTTTTGGTAAACCTGTTGTTTCGGTATCAAAAATTAAAAACATAATTGGTTATTGAATTGTGTAATTTTGTAAAAATACAAATTATTTTATCTTTGATAATAATTTATTTTAAGCAGAAATAACAATGGAAATAGCATCAATATTTAATGATTTAGTATATAAAGAAAATAAACCAGCAATTAAGGTATTATTTGAAACTGATTTTACCAAAGAAATAAGAATTGCAATGAAAAAAGGGCAAATAATGAAAGAACATAAAACAGCCTTTCCAATTGTGGTTGAAATAGTTGATGGTATTATTGATTTTGGAGTTAAAGGAGATGTTCACAGCCTAAAAAAAGGAGATTTAATTTCTTTAACGGGAAATGTTCCTCACGATTTAAAAGCACAAGAAGATAGTATTGTAAGATTAACATTATCAAAATTTGATAAAACGGAACGTGTAGAAAATGTTGTAAAGGGTTAATTATTCTCTATCTCTTATTATAAAAAGTAAAGCACCACCAAATATCAAAAATATAATTCCTAAAAAAAGTAATATACTAAAACCAAAGAATTCATTTTTTCTATATTCTTTGTAACTATAAATAATATTGTTATTTGCCTCTAACTGTACAATTTCAACGTATCCTTTATGTAACAAATTATTTTTTGTATAATAAATGTGTAATATCGGGTTATATTCTATAAGTTGTTTTTCAATTTCAGTGTAATTATTTATTATACCTTTAAATAACACAAAAATATTAGGTTGGTTATATAACTTAATTGTTAAAACATTACCAAAACTTGTTCTTGTTGTAGACATTATACGTCGTTTACTTACTATTTTTACATTTTTTAATTGCCCTTTTGTTTGATGTATTTTATAGCCATAATGATTAGCATCAGTTAGTTTTCGGTTGTAATTTTCTCTAAAAATTTTAACAGAAATATACAAAAACATAAGTCCTATAATTACCAAACCTAAACCTGATAAAAATATCTTAGCTTGTTTTTTTGTAATATTTTTAAATATATTCATTATTTTGGATAGAGAAAAAATATTAGAAGACCCGCAATAATTAATCCAATACAAGGTATTGCTATTACAATTCTCATAGTTTTTTTACCAAATATTTCTATTTTATCAGCCATACTCCAAAAACCACCATTACCTTCAAGCATCCAATCAGCATTTATTATTAAAGAGATTAACATTATTAAGCCAAATCCTGCAATTACTAATCCTGCCCATTTAGGATTTTCTCTTAAATACTCAAACCATTCAGATGTAATATTATTTAAATTTTCCGTAATTTGAGTTAAAAATTCTGTATTTGTTGTAGTAACTTGATTTGTTTCTGTTGTGCTAATACCAAAATACCCTATCATCATATAACTTATAATAGGAAAAATTACAAACATTGCTATTATATAAACTATAACAACGCCTTTTTTACCAAATAATTTACCTAAATAATCTATTTTTGGGTGAGTTTCTAACTTTCTTCTTGCAGGTTTTATTCTAAAAAAGTAGTAGCCAATTATAATTAAAATATAGATACAACCTAAAATAAGCCATCCTATTAAATTTTCTTGTTTAAAAAATTTCATAACTTATTTGGTTCAAAATAATTCTAAAATACTTACCTCCCCATATAAACCAACAAAACAGAAATATCACTTGGTGATACACCGCTAATTCTACTTGCTTGTGAAATAGTTACAGGCTTAATTTTAGTAAGTTTTTGTACTGCTTCGGTTGATAAAGATTTTATTTTAGTATAATCAACATACGCTGGTATTTTTACATTTTCTAATCTGTTTAACTTATCAGCATTGTTTTTTTCTTTTTCTATATAACCTGAATATTTTAAATGAATTTCAACTTGTTGAATTATTTCATCATCAATATCATTTTCGGTTATAAAGTTTTCTAATTTATCAATTACACGGAAATCATTAAAATCTAACTGAGGACGTGAAGCTATTTTATACAATTTCATTGATTGATTAATAGTTGCTAAATTTTTAGCCTCTAAAATAGGATTTATTTCCTCTTGTTTAACACTTAAATTATTTAAAAATTCAACTAATTTATCAGTTTTTTCTTGCTTAATTTTAACTCTTTCCATTCGTTCTTTTGATGCCAAACCAATTTCAAAAGATTTTGGAGTTAAACGTAAATCAGCATTATCTTGTCTTAATAAAGTTCGGTATTCAGCTCTTGATGTAAACATTCTATAAGGCTCTTCAGTTCCTTTTGTAATTAAATCATCAATTAAAACACCAATATAAGCCTCACTTCTTTTTAAAATAAAAGGCTCTTTTCCGTTAATTTTTAATACAGCATTTATACCTGCCATTAAACCTTGTGCAGCGGCTTCTTCATAACCTGTTGTTCCGTTAATTTGCCCTGCAAAAAATAAGTTTTCAATTAATTTAGTTTCTAAATTATATTTTAACTGTGTAGGCGGGAAATAATCATATTCAATAGCATAACCATAACGGAAGAATTTAACATTTTTAAATCCTTCAATAGAACGTATTGCTTTATCTTGAACATCTTCTGGTAATGAAGTTGAAAATCCGTTTACATAAACCTCAACGGTATCCCAGCCTTCTGGCTCTACAAAAATTTGATGCCTATCTTTTTCAGCAAAACGATTAATTTTATCTTCTACTGATGGGCAATAACGAGGTCCTGTGGATTTAATTCTTCCGCTAAACATTGGCGAACGATCAAACCCTTCACGAAGTAAATCATGAGTAGTTTGGTTGGTATATGTTAGGTAACAAGAACGTTGTTTTTGTAGAGGTTTTGTTATTGGCAAATATGAAAATTTTTCAGTTACTTCATCACCCGGTTGTTCAGTCATTTTGCTATAATCTAATGAACGAGCATCTACACGAGGTGGAGTTCCTGTTTTCATTCTTCCACTTTCAAAACCTTTTGCAACTAAATCTTCTGTTATTCCTGTTGAAGCTCCTTCTCCAGCTCTACCACCGCCAAAAGTTTTTTCTCCAATATGAATTAATCCGTTTAAAAAAGTTCCTGCAGTTAAAATTACGGTTTTTGCTTTTATTTTTAATCCTAATACGGTTTTTACACCAACTATTTTATTTCCGTCAAATATTAATCCGTTTACTGAATCTTGATAAAAATCAACATTTTTGGTCTGTTCTAACATTGTTCTCCAACATTCTGAAAATCTCATTCTGTCAGATTGAGCTCTTGGGCTCCACATAGCAGGTCCTTTAGATTTATTTAGCATTTTAAACTGAATAGCTGTTTTATCAGTCACAATTCCACTGTAACCACCTAAGGCATCAATTTCACGCACTATTTGCCCTTTAGCAATTCCTCCCATTGCTGGGTTACAACTCATTTGTGCAATATTTTGCAAATTCATTGTAATTAACAAAGTTTTTGCACCCATATTGGCACTTGCCGCTGCAGCTTCACTTCCTGCGTGTCCTCCTCCTACAACTATTACATCGTATGTTGTGCTAAATAAACTCATCTAAATTTTAATATGTTTTTTATAATTTTATCAATTCTAAACAACTATTTTCTTTACTTCTCATTAGTTGTTTTTCTTCGGTAGTTTTGTCTTTATATTTCATATAATGTAATATTCCGTGAATAATTACTCTGTGTAATTCTTCTTCAAAAGTTACATTAAATTCATTGGCATTTTCTTGTACTCTTTCAACAGAAATATATATATCTCCACTTACGATTTTACCCATAGTATAGTCAAAACTAATAATATCAGTTAATGTATCGTGGTTTAAGAATTCTACATTTATTTTATGTAAATATTCATCATTACAAAATATATAATTTATTTCTCCTAATTTAAATCCCTCTTTTTCAACGCATTTTGAAATCCATTGAGAAGTATTTTCTTCATTAGGTAATTCAAAATCTATTTCATAGTTAAAAGTTATCATATATAATGATTGAATTATTCAACAGTAACTGATTTTGCTAAATTCCTTGGTTGGTCAACATTTTTACCCAATAAAACTGCAATATGATACGATAATAATTGTAACGGAATTGTAGTTAATAAAGGTGTAAATATTTCATCAGTATCAGGAATTTCTATAATATGGTCAGCTATTTCTTTTATTGTTGTATCTCCTTCTGTAACAATAGCAATAACCTTAGCACTTCTTGCTTTAATTTCCTGAATATTACTTACAACTTTTTCATAATGTCCTCTTTTTGTAGCAATAACAATAACAGGCATATTTTCATCAATTAAAGCAATTGGTCCGTGTTTCATTTCAGCAGCAGGGTAACCCTCTGCGTGAATGTAAGATATTTCTTTTAATTTTAAAGCTCCTTCTAAAGCAACAGGGAAGTTAAATCCTCTACCTAAAAATAAGCAGTTTTTAGCATTTTTATAAACATCGGCTATTTCCTTAACTTCTGAATCAATTTTTAATAAATTTTCAACCTGTTCAGGAATTTGCTTCATTAACTCTAAATATTTGTTTATATCATCTTTTGCCATTGTATTTTTAGCTTCGGCTAATTTTAAAGCAATTAG
This sequence comes from Tenacibaculum sp., assembly GCA_018456245.1. Lineage (GTDB taxonomy): Bacteria > Bacteroidota > Bacteroidia > Flavobacteriales > Flavobacteriaceae > Polaribacter. The sequence goes on along the minus strand of JAGYHQ010000004.1, from coordinate 60,787 downwards.
AGATAATACCGTAATTTGTGTTGTAAATGCTTTTGTTGAAGCCACTCCAATTTCAGGACCAGCGTGTGTATAAGAACCTGCGTGAGTTTCCCTTGCAATAGATGACCCAACAACATTACAAATACCATAAACAAAAGCTCCTTTTTCTTTTGCTAATTTTATGGCAGCTAACGTATCAGCAGTTTCACCAGATTGTGAAATTGCAATAACTACATCATTTGGTTTTATAATAGGATTTCTATACCTAAATTCTGATGCATATTCAACCTCAACAGGAATACGAGTTAATTCTTCTAATAAATATTCTCCTACTAAACCAGCGTGCCAAGATGTTCCACAGGCAATGATTATAATTCTGTTTGCATTTGTAAAATGAGAAATATTATCATCAATTCCTGACATACGAATTATTCCTTCATTACCAAGTATTCTACCTCTGTAAGTATCAATAATAGCTTTAGGTTGTTCGTGAATTTCTTTAATCATAAAGTGGTCATAACCACCTTTTTCTATTTGGTCTAAACTTAATTCTAATTTTTGAATTTTTGTATCAACCTCTTTATCGGTATTAATTTTTCTAACTTTTATACCTTTATTTCTCTTTATAATTGCTAATTCTCCGTCTTCTAAATAAATAACATTTTTTGAATATTCAATGAAAGGCGAAGCATCAGATGCTACAAAAAACTCTTTATTATTTTCTCCAACCCCAATAGCAATAGGGCTCCCCAAACGAGCAACGATTAATTCGTCTGGGTTAGTTTTATCAAAAACAGCAATAGCATAAGCACCAACAACATTTTTTAATGCTAACTGAACTGCTTTTCCTAATTTACAGTCTTCATTTTTTTTAACTTCTTCAATTAAATTTATTAAAACTTCGGTATCAGTATCACTTTTAAATTCATATCCACGAGATATTAATTCTTTTTTTATTGTGGCATAATTTTCAATAATTCCGTTATGAACAATAACTAATTCCCCTGAATTAGAAATATGTGGATGAGAGTTTTCATCATTAGGTACACCGTGAGTAGCCCAACGAGTGTGACCAATACCAATACCACCCTCTTTATTTTTATTTTCTGTAATCTTTTCTAAGTCTGAAACTTTACCTTTGGTTTTTGATAGATTTATTTCTTTGCCGTCAAACACCATAACTCCAGCACTATCATAACCCCTATATTCTAAACGTTTTAAACCGTTAATAATAATTGGATATGCTTCTCTACCTCCTATATATCCTGTAATTCCACACATAATATTTTATTTTTTAATACTATTTCTTTTCAGTATAAGATATTACTAATTTTGCACCTCTTTTTGTTCCGTTTTCAGTTGATTTATTTAATAAATTAACTGATTTTGGATTCCAGTTATAATTTTTTACTATCTCATCTAAACCATAAGTAGGATTATAAACTTTTAAAATTAGTTCAGTATTATTTTCTTTACCTTTTATAATATCTGATATATGCTCTAATACATTAAAAGTGTAATTATTTGGTTTATTATCTTTTAAAGTTAAAGTACCACCAAAATTACCTGAATTTTTTAACAGTGTTGGCACAGTATTATTACCGTTCTTAACGTTTTTATATAAAAATAATTTATTAGGAGTTTTTGTAGAATCTACAGCAGAAGTATTAACATCAAAAGACAAAATTGCATTGTTAATAATGATGTCTTTTTTACGTAATTCTTCTAAATTTGGTAGTATTTTTATACTTGCTTCATAACCAGCAGTTCCTTGTAAAACAATATTATTAGTGGTAGACTTTGCTTCACCAGACATTTTATATATGCTATTAGTAACTCCTCCTAAATAAAAAACATCAGTTTTTTTAATATCCTTTGTTTTACCTGCTTCTTTTATTGTGTTTGTGTAAATAAAATCAACCGAAGGTTTTGGAAGACCTTTACTACTAAAATTTAACGGAATTAAAGCACCTTTATTTCCTGTTACTTCAACTAAAATTCCTTTAAAATAGTCGTTAAATTTTTCTTGTGATGATAATTCGGTTTTATTGTATTTGTTAAAAATAATTTCTTTTAATTTATTTTTATCTAACTCAATAGCAATAAACGGATTATTTCTTTTATTAATTTTAACTTTTAAAGTATCTTTTTCAGTTTTTCCACCATTTAATGTTCTATCATATAAAAACTTAGTGTGAATAGAATTACTAAAATTAATAACTGATTTTACATTTAATTTTTCTCCTTTCTCGTATTCTTCATTAGATAAATAAACTTTTTTCTTAGACGGGTCTTTTGGATTTAAAGAATATAAATATGTTTTATTTTCGTAAACATTTATATTAAATTTTTCCTTAATATTTCCTAAAACATTATCTATTTTATAATCAGAATTAGATGTAAATGTTGCAGGAACAGGTATTTTAAGAATAACAGCATCTAAATTTGAACGAGTTAAAGTTTGCCCTTTAGCTAATTTTTCAGCATTTTTTACAGATGAGGGAACTATAAGTTGAGAAACAATACTCGCTTCAATAGTTTTTGCGTTTTCCTTTTTATAAACACCTAATAAATACGCACCTAAATCACCAATTTCAGTATTTCCTGACCTTACATAATCAACATTTTTTTGAGTTATATTAACATCAAAAACTTCTGTTTTAGTTGCAAATTTATCATTATCAATAATTGTAGAACCTACGTCTGTAAAATCTTTTTCACACGAAACGATAGATGAAAATAGTATGCTTATAGCACCTATATAAATAAACTTTTTTATCATTATTTTTAAAAGATTATGCGTCTTGTAAATTTAAAACGTCTTGTTTGTAAAAATTTAAGTATGCCTCGGTTAAAATATCTTCAGGTTGGTAATTAAGAACTTTTACTCCTGAATTAGATATAAATTCCTCAATTTCTTCAGAAAAATCTTCACTACCTTTTATAATAGCGTCCGAGTTTTCAATAGCACTTTTTAAGATATTTGTATGGTTAGGAACTTCTATGGTTGATACTTTATTTTCATCAACCTTATCAAAGTTTATTTTAGAAGCTAATTCATTATTTAACTCTCCTTCAAAACCATTTTTATATAATGAAGTAACAATTTTACTCTCGGTAAATAAAGGCTCTTCTTTATAAAATTCCTTTAAATATAAAGGAAGTAAAGAGGCTAACCAACCGTGAATATGAATAATATCAGGAGCCCAATTTAGCTTTTTAACGGTTTCAACTACTCCTTTAGCGAAGAATATCATTCGTTCGTCATTATCTGGGAACAATTTATTATCTTCATCGGTATAAACGGCTTTACGTTTAAAATATTCGTCATTATCAATAAAATAAACTTGCATTCTTTCTTTAGGAATAGATGCCACTTTTATAATTAAAGGAACATCCATATCATTTATAATCAAGTTCATTCCTGAAAGACGAATTACCTCATGTAATTGATGTCTTCTTTCGTTAATTACACCAAAACGAGGCATAAAAATACGTGTCTGAACTCCTTTTGAATGTGCATATTTCGCTACATTAAAAGCAGTTGATGACAACTCTGTTTCGGGTAAGTATGGTATAACTTCCGAACAAACGTATAAAATTCTCTTATCTTTCATTGATTAATATCTCTAAGTGATGTGCAAAAGTACAAAAATATATGCTAAAATCCTGTTAAATTGCTACTTTTGTAGGCTATTGAATAAATTATTTATGAAAATATTCTATAAAAAAACAGAACTTAAAAAGTATTTATCAGAACTAAAAAAAGGTGAAAAATCTATTGGATTTGTACCTACAATGGGGGCTTTACACAAAGGGCATTTATCTTTAATTAAAAAAGCAAAAAGCAAAAATGATGTTTGTGTGGTTAGCATATTTGTAAATCCTACTCAGTTTGATAATAAGGAAGATTTAGAAAAATATCCTAAAACATTGGAGGATGATATAAAATTATTACAATCAGTAAATTGTGATGTTTTATATGCTCCAACGGCAGATGATGTATATGACGGAAATGTAAAATCAACCAAATTTGATTTTGATGGACTTGAACATCAAATGGAAGGGAAATTTCGTGAAGGACATTTTGACGGAGTTGGAACAGTTGTAAAAGCATTATTTGAAATTGTTACACCAAACAAGGCATATTTCGGGAAAAAAGATTTTCAGCAATTACAAATCATTAAAAAATTAGTAGAAAAATATGATATTCCTGTAAAAATAAAACCTTGTGCTATTTATAGGGAAAAAGATGGTTTGGCAATGAGCTCAAGAAATGTAAGATTAACTAAGGAACATAGAAAGGAAGCTCCTATTATTTATAAAATCCTTAAAAAAGCTAAAAAGAAGTTTAAGAAAAAATCATTACAAGAAACTATTTTGTGGGTTGAAAAAAAGTTTAGTAAAAATAAATTATTAGAATTAGAATATTTTACAATTGCCGATGAAAAAACTTTAATAACCTCAAAAGAAAAACAGAAAGGAGTAAAATACAGAGGGTTTATAGCGGTTTATGCAGGTAAAATAAGATTGATTGATAATTTGCGTTTTTAACAATATTATAAAATAAGATTAATTATAAAACTCGTATTTTTGCAGTATGTTAGTACAAGTTTTAAAATCAAAAATACATCGTGTTAAAGTTACTAATGCGGATTTAAATTATATAGGAAGTATTACCATTGATGAAGATTTAATGGACGCATCTGGTATAATTGAAGGAGAAAAGGTTCAAATTGTAAACAACAATAATGGAGAACGCTTAGAAACTTATGTTATCCCTGGTCCACGAAAAAGTGGAGAAATAACTTTAAATGGTGCAGCAGCAAGAAAGGTGCAAAAAGGAGATATTTTAATTATAATTGCTTATGCACATATGGAGTTAGAAGAGGCTAAAAAATTTAAACCAAAATTAGTTTTTCCTAACGAAGAAAATAATTTATTAGAATAGATTAATGTTAATAAAAAAAATAATTAAAACTATATTACCTCTCATTTTGGGAGGTTTTTTAGTTTGGTATTCAATCTCAAAAATTTCTATTAATACCTTATTGCAATATTTTATAAATGCTAATTATTTTTGGATAATTCTTGGTATATTTTTCGGTTTGTTAAGCCATATTTCTCGTGCTTATAGGTGGAAGTTTTTATTACAGCCAATGGGTTATAAACCAAAATTAACAAATAGTATAATGGCTGTTTTTGTGGCTTATTTGGTAAATTTAACTATACCAAGAGCAGGAGAAGTATCACGTGCAGGGGTAATGACAAATTACGAAGATATTCCGTTTGAAAAAGGTTTCGGAACTATTGTTGCCGAAAGAATTGCAGATTTATTAATGTTATTAACCATTGTAATTATAACCCTTTTTGTTCAGTTTAATTTTATTTATGATTTATTAGTAAATAAGATTAATCCTACTAAAATAATTGTTGGTTTGTTAATTTTATTATTAGGATTTATATTTTTTTCAAGACTTATAAAAAAATCAACTTCTGGTTTTTTATTTAAAATAAAAACATTTGTAAACGGACTTTTAGAAGGTATTTTAAGCATCTTAAAAATGGAAAATAAATGGTCATTTATTTTTCATACAATTTTTATTTGGGTAATGTATGTGGTTATGTTTTGGTCTACCATTTTTGCAATTAAAGATTTTAATGTTCCGTTTGGTGCAGTTTTGGTAGGTTTTATTGCTGGAGGTTTTAGTATGGCTACAACTAATGGAGGTATAGGAATGTACCCAATTGCCGTATCAGGTGCATTTGCTTTATTTGGTGTAAATGAAGAACAAGCCACTGCTTTTGGGTGGATTGTATGGACATCACAAACATTAATTATTATTGTTTTTGGTGGGTTATCATTTTTGTTATTGCCCATATGTAACAAAGGAAAAAAGTAAATATATTTGAAACTCTTATAAAAAATTAAAAAATGGGAATAATTCAGGTAAATAATATAAAGATTTTTACAAATCACGGTTGTTTAGAAGAAGAGGCAAAAATTGGCTCGGAATATCGTGTAGATATTGAGGTTAAATCAGATTTAACAAAATCATCTATTTCCGATAACCTTAATGACACTGTTGATTACGTTCATTTAAACAGAATAGCAACTGAAGAAATGGCAATCCGTTCAGAACTTTTAGAACACGTTGCTAAACGTATATTAGATAGAATTTTTAAGGAAATTACATTAGTAGAAAAGGCGAAGGTTTGTGTAGCGAAAATTAATCCGCCAATAGGTGGAAATGTTGCTCAGGTTGTAATTATTTTAGAAGAAGAACGTAAATAGTTAAAAAAAACTTGCAATAAAGAATAAAATATGTAAATTTGCAACCTGTTAGGGTGCCGTGGCCGAGTGGCTAGGCAGTGGTCTGCAACACCATCTACAGCGGTTCGAATCCGCTCGGCACCTCAAAAAGCACTTCTTTAAGAAGTGCTTTTTCTTTTTATAACTATTTTTTTAAAATTTTTTACTTTACTTTTACAAAGTAATCAATACACAAAATATTATGTACATATATAATGTAACAGTAAATATAGATGAAACTGCTCATGATGAATGGTTAGTATGGATAAAAGACCATATTAAAAAAGTTTTAGAAACAGGTTGTTTTAAAAGTGCTAAAATGACACAGGTTTTAATTGAAGAAGAAATGGGAGGTGTAACTTATTCAATTCAATATAGAGCCTTAAGTAAAGAAGATTTACAAAGTTATCTTAAAAATTATTCTTTAAAACTACAAAACAAAGGAGTGCAAAAATTTGCAGATAAAATGCTTTCTTTTAAAACAGAATTAAAGATAATAGAAGAATTTTTTCATCATAAAGATAAATAACAATATGTTAGTAAGAGCAAAAAAACATTTGGGTCAGCATTTTCTTACAGATGAAAATATTGCCAAAAAAATTGCAGATACTTTAACCGAAAAAGGTTACAATAAAGTACTAGAAATAGGACCCGGTATGGGAGTGCTTACCAAATATTTGCTACAAAAAGATGTAAAAGTAACCGTTATGGAGCTTGATTCCGAATCGGTAGAATACTTAAAAACAACCTTTCCTATTGAGCATATTACATTAAATACTTCTAATGAAAAATTTAATATTGTTGAGGGGGATTTTTTAAAGCAAGATTTAAATAGTTTTTTTGAAAAAGAACAAACTGCAATTATTGGTAATTTTCCGTATAATATTTCTTCACAAATTGTTTTTAAAGCTATTGAAAATAGAGAATTTGTACCTGAATTTTCAGGAATGTTTCAAAAGGAAGTTGCACAACGAATTGCCGAAAAAAAAGGCAGTAAAGTATACGGAATTTTATCAGTCTTAACACAGGCTTTTTATGATGTAGAATACTTATTTACTGTTCCACCAACCGTATTTAATCCGCCACCAAAGGTAGATAGTGGAGTAATTCGTTTAATACGAAAAGAAAATTTTACACTTCCTGTTGATGAAAAATTGTTCTTCCAAGTAGTTAAAACTGCTTTTAATCAAAGGAGAAAAATGCTCAGAAGTAGTTTAAAATCATTTAATTTATCAGATAGTTTAAAAGAAAACTCTATTTTTTCAAAGCGTCCTGAACAATTATCAGTTGAAGAATTTATTGAGTTGACAAATTTAATTGACAATCAATAAATTATTATCTTTGTAAAAGATTTTTTTAAATGGCATTTGAATTAACAAACGAACTTTTAGAGCAAGTAATAGCTCACATTGAAAAGAAAGAAAACTCAAAATTAAACGAGTTACTTTCCGAGATGCACCACGCTGATATTGCCGAAATATTAGACGAATTATCTTTTGATAATGCCGTTTATATAATCCGTTTGTTAGATTCTGAAACAACATCAGAAGTTTTAATGGATGTTGATGAAGATGTTAGAGAAAAAGTATTACAACAACTTTCAGCCAAAGAAATTGCAGAAGAAATTGATGAATTAGATACAGATGATGCTGCCGATGTAATTTCTGAACTTCCTGAAGAGCGTAAGCAAGAAGTAATTCAAGAAATTGAAGACAAAGAACACGCTAAGGAAATTGTTGAATTATTACGCTATGACGAAGACTCTGCAGGAGGGTTAATGGGGAAAGAGTTAATTAAGGTTAATGAAAACTGGTCGATTTTAGGATGTATAAATAAAATGCGTGAACAGGCAGAAGAAGTTACACGTGTACATTCAATTTATGTTGTTGATGATGATGGTAAATTAAAAGGACGTTTATCATTAAAAGATGTTTTAATGGCTTCTACAACATGTAAAATTGCTGATATTGCAATACCAAGGGTAGATTTTGTAGAAGTAAATGATTCAGCAGAAGATGTTGCTAACACAATGCGTAAATATGATTTAGAGGCAATTCCTGTTGTTGATGAATTAGGTATTTTAGTAGGAAGAATTACCATTGATGATATTGTGGATGTAATTAAAGAAGAGGCTGATAAAGATTACCAAATGGCAGCTGGTATTACACAAGATGTAGATTCAGATGATAGTATTTGGGAATTAACAAAAGCAAGGCTTCCTTGGTTACTTTTAGGGTTATTAGGAGGTTTTAGTTCAGCAAGTATTATGGGGCTTTTTGACGGAGCTTTAACAAACTACCCAATGCTATTTTTATTTACACCGCTTATAGCGGCAATGGCAGGAAATGTAGGGGTACAATCATCAGCCATTATAGTACAGGGGTTGGCAAATGATGATATAAAAGGGGGTGTAACTAAACGATTGATTAAAGAATTATTTTTAGCAATGTTAAATGGTTTAGTTTTAGCAACTCTATTATTCCTATTTTCTTTATTTAAAACTGAAAACAGTGTAATGGCCCTTGCTATATCTATTTCCTTATTTGCAGTAATTATTGTTGCAGGACTTGTAGGAACATTTATTCCATTGTTTTTAGATAAAAGAGGTATTGACCCCGCAATAGCAACAGGACCATTTATAACTACAAGTAATGATATTTTTGGAATATTAATCTATTTTTGGTTATCTAAAACCATAATAGGTTTCTAAATTTATTATAAAATAAGTTACTATCCTTTTTTTATGCCTTTAAAAATCTTATTTTTGGTTATCTAAAATCATTTTAAAATGAAATATTTACCAATTAATAAAGATTTATTTATAAAAAACAGAAAAAACTTTATGGCTCGTATGAAGCCAAATAGTTTAGCAGTATTTAATTCAAACGATATTTATCCTATTTCAGCTGATAGTACTATGCCTTTTGAACAACACAGAGATATTTTTTATCTCAGTGGGGTAGACCAAGAAGAAAGTGTTTTAGTATTATTTCCTAATTGTCCTAAAAAACATTTACAAGAAGTTTTATTCTTGCGTGAAACTAATGAACATATTGCTGTTTGGGAAGGGGAGAAACTAACCAAAGAGAAAGCCTTAGAAACAACAGGTATAAAATCTGTTTATTGGTTACAAGATATGGAAAAAGTTTTAGCAGAAATGATGGCGTTGGCTGAAACAGTATATATTAACACCAATGAACATTATAGAGCGACGGTTGAAACCGAAACTCGTGAGGCTCGTTTTACTAAATGGTTATTAGCAAAATATCCTGCTCATTCTGTGGCAAAAAGTAATCCTATTTTACAAGAATTACGTTCTGTAAAAGGCCAAATTGAAATTGATTTAATTCAAAAAGCATGTGATATTACAGAAAAAGGATTTAGACGTGTTTTAGAATTTGTTAAGCCAAATGTTTGGGAATTTGAAATAGAGGCTGAATTTATGCACGAATTTTTAAGAAATCGTTCAAAAAGATTTGCTTATACACCAATTGTAGCAAGTGGGAATAACGCCAATGTATTACATTATATTGAAAATAATCAACAATGTAAAGCAGGAGATTTAATTCTATTAGATGTTGGTGCCGAATATGCAAATTATTCTTCAGATATGTCTAGAACAATCCCTGTTTCAGGGCGTTTTACTGATAGACAAAAAGAAGTATATGATGCTGTTTTAAGAGTTAAAAATGAAGCAACAAAATTATTAGTTCCTGGGGCAGATTGGACAGAATATCATAAAGAAGTTGGTAAAATAATGACTTCGGAATTATTAGGTTTAGGATTATTAGATAAAGCCGATGTTCAAAACGAAAATCCTGATTGGCCAGCGTACAAAAAATATTTTATGCACGGAACGTCACATCATATGGGGTTAGATACTCACGATTATGGTTTATTACACAAACCAATGCAAGCAAATATGGTTTTTACCGTAGAACCGGGTATTTATATTCCTGATGAAGGTTTTGGAATTCGTATAGAAGATGATGTAGTTATTCAAGAAAAAGGAGAACCTTTTAACTTAATGCGTAATATTCCTATTGAAGCCGAAGAAATTGAGGATATAATGAATTCTTAATTAAAACAAAATCCCTATAATTTTACAGTTATAGGGATTTTTATTTTTTATTCAATTTGAGAAACACGTAGTGTATTTACTCTACCTTTTTCTTCAACAGGCATTGATGTTAAATTAATAACAAAATCATCACTTTTTACAAATTTTTTTTCCTTAATTATTTCGTTTATATCTTTAACCGTATTGTCTGTACTTAAATCTCTATCATAGAAAAAGGCATTTACTCCCCATAATAAATTAAGTTTTCCTAAAATTCTTCTTTCCGAAGAAAAAGCAATTATATTTGATTTTGGTCTCCATGCAGATATCTGAAACGCTGTATATCCACTATTTGTGAGAGTTACAATAGCTGACGCTTCCATTTCATCTGCAATTTGTGCAGCGTGATAACATACTGATTTAGTTATAAATCTACTATTACGAATACTTGGCGGACGATGTGGTACTTTAATTAAAGATGAAAGTTCAACACTTAAAATTATTTCACTCATTGCTTTTATTACTTTTGAAGGATATTTTCCTACAGATGTTTCTCCTGAAAGCATTACAGCATCTGCACCGTCCATAATTGAGTTGGCTACGTCGTTAACTTCGGCACGTGTTGGTACAGGAGATTCAATCATAGATTCCATCATTTGTGTAGCAATAATAATTGGTATTCTTGCTAATTTAGCTCGTTGAACTAATTTTTTCTGTATTAAAGGAACATCTTGCATAGGTACTTCTACACCTAAATCACCCCTTGCAACCATTAATCCGTCACAATAAGGAATTATTGATTCTATATTGGCAACAGCCTCTGGTTTTTCAATTTTTGCAATTACAGGTACTCTGTATCTTGATTTTTCTTTTATTAAATCTCTAAGTATTTGTAAATCATTAGAATTACGAACAAATGATAAAGCAATCCAATCAACTTCTTGTTCTAATGCAAAAATTGCATCCTTTTTGTCTTTATCAGTAAGTGCAGGTAATGATATTTTGGTATTAGGTAAATTAACTCCTTTTTTTGATTTTAATGTCCCACCAACTATAACCTTTGTAACAACTTCCTTTTCTTTATCAGTAGAAATAACTTCAAAACGAAGTTTACCGTCATCTACTAAAATATTTTCTCCAACATTAACATCTTTTGGGAAATTTTGATAAGTCATAAAAGCCCTTTCTTTAGTACCTGTACATTCTTCTGTTGTAAAAATAAACGTATCTCCTGTGTTTAATTCTACTCCATCTCCCATTACTCCTACACGAAGTTTAGGACCTTGTAAATCTGCTAAAATAGCAATGTTTTTACCTTCTTCTTCGTTAATTTCTCGTATTTGTTGAATTCTTTCTTTTACAATATCATAATCTGCATGAGAAAAATTAATTCTAAAAACATTAACACCTTCTTCAGCTAATTTTTTTAAAATTTCTTTGGTGTTTGTTGACGGCCCTAAGGTTGCTACTATTTTTGTTCTTTTTCTATTTTGCATATATTAAAAAATTAATTTTTTTTTCGATTTTAATGTGTTTAAATCCACCGTATATGAGGTTATTATTTGTGGTATTTGGTTAATTTTATGTAAGGTTTCTATTAAATAATTATCTTTAATATTTCCTTCAAGTTTAATGAAATAATCTATTTTTTTCTTTTCAGGTATTAAATATGTAATTATTTCATTTTCATTAAAAAGCCCTAAGGATTTTGATTTTGATTTTATAACATTTGCTATTAAAAAATAATCACAATCTAACTTATCATTATAATATTCATACAAAGGAAAAGACAAATTATTATTAAAATCTCTCTTAAATAAAGTATGTAATTCTCTATTTAATAAATATGCTAATTGATAGTCTTTTAACGTACTATGAATACCTATTAAGGTAAAATTATCATCAGAAAGTTCATTAATATCTATTGAATAAACCTGCATAAAAAACCTAATTTTTTATTATGCTAAGTTACATAATTATTAAGAAGATAATATTAAATTAATGATAACCTTTTTTTAATTATTAAGAATTTTCTATTTCACTTTGTAAGGCATAATAAACACGTTTAGCAGCCATTTCTTCAGCTCTTTTTTTAGAAGTATCTCGTCCTTTAGCTATTTGTTTGCCGTTAATAACTATTTTAACGCTAAAATGTTTTTTTGATTGATTGCCTGTATCTTCATAAGTTTCAAAAGAATATTTCTTCTTTTGTTTTTGGCACCATTCTATAATTAAGCCTTTGTAACTAGTAATTTTACCCTCTAATTTTTCTAAATTTACATAAGGAATTATAATTTGTTCGTAAATAAATTTATGACAATATTTAAAACCTCTATCAAGATAAATTGCTCCTACTAATGCTTCAAAAATATTTCCGTGAATATTATCTCCAACATTTTCTTTAGAAACATTACTTTTTACAAATTTTATTAAGTTAAGGTCTTTTCCTACTTGATTTAGGTTTTTTCTACTAACAATTTTCGACCTCATTTTAGTTAAATACCCCTCATTTCCCTTAGGAGCTTCTTTATACAAAAATGAAGCTATTACTGAACCTAACATAGCATCGCCTAAAAATTCTAAGCGTTCATAATTTATAGGCTTTCCTTTTGAATCTATTTGTTTTAAAGACCTATGTGTAAAAGCTTTTTTATAATAATTTAGCTTTATAGGTTTAAAATTAAGAATAGATTTAAGATTCTTGTAGAATTCTTTATCTTCCTTGTTTTTTGGTTTAATAATTTTATGAAGTAAATTCATGAAAAATTATTACATTTTTCTAAAAGCGATACAAGCATTATGCCCTCCAAACCCAAAAGTATTACTCATTGCAACATTAATTTCTCTTTTTTGAGGTTTATTTAATGTTAAATTTAATTCAGGGTTAATATTTTCATCAATCACAGAATGATTAATTGTAGGAGGAACTGTATTGTTTTCCATGCTAAGTATTGATGCAACAGCTTCAACACCACCAGCAGCACCTAATAAATGCCCTGTCATAGATTTTGTTGAGTTGATGTTAATATTTTTGGCATGTTCACCAAAAACTTCTGATATTGCTTTTAATTCTGCAACATCTCCTAACGGGGTAGAAGTTCCGTGAGTATTTATATGGTCAACTTCTTCTGGTTTAATCCCAGCATTTTTAAGGCAGTTTTTCATTACTGCAACTACACCTAATCCTTCAGGATGTGGTGCTGTCATGTGATGAGCATCAGATGATAATCCTCCACCAATAACTTCGGCATATATTTTTGCTCCACGTTTTTTGGCGTGTTCGTATTCTTCAAATACTAAAGCTCCTGCTCCTTCGCCTAAAACAAATCCGTCTCTTGTAGCATCAAATGGTCTTGATGCAGTTTCAGGGCTTTCATTATTGGTTGATAAAGCGTGCATAGCATTAAAACCACCCATAGCAGCTTCAGTTACACCAGCTTCACTACCACCTGTAATAATAACATCACAGTGTCCTAATCTAATATAATTTAAGGCATCAATCATAGCATTTGATGATGATGCACAAGCAGATACGGTTGAGTAGTTAGGTCCCATAAATCCGTTTCTAATAGATATAAGCCCTGGGGCAATATCAGAAATCATTTTAGGTATAAAGAAAGGATTAAATCTAGGTGTTCCATCTCCTTTAGCAAAGTTTATAACTTCATCTTGAAAAGTTTGTAAACCACCTATACCAGCACCCCAAATTACTCCTACTCTTAATTTATCTACTAATTCTAGGTTAAGTTTTGCATCGGCAATTGCTTCATCAGAAGCAACAACTGCATATTGTGCAAACTTATCCATTTTACGAGCCTCTTTACGATTTATAAAGTCGGTTACGTTAAAATTTTTCAACTCACAAGCAAAACGAGTTTTGAACTTGGTAGCATCGTAATACGTTATAGGTTTGGCACCGCTAACTCCGTTAACTAAGCCATTCCAATATTCTTCAATATTATTTCCTATTGGTGTAAGTGCACCAAGTCCAGTTACTACAACTCGTTTTAATTGCATATTAAATTATTTTTTAGCTTCTTCAATATAATTAATTGCCTGACCTACTGTAGCAATGCTTTCAGCTTGGTCGTCTGGGATTTGAATATCAAATTCTTTTTCAAATTCCATAATTAATTCTACTGTATCTAAAGAATCTGCTCCTAAATCATTAGTGAAGCTAGCCTCGTTAGTTACTTCGTTATCGTCTACTCCTAGTTTGTCTACGATAATTGCTTTTACTCTTGATGCAATGTCTGACATAATTTTCTAATTTTTAAATTTAAAATTTTTGGCAAAAATACAAATCTTCCTTTTTAATTCCGCTTTATTAATTAAAAAAAATCTTAATCTTTTGTTATTTATTGCCTTAATTTGTTAATAATAATTTACTTTGCAATAATAATACAATTATATTTATATAAAATGTATTGCAATGTTTACTTAAAGTTTTGGTATACCAAAGACATAATTAAACATTTTAAATATAGTATAACTGATGTTATTATGCAAATTTTGTATAACAACCAACGTGCCAAATTTTTTAAAAGATAAAATTACTGATATACAAATAATTACTAAAAATGGCTAAAAACAAATATTATGTAGTTTGGAAAGGTAGAAAAACAGGAATTTTTTCTTCTTGGAGTGCTTGTAAAGAGCAGATTAACGGTTTTGAAGGAGCTCAATACAAAGCATTTTCAGATAAGGCAGAAGCAGAAAAAGCCATTAAAAAATCTTTTTTTGATTATAAAGGGAAAGACACCAAGAAAAAAACGATTTCTTTAAAGGAAAAAGAAAAATATGGAAATCCTATTTTAGAAAGCTTATCAGTAGATGCTGCCTGTTCAGGAAACCCTGGTAAGTTGGAGTATAGAGGAGTTTTAACAAATTCAAAAAAACAAGTTTTTATTCAAGGGCCTTTTGAAAATGGTACAAATAATATTGGCGAATTTTTAGGAATTGTTCACGGAATAGCTCTTTTAAAAAGTAAAAAATTAGATATTCTACCTATTTATTCCGATTCTAAAATTGCTATTGGTTGGGTAAAAAAGAAAAGATGTAATACAAATATTGTTTTTAATGAAAAAAACAAACCTCTTTTAGAATTGATTAAACGAGCAGAAAAATGGTTAGAAGAAAACACATATAAAAACCCTATTTTAAAATGGGAAACCAAAGCATGGGGAGAAATTCCTGCTGATTTTGGTAGAAAATAAATTATTAGATTAACAAAAAATAACAAAGTTATGGGATACGACATTACATACCACCCAATAAAAGAAAGCGAAATACAAAAATGGTATTTTGATGCATTGCAAGATGAACAAGGTTTAGAAGAAAACTCAATGATTAAAAATGCTGTTTATAAACGGATTAATTGGGAGGAAAAGTAAAAAATAAAATGATTTTTGATAAAACCTATAAAAACAATGAAAGTATCAATAGAATTAACCTTAACACCTCTTCAAAATAATTTTGAAGAACCTATAAAAGAATTTATTAAAAAGTTACGAGCATCAGAATTTACGGTGTTAGAAAATCCTTTAAGTACTCAGGTTTATGGAGATTATAATAAAGTAGTTCCGTTTGTAACTTCTGAAATAGAAAATACGTTTAATAGCCTTGATAATGTTGTATTAACAATGAAAATGGTAAAATCTGATAGAAGTAATTATGAGCCAAATTTTTGATTTTCTTTTTCAGCAATATTACAATTCGCCAAAACTTGATGTAATTCTTGAAATTATTGCCGTTATTTTTGGTTTTTTATCGGTTTGGTTTTCAAAAAAAAATAATGTTTTAGTTTTTCCAACAGGAATAATTAGCACTATTATTTTTGTGTACTTACTCTATAAATGGGAACTTATTGGCGATATGATGATAAATGGTTACTATTTTTCAATGAGTATTTACGGTTGGTATCTTTGGACGAGGACTAAAAACGGAGAGCCATTAAATCCTATTTCAAAAACTACTTCAACAGAAAAGAAACAAAGTTTATTTATCTTTATAGCTACATTAGGAGTTGTATATGCTATTTATCAACTTTTTGATAAGTGGACGAGTTGGACGGCCTACATAGATACCATTACAACAGCCATTTTCTTTGTAGGTATGTGGTTAATGGCAAAACGAAAAATTGAAAATTGGATTTATTGGATTATTGGCGATATTATATCAGTTCCCTTATATTTTTATAAAGGTTTTACATTTACCAGTTTTCAATACTTTATATTTACCTTTATCGCTATTTTTGGATATTTAGAATGGAAAAAATACCTAAACAAGAAAAATCAAGAATTATTAAAGTAGTTCTTTTTGGTGTTGAAAGTACAGGAAAAACAACGCTTTCAAAACAATTAGCTGAACATTACGAAACGGAATGGGTGCCAGAATATGCCCGTGATTATTTACAAAAGAAATGGGATAAAGAGCATAAAATATGTGAGAAAGAAGATGTTATACCTATTGCTATTGGGCAAATGACACAAGAAAATAAACTTTCTAAAACAGCAAATAAAGTATTAATTTGTGATACAAATTTGTTGCAAACAAAGGTATATTCTGAATATTATTACAATGGTTTTGTAGAGCCAGAATTGGAAGAAGTTGCATTACAAAACACCTATGATATTTATTTATTAACATATATTGACACTCCTTGGGAAAAAGACGATTTACGAGATAAACCAAATAAAAGAGAAGAGTTATTTTATGTTTTTGAAAAAACTTTAATAAAATATAATAAACCGTATGTAGTATTAAAGGGGGATAAAAATAATCGGTTAAAAAAAGCAATTGAAGTTATAGATAAATTATTACAACAATAAAATTTTATCTTTTTTTATTACAAACATAGTGAAGTAACCTAAATCTTAATGTTAAGTTAAAATTTAACATTCCCTTAATATTTAAAACAACTAAATAGAAGACTTTTGTGGTAGGTTTAATAACAAAATTAACAACACACAAATGAAAAATTTTAAACATGTATTATTTGTAGCTTTGTTCTTTATAACAGCTACAGTTTTGGGGCAAATTAAAGTATCTGGTACCGTGGTTGATGAAACAGGGCAACCATTACCAGGAGCAAGTGTTCTAATAAAAGGAACAAAAAATGGAACAGCTACTGATTTTGACGGTAACTTTACATTAAACGCCAAATCAAATAAAGGAACTATTGTAGTTTCTTTCGTTGGTTATGGAAATAAGTTAGTTTCTTTTGTAAAGGGAAATTTAGGTAAAATTCAATTACAACCAGATAATACTTTAGAAGAAGTTGTTATTGTAGGAAAAGGAGTTATTGATTTAGCAGGAGGTAGAAAAACTCCTATAGCAGTTTCTACAATTAAAGCTGCTGAAATTCAAACTAAATTAGGAGCAAGTGATGTTACTTCTGTTTTAGTTAATACTCCTTCTGTTTATGTTGCTGGTCAATCAAAAGGGTTTGGAGATTCAAGAATTTCTGTAAGAGGTTTTGACCAAACAAATACTGCTTATTTATTAAATGGGCAACCTATTAATGGTATGGAAGATGGAAAAATGTATTGGTCTAACTGGTCAGGTATAAATGATATTGCGGCAGCTGTTCAAATCCAAAGAGGTTTAGGAGCTTCTAAATTAGCAATTTCTTCTGTTGGAGGAACAACAAATTTTGTGGTAAAATCTACAGGTAAAAGAGAAGGTGGTTATATATCAGGTATGATAGCAAATAATGCATATTTTAAAACTTCTGCTTTTTACAATACAGGCCTTAGTGAAAAAGGATTTGCAGCTTCTATTATGTTTGCTCACTGGCAAGGAGATGGTTATATGCAAGGAGGTAAAGGAAGTGGACAAACTTATTTTATTTCTTTTGGGTATAAACCAAATGAAAAACATAATTTTAATTTCTTATTAACAGGAGCACCTCAACAACACGATCAAGCTTTTAGTCAAAAAATTTCTACTTTTTTAGAAAAAGGAAAGAGATTTAATGATAACTGGGGAGAGTATAATGGAGAATATTTATCAGAAAGAAAAAATTTCTATCATAAACCTGTTGCTAATTTAAACTGGGATTTTAATATAAATGAAACAACTAGTTTATCTACCGTATTATATGCTTCTTGGGGACGAGGAGGAGGAACAGGAGGTTTAGGATCTAGAGGTGATAAAATAAGAACTCAAGATGGTCAAATTGATTTTGATGCTATTTATGCTAAAAATAAATCTATTATTAATGGAAGATATGGTAAAGGTTATGCTTTAAGAGCATCTATGAATATGCATAATTGGTATGGTTTAGTAACTAATTTTGAAAAGAAAATTAATGATAATTTAACTTTTAATTTAGGTGCAGATTTAAGAACTTATAAAGGAGAACATTATAGAGTAGCGACTGACTTTCTTGGTTTAGAATCTTGGAAGCAAGAAGCTAAAATGAGAGACCATACAATAAAAGGTCATCCATTTATACAAGGGGAATCAAAATATGGTGGTAAATATAAAAATATAACACTTACTGAAACTTTCAAAGCAAATCCTTACTATGTAATGTTTAATTCTCCTAACAGAGAACAAAGATTTAATTGGGATTATTCTGAAACTATCTCTTATATGGGGGCGTTTACTCAATTAGAATATGCTAATGATAATTTTTCTGCATTTTTCCAAGGTTCTATATCTAATCAATATCATTCAAGAACGGATTTTTATCAATATGCTGATAAATCTTTAATTAATGGAACATCAAAACAAGGAACAAACACACCTCTTCCATCTCATATTAAAACAGAAGGACAAAAAGCAGATAAAGTTGAAAATTTAGGTTATAATTTAAAAGGAGGATTAAGTTATACTATTAACGATAATCATAAAGTTTATTTTAATTCAGGATATTATTCAAGACAACCGTATCATGATAATATTTATTTAAATTATTCTAATGCTGTAAATCCATTAACACAAAATGAAAAAATATTTGGATTAGAAGCAGGTTATGCTTTCAAATCATCAAATTTCACAGGAAGTTTAAATTTATATAGAACTTCTTGGAAGGATAGAGTAACTACAAAGAGTAGAATGGTAAAAGATGTTTTACAATATACTACGAATTTTGGTGTTGAGCAGTTACACCAAGGTATAGAACTTGATTTTGTATATAAACCTATTGATGAATTAAAAATTAAAGGATTTGGTTCTTATGGAGATTGGAGATATAAAGGAAAAGGGCTTACTCAAGTACAAGATGAGGATCAAAACTTAATTTCTTCAGAATATGAAGATTATGATGGT
Organism: Tenacibaculum sp.; assembly: GCA_018456245.1. Classification (GTDB taxonomy): domain Bacteria; phylum Bacteroidota; class Bacteroidia; order Flavobacteriales; family Flavobacteriaceae; genus Polaribacter. The sequence continues at coordinate 41,159 of JAGYHQ010000004.1, read as the reverse complement.
GGGCAAGTAGGAGATGCTGCTCAAACCACATTAGGTTTAAGTGTAGATTATAAGTTTGCTAAAAATTTCTCTTTTGATGTTGATTATCGTTATTATGATAGATTATTTGCTAGTGTAGGTGCTGTAAAAGAAAATTTACAATTACCTTCATATAGTTTAGTTGATTTAGGACTTTCTTATCATTTACCTTTAGAGGGAAATAATCAAAGTATAGATTTCAGATTAAATGTTAATAATGTTTTAAACACAGAATATCTTTCTGATTTAAAAACAAATATTAAGACGACTGATTTAGTTGACAAGAAAGACCCATCAAAAGGTACTTATAAGTCAAACAATATGTTATACAAAGGTATTGCAACAGCAAATGAAGGATATTTCGGTTATGGTACAACATGGAGCTTTAGCTTAAAATATAATTTTTAATTAAAATACAAGTATAAATTAGTTAAAAAACCACCTCATTTTGAGGTGGTTTTTTTATACATAAATTTTTGTATATTTGTTGAGTACCATTTTGGTATACATTTAAATAAAATATGTTATTATGGAAGTAATAAGTACAAGAGAATTTAGAGCACAACAAGGTAAATACCTTGAAATGGTTAATAAGGGTATTAGTGTTATTTTAAAATCAAGAGATAAGGGGAGTTTTAAAATTGTTCCTGTTGAAAAAGATGATACTTTAATGAGTGAAGAAGAGTTTTTCGCAAAATTAGATAAATCTATGCAACAAATAAAGGAGGGTAAATCTAAAACATTTACTTCAGCACAAGAACTTCAAAATTATATGGATAATTTATGAAATATGTAGTAACATTATCTGAAGTTGCAGAATTTGATTTATATAAATTAAAGAAGAATGAACCTAATTCTTATAAAAAAGCTATGAAGCTTATATCTGAATTATATGAACATCCCGAAACAGGAACAGGAAAACCTGAAAAATTAAAGAAAAGCAGGTCAGGACAATGGTCAAGGAGAATAAATAGTAAGCATAGGCTTATATACACAATTAATGATGATGATGTTGAGGTTTATGTAATATCAAGTTACGGACATTATAATGATAAATAATATTTTTCATTTTTAAACTAATTAAACTTTGTTAAGTATTATAATTTTATATTTTAGCCGATTAAAATTTAAAATTATGAATATACTAAACACACGATTGCTATATATTTTCATATTACTGATAAGTATAAACTCTTTCTCACAAAAAAAAGAAAGGCTAGAGAAGTTAGACACAGTTTTAATAACTTCCAGCAGAATTGATTTACCTTTTAAAAAGAATTCAAGAACTATAAAGGTAATTTCTTCACAAGAAATTAAAAAAAGTGTAGCTACAAACTTACCAGAATTATTGCAACAAGTTGCAGGGATAGATATAAGAAGAAGAGGGACATCTGGTATGCAATCAGACCTATATATAAGAGGTGGTGGTTTTGACCAAACACTTATTTTAATTGATGGTATTAAGGTTGAAAACCCACAAACAGGGCATCATACTATGAATATGGCATTGCCTTTAGATGTAATTGAAAGAATTGAAATAGTAAAAGGAGCTGCAGCAAGAATTTTTGGGCAAAAAGCATATACAGGTGCCATAAATATTGTTACAAAAACTAATGCTGATAATGTAAATTCAATTAATTTACAAGGAGGGTCATTTAAACAAAAGAATGGAGCAGTAACAATAGGAACAAATATTAAAAATTCATCAGTAATTGCTCACGCATCGGCAAACTTATCTGACGGATATAGATTTAATACCGATTATAAAAACTATAATTATTTTATTAAAGCAACTTTTAATAGAAATAAAACTCCTATAAATGTTTTGGGTTACTTTACTGAAAGAAAATTTGGTGCAAATGGTTTTTATGCTTCACCTGAATATATAAATCAATATGAAGAAACTCAAAGTAGCTTATTTGGTATAACATCTGTTTATAAATTTAAAAACCTAACTATAAAGCCAAAATTATACTGGAAAAGAGGGCAGGATATGTACCTTTTTGTAAGAAATAAGCCATCAGGTTATAAAAATTTACATATTACAAATAAAATAGGTGGAGAAGTAAATATGTCTTACAACTCAAAATTAGGTATAACAGGTTTTGGATTTGATATTGCAAAAGTATCATTATCAAGCCGTACAAAATTTGGTTTAGGAGGAATAAATAATTTTAATCGTATAGTAACAAATGTATTTTTAGAGCATAGATTTACTTTACTAGATGGAAATTTAGATATAACACCTGGGGCATCTGTAAATCATTTTTCTGACATAGGTTCTTTCTTCTTCCCAGGAATTGATTTAGGTTATCAAATAAATGATAAATTTATGGTATATGCTAATGCAGGTTACACTCATAGAATTCCTACTTATACTAATTTATATTATAAAAGTAGAACTTCTGTAGGTAATGCTAATTTAAAACCAGAAAAAGCATTATCTGAAGAGGTAGGTGTAAAATATAATAATAATGGTTTTTCTGCTTTTATCGTTGCATTTCATAGAGATTCAAAAGAAGAAATTGATTATGTAAAAAATATAGAGGCTAATCCTTGGGAACCTAAAAATTTTATGCGTTTAAAAACATATGGAATTGAACTTAATTCATCATTAAATTTTGAGGTAGCAGGATATAATCAGAATATAAATTTAGGATATACTTATATTAATGATTATTCTAGAGATAATAGTTATAAATTTTCTCGTTATTCAATAAATTCAATAAAACATCATTTTACAACAACTGTTTCAACTCAATTTTTAAAAGGATTAAAGCAAAGTATTGTTTATAAATTAGCCCAAAGAGCAGATGGTGATACTTATAATGTTGTAGATGCAAAAATTTCATATAGTTTTAATAATGTAGAGCTATCTTTAATGGGTAATAATCTTTTTAATGAAATTTATTCTGAAACTAATTTAGTTCCAATGCCAAAATCAAACTTTATGGCTGGTTTAAAATTTAATTTTTAACGAGTTTTTTATATTTTAAAACAGGAATGGATTATTTAGTAAATGCTAAATAATCCATTTGTTTTTTATTGATTAAATTTGTTATTATGCAAAGTATAAAAGCTTGAAAACAGAAAAAATAATTTTAGGTATTGATCCTGGTACAACCATAATGGGTTTTGGTATTATAAAGATAATTGGTAAAAAAATGGAGTTTGTTCAAATGAATGAACTTCTTTTAAGTAAGTACAATGACCATTATTTAAAACTAAAACTAATTTTTGAAAGAACTATTGAATTAATTGATACCTATCACCCTGATGAAATTGCTTTAGAGGCTCCGTTTTTTGGTAAAAATGTACAATCAATGCTAAAACTTGGTAGGGCGCAAGGTGTTGCAATGGCTGCGGGGTTATCTCGTCAAATTCCTGTTACTGAATATGCCCCGAAAAAAATAAAAATGGCAATTACAGGAAAAGGAACTGCCAGTAAAGAGCAAGTTGCTTTAATGCTAAAATCTTTACTAAACCTAAAAGAATTACCTAAAAACCTTGATGCTACCGACGGATTAGCAGCAGCAGTTTGCCATTTTTATAATTCAGGAAAGAAAATCGGAGGTAAAAATTATTCAGGTTGGGCAAGTTTTGTAAAACAAAACCCAAATAAAGTAAAGGGGAAATAATGTGCGGAATTTATATACATATTCCTTTTTGTAAGAAAAAATGTTCATATTGTGATTTTCATTTTTCAACATCATTAAAATGGAAAAGTGAACTTATATCTGCTTTAATTTCTGAAATAAAACTCCGTAAAAATGAATTAAAAGATGAGGTTATTGAAACCATTTATTTTGGAGGAGGAACACCGTCAATTTTAAATACATCTGAAATAAAGCATATTTTAAAAACGGTTTACGATAATTTTAATATTGTAAAAAACCCTGAAATAACTTTGGAAGCAAATCCTGATGATTTATCTGAAGAAAAAATTATTGAACTTTATAATGCTAAAATTAATAGGTTAAGTATAGGAATTCAGTCTTTTTTTGAAGATGATTTACTACTTATGAATAGGGCTCACAATGCTGAAGAATCAAAAAAATGTTTAGAAATAGCCACAAAATACTTTGGTAATATTACGATTGATTTAATTTATGGAGTGCCAAAAATGACCAACAAAAAATGGTTAGAAAATATAAATATGGCTTTAAGTTTTGGTGTTTCGCATATTTCAAGCTACGCATTAACTGTTGAACCAAAAACGGCATTAGAAAGTTTTATAAAAAAAGGAAAAATTGAAAGTCCTAATGAAAATACGGCACATCAGCATTTCACAATTTTAGTAGAAGAACTTACAAAACGGGAGTTTGTTCATTATGAATTGTCAAATTTTGGGAAACCACAGTATTTTTCAAAACACAATACATCATATTGGTTAGGAAAAAAATACCTTGGTATAGGCCCCTCGGCACATTCATACAACGGAACAGAACGCAGTTGGAATATTGCCAATAATATTAAATATATAAAATTAATTGAAAGTGGAATTTTACCTTTTGAAGTGGAAAAACTATCATTAAACGACCAATATAATGAGTATATTATGACAGGTTTAAGAACAATTTGGGGAGTTTCATTAGAAAAAATAGAACAGAATTTTGGAACAGAATTTGTGAAATATTTAAAAAAACATTCTGAAAAATATGTTTTACAACAATTATTAAATATTGAAGATGGTGTTTTAAGAACAACAGAAAAAGGTAAATTTTTATCGGACGGAATAGCATCTGATTTGTTTAAATTAAATTAAAAATTGTAATTTAGTGCCTATGGAACTATTTTTTTTAGGATTAGTATTTGGAGCTATAGCATCATACTTTATTTTTAATAAATTTTCGGTATCACGAAAACGAAGTTTGGTGGAGAAGCAATCGGTTATTTTGTTAGATAAAATGAGAAAAGTATCAAAATTAATAACCGTTGAGGGCGAGTTTGCTGAAATTTATCATCATGAAAATACAAAAGAGAAGTTTTTAGGGCTTTTTATGAGTAAAAAAAAGGCAATTGTTTTAATTAATGCAAAAACACATATTGGTTTTGATTTTAGAAAAATAAAAATGAATGCCGATAAAGATAGAAAAACTATAGTTTTATCAGAATTTCCTGCACCAGAAGTGTTATCAATAGAGCCTAATTTACGTTTTTATGATATTCAAAATGGATTTATGAATAAATTTTCTTCGGAAGATTTAACCAAAATAAATGAAGAGGCAAAACAGCATATTTTAAGTAAAATACCTGAAAGTAATTTAATGCACACTGCAAGTCAAGAGGCTTTAGAGGCAATAATGTTAATGGAAAATTTAGTTGAAACTATTGGCTGGAAGTTAGATTATTCTACCTTAAAACTCCCAAGTTCTAATGAAGTGAAAAGACTAAATTAAGTGTTTTTAGGGGCTATGAATATAGAGCAACTACACAAATATTGCTTAAATAAAAAAGGTGTAACCGAAAGCTTTCCGTTTAATGAAGATACTCTTGTTTTTAAAGTTAGGGGAAAAATGTTTGCTTTATTAAGTTTAAAACATTGGGAACAAGGAAGACATTCAATTAATTTAAAATGTAATCCTGAATGGGCTAAAGAATTAAGAGAAACGTATGAAAGCATAAATTCAGACTGGCATATGAATAAAAAACATTGGAATACGGTTGTTTTAAATTTAGGTGAAATTTCTGATGCTTTTGCTTTTGAATTAATAAACCATTCGTATGATTTAGTTGTAAAAGGATTAACAAAAAAACTTCGTGAAGAGTTAAATAATCTGTAATATGAATAAAAATCAACTTCGTAAATTATATAAACAAAAACGTAAAGATTTAACAGAAGAACAAATTAATTTACTTCAAAAAAATATTTATAATCAGGTTTTTACTCTTAATTTTTCATTGGTAAATACAATCCATATTTTTTTACCAATAGAAAAACAAAATGAAATTAATACCTACCCAATAATTGATTTTTTAAGAGAAAAAAATAAAAAAATAGTAATTAGTAAAAGTAATTTTACAAATAACACATTAGAACATTTTGTTTTTGATGAAAAAACTGAATTAGAGGTTAATAAATACGGAATTCCAGAACCTATAAATGCAAAAAAAATAGATGTAAATGAAATTGATTTAATTTTTGTTCCGTTATTAATTTCTGATACTAAAAATTATAGAGTAGGCTACGGAAAGGGGTTTTATGATAGGTTTATATCTAATTGTAAAGACGGAGTAAAAACAATAGGTTTAAACTTCTTTAAACCAATAGAAATTATAGAAGATGTTAATGAATATGATATGGCTTTAGATTTTGTTATATATCCAAAATAAAAAATACCATTTCAAAGATATCTGAAATGGTATTTATGTTTATTTCTAAATTAGTTTTATCCGTTCATAGAAATTAAAAATTCATCATTATTCCTTGAAGTTTTAATTCTATCTCTAATAAATTCCATTGCTTCAATAGGGTTCATATCGGCTAAATATTTACGTAAAACCCACATTCTTTGTACAGTTTTATCATCTAATAAAATATCATCACGGCGTGTGCTTGATTTAATTAAATCAATAGCAGGATAAATTCTACGGTTAGCAATATTTCTATCTAATTGAAGTTCCATATTACCCGTTCCTTTAAACTCTTCAAAGATAACTTCGTCCATTTTTGAACCAGTTTCAGTAAGAGCAGTTGCAATAATTGTTAAAGAACCTCCGTTTTCAATATTTCTTGCTGCACCAAAGAAACGTTTTGGTTTGTGTAATGCGTTTGCATCAATACCACCTGATAATATTTTACCAGATGCAGGAGCAACCGTATTATAAGCACGTGCTAAACGAGTTATAGAATCTAACAAAATAACAACATCGTGCCCACATTCTACTAAACGTTTTGCTTTTTCAAGAACAATATTTGCTACTCTAACGTGTTTGTCAGCAGGTTCATCAAATGTAGAAGCAACTACTTCCCCTTTAACGTTACGTTGCATATCAGTAACCTCTTCAGGTCTTTCATCAATTAGTAATACTATTTGATAAACTTCAGGGTGATTAGTAGCAATGGCATTTGCAATGTCTTTTAAAAGCATTGTTTTACCTGTTTTAGGTTGTGCCACAATCATACCACGTTGCCCTTTCCCGATAGGAGAAAAAAGGTCTATAATTCTTGTTGATAAAGAAGTTGTTCTATCTGATAAATTAAACTTTTCTTCAGGAAATAAAGGAGTTAAATGTTCAAATGAAACCCTATCTCTAACAATATTTGGGTTTAATCCGTTAATTTTTGATACACGAATTAAAGGAAAATATTTTTCACCTTCTTTTGGCGGACGAACATTTCCACGAACAGTATCACCCGTTTTTAACCCGAATAATTTTATTTGTGATTGTGATACATAAATATCATCAGGAGATGATAAATAATTATAATCAGAAGAACGTAAGAAACCATAGCCATCAGGCATCATTTCTAAAACACCTTCGCTTTCAATAATTCCGTCAAACTCAAAATCAGGGTCGCGGTAACGGCTGTTATTCCTACCGTTTTGTTTAGTATTACCGTTTTTATTGTTTCGGTTATTGTTATTTCTGTTGTTGTTACGAGAGTTGTTATTTTGAGAACGTTGTTGTTTATTGTTTTGAGGTTGTTTTTTACCTTCTTTATTTTCAGGCTTATCCTTTTCTTCTTCTTTTTTTACAGAAGGTTTATTTGTATTAGAAACTTCTTTCTTCTCAACTTTTTCTTCTATTTGTTCCTTAGAAGTAGTTGTTTTTTCATTTATCCTATTTCTTTTAGGCTTATCAGTTTTCTTTTTAGCTTCCTGTACAGGTATATTAGATTCTGCTTGAGCATCTAATATTTTGTAAACTAAATCTAATTTTTTTAGTTGACTAATTTTTTTTAGTCCTATGTTTTTTGCAATTTCTTGTAATTCAGCAAGTTTTTTTGCTTTTAAATCCGAGATTTCGAACATTTGATTTAAGTAATTAAGTTAGTATAATCTTTATGAAAAAGATTAAGAATTGAGTTTTTTATTAATTTTTATGATATAATTAAATGTGTTGTAAGGTATTTAATGGTACAACTCGTATGTTTACGTAGTTTATGTGTGGGCAAATATATATAAATATTTTAATACACAAAGTTTATTTTTAAAAAAAGAAACATTACATTTGTGCCACAAATAAAGGAAATGATACAAAGAATTCAAACTTTATATTTATTATTTGCAACTATAGTTTCAGCAATTATAGTTTATTTTTTTTATACATGGCTTGTATTTTCTATAAAGTTACCTACAGGCTATGTACCTACAATAATTGATAATACTTTTAATGATGGCATTTATATTTATGTTATTGCATTATTATCTGTATCGGCTTTAGTATCATTTATAACAGTCTTTTTATTTAAAAAAAGACCTATTCAATTGAAATTATGTAAATTAAATATTTTAGTTAATATTTTACTATTAGGAGTATTTTGTTATTATTTATCACTAACATTATCTGGAGGAAGTTCGCTTCTTAAGAAAGATATTTTGGTAATTATTTCTTCTCTAAGTTCTATTTTGTTTTTGTTTTTAGCAAATAGAGCGATTAAGAGAGATGATGACCTTGTAAAATCTGTTGATAGATTAAGATAAGCCTAACAAATTAGTATATTTAGTGCGAGAAAAAAACCGAGAAAAAAAAATCTCGGTTTTTTTGTATTAAATTAACATCTATTTAGTAAACTTATTTTTACATTTGGTAATCTATAATATTACAAATAAATGAAACAGTATATAGATTTAGTAAAACACGTTTTAGAAAACGGAAACGAAAAAGGAGATAGAACAGGAACAGGAACAAAAAGCGTTTTTGGTTATCAAATGCGATTTGATTTAAGTAAAGGTTTTCCTATGGTTACTACCAAGAAATTACACTTAAAATCAATCATTTATGAATTATTATGGTTTATAAAAGGAGATACAAATATTAAATATCTTCAAGAAAACGGAGTTCGTATTTGGAATGAATGGGCTGATGAAAATGGTGATTTAGGTCCTGTTTACGGGCACCAATGGCGTAATTGGAATAGTGATGAAATAGACCAAATAAAAGATGTTATTGAAACACTAAAGAAAAACCCTAATAGCCGAAGAATGTTGGTTTCTGCTTGGAACCCAAGTGTGTTGCCAGATACCACAAAATCATTTTCTGAAAATGTAGCTAATGGTAAAGCTGCTTTACCTCCTTGCCACGCTTTTTTTCAATTTTATGTTGCTAACGGAAAATTATCGTGCCAGTTATACCAACGAAGTGCCGATATATTTTTAGGCGTTCCTTTTAATATTGCAAGTTACGCTTTATTTACAATGATGATAGCTCAAGTTTGCGGGTATGAAGTAGGGGAGTTTATCCATACTTTTGGCGATGCTCACATATATAGCAACCATTATGAACAGTTAGAATTACAATTATCAAGAGATACACGCCCATTACCTACAATGAAAATAAATCCTGATATAAAAGATATTGAAGATTTTAAATTTGAAGATTTTGAGCTAATTAATTACAATCCACATCCACATATTAAAGGTAAAGTGGCAGTATAAATTAATACAATTATGGTTATAATAATAGCTGCAATATCAAAAAATAATGCTTTAGGAAAAGATAACGATTTAATTTGGCATTTACCAGCCGATTTAAAAAGGTTTAAAGAAGTTACAACAGGGCATCATATAATTATGGGGCGTAATACTTTTGAAAGTATTGGCAAAGCTTTACCAAACAGAACAACAATTATTGTTACCCGTAATAAAAATTATTTTAAAGACGGTTGTTTAATAGCGAATTCTATTGAAGAGGCTATTGAATTAGCAAAAGAAGACGATAAAATATTTATTATTGGAGGAGCTGAAATATACAAACAAGCTATTGAAAATAAATTAGTTGATAAGTTAGATATAACTCTTGTAAATGAAGAATTTGAAGCTGATGTTTTCTTCCCAAAGATTGATTTACAAGAATGGCAAGAAGTTTCTCGTGAAAACCACAAAACAGACGAAAAGAACAAGTATAATTATAGTTTTATTTCTTATGAAAGAAAACGTGAATAGAATTTTATATAAAATTTCCCCATTTTTATTTAAGTTTATCTGTAAGCATATAAATTTTTTTGTTATCAAAATGTTTTAGATATAGTTATATGGTTTTATTATTTAATTTTAAATTTCATTAAATGAATTTGTTAGCCAGTTTGTTTTATATTTTATTTTGTTAATAAAATTGTTTAAAATAAAAAAAACATTATATTTGCACCTGCATTTTTTGTAATGCAATGTTATATTATAAACGCAAAATAAAAATTTATGTACGCAATCGTAGAGATAGCAGGGCAACAATTTAAAGTAACAAAAGACCAAAAAGTATACGTTCACCGTTTACAAGAGGCAGAAGGATCAAAAGTAACTTTTGATAAAGTAATGCTTATTGAAGAAGGTGGAAATGTAACTATTGGCGCCCCAGCTATAAAAGGTGCAGGAGTAACTGCAAAAATTTTGTCTCACTTAAAAGGTGATAAGGTAATTGTTTTCAAGAAGAAAAGAAGAAAAGGTTACAAAAAGAAAAATGGTCACCGCCAGTATTTAAGTGAAATACAAATTGAAAGTATCTCAACTTCAGGGGTTACAGCAACTAAAAAAGCTGAGCCTAAGAAAGAAGAGAAAAAAGAAGCAAAGCCAAAAGCTGTAGCTAAAAAAACTACAACTGAAAAAGCTGATAAAGACGATTTGAAAAAAATCGAAGGAATTGGTCCAAAAATTGCTTCTGTTTTGAATGAAGCAGGAATTATGACTTTTGCTGAATTAGCAAAAACTGAGTCTGCTAAGATTTCTGAAATCATTGCTGATGTTCGTGGAAATCATGTTACTGACACTTGGCCAAAACAAGCGGAGTTAGCTGCTGCTGGTAAGTGGGACGAACTTAAAAAATGGCAAGACGAATTAAACGGAGGTGTTGAAAAATAATAACTTCGGTAAGTTTAACTTAAAAAAATAAATTAGAAATGGCTCACAAGAAAGGTGTCGGTAGTTCGAAAAACGGTCGTGAATCGGAATCGAAACGTTTAGGAGTAAAAATATTTGGAGGACAAGCTGCTATTGCAGGTAATATTATTGTTCGTCAAAGAGGAACACAACATAACCCAGGTGAAAATGTATATATGGGGAAAGACCATACATTACACGCTAAAGTTGATGGTGTTGTTAACTTCCAAAAGAAAAGAGATAATAAATCATATGTTTCTATAACTCCTTTTGAGGCGTAAGAAATATAAGATTAGGATATTAAGAAAGCTCAATAAATACATTTATTGAGCTTTTTTTTATACATTATAAATTTTTAATCTAGTTTATCAACAAGTTTTAAAAATTCCGTTTTAGCTTCTTTTTTATCGTATAAAATATTATAAACAGTATTAATAATTGGGGTTTTAGCACCGTTTTTTTTGCTTATTTTATATGCTCCTTTTGTAGCATAATATCCTTCGGCAACCATAGTCATTTCTAGCATTGCAGATTTCACAGTATATCCTTTACCAATCATATTACCAAAAGTTCTATTTCTACTAAACATTGAATATCCTGTTACTAATAAATCTCCTAAGTAAGCTGAATTATTAATGTTTCGCTTCATTTTATGAATTTTTTTAATAAAGCGTTTCGTTTCTCTAATTGCATTACTCATAAGTACTGCTTGGAAGTTATCACCGTAACCTAATCCGTGTGCTATACCAGCAGCTATGGCGTATATGTTTTTAAGAACGGCAGCATATTCAGTACCAATAATATCATCAGAAATTTTAACTTTTACATAGCGTCCTACTATACATTTACTTAAGTCTTTCGCTTTTTGTTTATCAGCACAAGCAATTGTTAGGTAAGAAAGCCTTTCCATAGCAATTTCTTCTGCGTGGCAAGGACCTGTTATAACACCTATATTTTCATAAGGAATATTATAGTTTTTATGAAAATGTTTCCCTACAATTAATCCTGTTTCAGGAATAATACCCTTAATTGCTGAGAAAATTATTTTATTTTCTAATGAAACAGATAAATTTTTTAATTCATCTTTTAAAAAAGCTGATGGGATTACAAAAATTAGTATATCATAATTACTAACAGCTTCATTAATATCGGAATATAAATTTAATTTTTCAGGGTGTAATTCGGCAGAACTTAAATAACTAGGGTTGTGTTTATTTCTTTTTATATGCTCAATATTATATATACTTCGCATATACCAACCAATATTATCAATATTTTCAGACAATATCTTAACAATTGCAGTAGCCCAACTACCTCCTCCTAAAACAGCTATTTTTGGTTGACTTTCCATTTTGTTATTATTTTAGATACAAAATTAATAAATAAAAAAGGACAATTCTTAAATTTGATAAGATTGTTATATTTTTACATAAAATTATTTAATATTATGAAAGTACAGATTATTAATAAATCAAAACATCAAATTCCGTCTTATGAAACTAATGGTTCTGCTGGTATGGATATACGTGCAAATATTTCTGAACCTATTGTTTTAAAACCGTTAGAAAGAACAATTGTAAAAACAGGATTGTTTATTGCCTTACCACAAGGCTATGAGGCACAAGTACGCCCAAGAAGTGGACTTGCAATAAAAAAAGGAATAACTCTTTTAAATTCACCGGGAACGATAGATTCTGATTATCGTGGAGAAGTAGGGGTAATTATGGTTAACTTATCAAATGAAGATTTTGTGATTAATGATGGGGAACGTATAGCTCAATTAGTAATTGCAAAACACGAACAAGTTACTTGGCAAGAAGTTGAGGTTTTAGATGATACAGAAAGAGGAGCTGGCGGTTTTGGTAGCACAGGAGTTTAAAATTTAGTTTATGATAGAAGAGATAGAAGTAGTATCAGAAAAAGCTGTTTTAATAGGGGTTATTACACAACACCAAAATGAAAAACAATCTAAAGAATATTTAGATGAATTGGAGTTTTTAATAGTAACCGCTGGTGGAGTTCCAACAAAACGATTTGTTCAAAAATTAGAAAAACCTAATCCTAAAACTTTTTTAGGCATAGGAAAATTAGATGAAGTTAAAGAATATATTGAAGCAAATGAAATAGGTACCGCTGTATTTGATGATGAACTTTCACCAACTCAGTTACGAAATATTGAACGTATTTTAGATTGTAAAATTCTTGATAGAACAAACCTAATTCTTGATATTTTTGCAAGTAGAGCCAAAACAAGTTCTGCAAAAACTCAGGTGGAATTGGCTCAATATCAATATATATTACCCCGTTTAACAAGGATGTGGACTCACCTTGATAAACAAAAAGGGGGAATTGGTATGCGTGGTCCTGGGGAAACGGAAATTGAGACTGACCGTCGTATAATTAGAGATAAAATAACTCTTTTAAAGAAAAAACTTGCTTCTATTGATAAACAGATGTCAGTTCAACGAAAAAACCGAGGAAAAATGGTTAGGGTTGCATTGGTTGGTTATACTAATGTTGGAAAATCAACCTTAATGAATGTTGTTAGTAAAAGTGATGTTTTTGCCGAAAATAAATTATTTGCAACGCTTGATACTACTGTAAGAAAGGTAGTTATTGAAAACCTACCTTTTTTAATGACTGATACCGTTGGATTTATTAGAAAACTTCCTACGCAGTTAGTAGAGTCATTTAAATCTACATTAGATGAAGTTCGTGAGGCTGATTTATTATTACATGTTGTTGATATTTCTCACCCAAATTTTGAAGACCATATTGCATCAGTAAATAAAATTTTAGATGAAATTGAAAGTGCTAATAAACCTACAATTATGGTTTTTAATAAAATTGATGCTTACACCCACGAAACTATTGATGAAGATGATTTAATTACAGAAAAAACAAAAGAACATTACACATTACAAGATTGGAAAAATACTTGGATGGATAATCTTTCCGTTGAAAGTATTTTTATTTCTGCTTTAAACAAAGATAATTTAGATGAATTTAAAAAATTGGTTTATAAAGAGGTAAAGAAAATTCATATACAACGTTTTCCTTATAATGACTTTTTGTATGATAAGTATGATTTATGAATAAAAATGAACTAAAAAAAATTATTGAAACAAATCCAAGTAATTCTATTTTTACATATAACGAATTTGGTAGAACTGTTGAAATGAGTTATACAAGATTTGTGTATGGTAATAAATCAGACTTCAAATGTATTGAAGATTTTTATTGGAGACTATTGCTTAATCCTCCAAAAAATGCTATTACGGATAGAGAATGGTATATTTTGAATAAAAGCAATTGGATTGATAATTTGAATATTAATAAGTCAAAAACAGAAAAAATGTTTGATTTTATCAAAAATATTCTCATTTATATTATTGATGAGCGTTGTGATAATCAGTAGGAAGAAAAAGACAGAATTTCAAGAAATATAAGGCTTCCTGAAAACATAAATAAATGTTGCATATAATTGATGATATAAGCATAGAAAATGAGTATATTCGAGCCTTTATTGCTGAATGTAAAGAAGAATATTGTTATATAGAAGAATTATGTTCTTCATAAAAATAAAATAAAGCTACTGTTAATTAGTATTTAACTAAATGCTAAAATTCAGATGGTAACTAATGCAAATATTCTTAACGTTACCTCTAATTAGAGTAAGATTAAATTTTATAAAAAAGATATTTTTTGTTTAAGAAAATATTTGGTGTAAATTTACACCAATAAAATAAGTGAATTATGATAAGACAAAGTATTTCCTTAACAGAACCTAATAATGATTGGTTGAAAAGTCGTGTTGAAGACAAAGAGTATTCAAGTAAAAGCGAATTGGTTAATGATTTAATTAGGCAAGCAAGAAAGCAACAAGCAGAAATAGATTTAATTCGTTTAAAATTAGAAAAGGCGGAAAAAAGTGGTTTTACCACTGCTACAAAATCAGAAATATTAGAATTATCAAAGTCTTTATTAAATGGCTAATTACAAGTTAAGTAACGAAGCAAAAGATGATTTAATAAGAATTCATCATTATGGCATTGAAAAGTTTGGTAAAAAACAGGCAGATAAATATTTTAATGCTTTTTTTGATTGTTTTGAGATTATAGCAGAAAGACCTTTATCCTTTCAATCGGTTGATTTTATAAAGAAAGGTTATCGTCGTTGCCCTTGTGGTGCTGATAATATTTATTACAGGATTGTTAACGAGGTTGTTGAAATAATGGCAATTATAGGAAGGCAGGATGTGAATATTTAAATTCACACCCAATCCGTTAATTATTCCATTCAATATCATCAATAACAATTTGTTTTTTTGTACCTCCTTTTATGGTAATTGTATAAGTACCTGTTTTGTTTAAATTTAAACTAAATGTTTCATTTGTTGTATTATAAGCGAATGAATGTTTTTTTAGTTCGGTTGTACTATTTTCATCTCCTTCGTAAATTATGATTATTCTGTCGGATTTATCAGTATAAGCACCTCTGTATTTAAACTTTAATTGCTTTACTCCGTTTTTAAATGTTATTTCAATGTATTCGGTATTTCTTAGCATTAAACCTTTATTGTTTATAGCATATTTACCTGAACTTGTTTTTCCTTTAAATTTTAAAATTGTTCCGTCAGAAGCTGTAAGTTCACCTGTTGTTGTATAGGTTGATTTTTTATTAATACTTTCAAAATCAAACTTATTGTTTTTTTTATCATTAGTAGGAGGTTCATTTGGGGTTACAGTAGGTTTTTCAGGTTTTTTATTACACCCATAAGGCTCTGTAAAATTAACGTCTGATAAATTTCTAATCAAAATTTTATTATTGCTAATTATACCTGTTATAGTCCCTTTTTTATCACTTACTTTATTGTTTGCAAAAACAGCATTATTTTTAACAGACAAAATTATTTCATTACTACAATTTGAAGTTATTTTATTATCTCCTAAATAGTTTTTTGTAATATCTTTAAACTGAACTTCTTTTATTTTTACTAATCTACTTTCATATTTATCTGTTAAAGCATCTTTTATGGTAATAATTTTAGGCTTTAATATTCCTTGATATTTATTAATAATATTATCCGTTTTTACATCTAATTGAAGTATATTTTCTTGCTGATGTAATTTGGCATTTTTTAATATTATTTCAATTTCATCTCCTAATTTTAAATCGTTAGGTTTATCAAAATTTAGTAAAATTCCTGCCGTTTTATCTTCCGAAAAAACTTTATTTTCAATAATATTAGAGGTTAAAACTACTTTAATTTTTATGTATTCCGCAATTATAATATCTTCATTTTTAAATTGTTTTCTTAAATCGGTTAAATTTTTAAGAGTATAAACAGGTTTATCAGGAATACAAATTTTACCGTCCATTTTAACATCATTAGTAGAATTTATAGCCATTCTTAAATTTTTATCATAATCTTTTGTAATAATTCCTGCAATACTACCGCCACCTGTTGGAAGTAATTTTGCTCCAAAATTTGCAAATGAAGTTGTTTCTAAAATAAATTCTTTCTTTTCATAACCTTCACAGCTTAACATTTTTCTTTCAGTGCTGAAATTTTCTTTTGGGTTAAAATAACTTCCTCCTTTCAATTCTTCTGAAAACGAAACATTATCAACCTTTACGAATATTCCTAAATAATCATCAGTTATTTCTGAAAATTTAACTGTTAAAGGAGTTAAAATTTCCGTTTTTTCTGACCTTAAAATATGATTATGTTTTTTTATTTGATTTTCTGAAATTGGTTTTAATTCTCTTTTATCAACTTTAACAAATCCACCAATTGTTGGGTTTTTATCCCCCACGCGTGTTTCTCCAATATACAAACCTTTTAAACGAATGTAAACCTCTCTACCTACATTAAAATGATTGAAATAATTATTAAAATTAAGGGCTATTTTTATCGCTGATGTTGGGTTTTTAATTTTATCTTGAATATATAATTCCTTATAAAAATTACCCGATTCGTCAGATGAAGTTACATAACCTTTTACAACATAATTACCTTTTACTTGTTTAGGTCTTAATGATTTAAAAAAGTCGGTTTTTAATTTATTTATGCTTATTTCAGTAATATTGCCTGATTTTATACTATCTAATACCGATTTTAAAATTTCATTCTTTTCATTACCTAAACTTTTAGGAACTGAAAAATCATCATCTTTTGCACAAGAAATTGTAAGTAATATTATAATTAATATTGATAAAATTTTGGTTGTTTTCATAGTTTATATTTTAAAATCGGTAAAAAATATTTAGGAAGTAAGTAGTACCTCTACCATACCAATATTTTGAACCGAATAATTTTTTAGGTTTGTTATTTTCCTCTAATAATTGTGTGTAATCTGGTTTACGTGATTGTTCGTAACCACCGGTTTTAAACTTTTCATTTAAAAGATTAGAAAACCCAGCAGTAAACCCAATATATTTATATCCTTTACCAACTTTCCATGATTTTCCACCAATGGCATTTACAAGAATGTAATTATTAAATTTTTCTTGTTTTAATAGTTTTTTTGCCTTTTTGTAATCAATATTGTTTATTGGTAATCCGTCAAAACTTTTATAAAAAGCATCACTTCTTGTAATTGAACTTACGTTTATATAAGAATCATCAAGATAATTAACGGTTGAACTAATCCACCAATTATCGGAATCATTATATTCAAAACCAAGAGAATATGATTTTTGAGGACCTGATGCCACTCTATAATTTTTAAGATATGATTTGCCTAAATCATTAATTCCTGAAGTATTTTTTAATGAAATATATTCTTCAGAAGTTACGTAAACATTAGGGTTGTTACTGTAAATATATTGTCCGTAATTTAAAGCTCCTTTAACTTTAAAAGATGATGTTATTTGGGTTTCAATTCCTAATTCTATTCCAATATGTTTTTTATTTATTCCTGTTGTTATTTCTTGAACAAAAGCCTCGCCAAATAACCCTTGTTGATAAAAGAAACCAATATTTGTAGCGTCTTTAATAAGTGAATAATATCCTGTTAATTTTGATGATATTATTGGGCTTCGGTATATATAACTTGCGTCTGCCATTAATATTTTTTCGTTTGTTAAGTTTTTAACGATTGAATTATTTTCCCTAATATTAGAAAATGTATTTTTTATTGTTGGGGCTTTTGTTAAATAACCTGTATTAAAATCAACGAAATGTCTCCCTGATATTTTGTATGTAAATCCTGTTTTAAAACCAAAATTTGTAAAATCTTTTTTTATTGATTTTCCGAATGAATTGTTTAAAAATCGCCCATTTTTATAAAGTCCTTCTCTTTGATGTGATGTTTTTGATAGGTTTGAGGCAATATAAAAATCAGCTTTTTTATACTTAAACTCCCCTTGAATAAAAGCACTAATAACATCAGAATAAACATTGTAATTATATTTGAATTTATCGTTTTTCTTAACTACTCTATTAGGGTTTAATACGTTATTTTGTCTTTCAGGAGTGTTTAATTTTCCAAATCTATTAACATCTAAATAACCATTACCACCTAACATATCTAAAACATAAGCAAAATTGTTTGATGTTAATTTTGTGTACTTCAACTTTCCTGTTAATAGTATGTTTTCGTTAATTTCACTATCAAAAATTGTATTTACTGTAAATTGTTTATTATCATTTCTATCTTCATATAAAATAAAAGAGGAATTTTTACCTTGTTCAGCATTTGTAATATTTGCAGAATATAAACTTTCCCAATCTATTTGACCGTTATTTATAAATCTTTGTTCTGCCTCATAAGTTTGTACAATATCGTTTTTGCTTAACCAATAACTCGGTAGTTTTTGGTAATATGTGGGGCTTGGGTTTGTTCCTCCGTTATAATCTAATCTGCTATCACCTAACTCCCCAAATTGATACGATATATTTGTATTTAAGTTTGTTTTGGTTGAAATTTTCCAATAATGGTTAAGCATTACAATAGGCTCAAAAACTCGTTTTATTCTTGAATTTCTCTTTTTTCCATTTTGGTATCCCCAATATTCATTGTACTTAATTCCTTTTAAATCATAAACTTCTTGTGTATGCCCTGCTGATTTTCCTCTTTTTGTTGATGATAAAATAGAAGTAAAATTTAAACTATGTTTTTCATTTATATTTTTTTCAACCGATAAAAGTGCTGAATAGGAGTTATATGAAGTTCCGTCAACATAGCCCTCTTTTCCGTTTCTATAACTTCCTCCAATGGTAAAAGCCCAACCTTTTTTTAATATTCCTGATGAATATGATGCCATTATACGATGATTATAACTGCTATTTGAATTTGCATACGAAACTTTATTTCCTTTCCTATATTTTGATGCTCTTGTATTAATATTTGTTGAGCCTAAAACCCCACCAAAATTATAATTAGACGGAGTTAAACCATTACTAAAAGTCTGGTTTCTTACCATATCATTCAGTCCTCCCCAATTATTCCATTGTGGGCGACCATTATATAGTTTATTCATTTCAATTCCGTTGATAAGAACTTTACTATTTTCAGAATCTAACCCCCTAATACGATAAAAAGCAGGACTCCATTCGTATGCTATGGTTTTTAGGTAAATATCTTTTGACGATTGTAATAATCCTGAAATATTGTCGGTATAATTGGTTTCATCATTTAATTCATCTTCTGAAATTATAATTGTATTTATTTCTTCATCTTCAATAATTGGTTTTTTATACATAAAAATTGTACCTAAATCAGTTATTTCTTTTGATAAGTTTACAGGTAAATTTTGGGTTTCATATCCCTCTTTTTCAATTATGATTAAATGTTTTTCGTTAGATAAATTTTGTAAATGAAATTCACCATTTATTGAGGTTTTTTGAGTTATGTCTGTTTCTTTAATACTTACAGAAACATTTTGTAGTGGGTTTGAAGATATGTTATCTTTAATAACACCTTTTATATTATTTTGAGTATATATTTCTGATATAAATAATAAGTTAAAACATATAAATAGGGTTATTTTTTTCATGTAAATTGTAAATTTCTCACAATATACATAAAATAACTTGTTATTTGCGTTATATTTGATTATTAATTAAGTAATTATGAAAAAATCATTTTTAATATTTGTTTTAATTTTATCTGTTTTTACTGTTTTTTCACAAGAAAAAGGTAAAAAATATGATATAAGAACTATAGCTTTTTATAACTTAGAAAACCTATTTGATACCACAGATGACCCTACAATTAAAGATGAACTTAGCCCTATAATGGAAATTAAAGGTAATCGGTCAAAAATTTACAAGAATAAAATTAATAATTTAAGCTATGTTATTTCACAAATAGGAAAAGGAAAAACAAAAACAAGTCCTACAATTTTAGGGGTTTGTGAAGTAGAAAATAGTAAGGTTTTAGAAGATTTAGTAAATTCAAAAAAACTGAAAAATAAAAACTACGGAATAATTCATTTTAATTCGCCTGATCATAGAGGAATTGATGTTGGTTTATTATATCAGCAAAAATATTTTAAGCCTATACATTATGAAGTTTTTAATCCAAATATTTATTTAGAAAATCAAAAAATAAACACAAGAGATATTCTTTTGGTTTCGGGTTATTTAGATGATGAATTAATACACATTATTGTAAATCATTGGCCTTCTCGTAGAGGAGGGGAATTAGAAACTCGCCCAATGCGTGAAAAATCAGCATATAAGGTAACTCAAATAATTGAAAAAATTAGAGAGAATGATAAAAATGCTAAAATCATTATTATGGGAGATTTTAATGATGACCCTATAAGTAAGAGTTTTAAAGATGTTTTAAAAACAAAGAAAAAACGAAAAAAATTAAAGAAAAACGATATTTTTAATCCGTATGAAAAAATGTTTTCAAAAGGATTAAGTACATTGGGGTATAGAGATAATATTAATTTATTTGACCAAATTCTACTTACCTCTTCATTAGTAAACAAAAAGAAAAATAATGATTTTTCAAGTTATAAAATGTTTAAATCTGCAATTTTTAATAAACGTTTTTTAACTCAAAGAAAGGGTAAATACAAAGGATACCCTTTTAGAAGTTTCTCAAAAGGGCAATATACAGGTGGGTATAGTGACCATTACCCTGTATATATTTACTTAATTAAACAAAGAGAATAAATATGGATGCAAAAAAATTGCATAGGTTATTTTACGATAAATTAAATACATCAGTATGGTTAAATGAAAATGATGAAGAATGTAAAGAAAGTGAAATAAAATATCATTATTGTGGACTTCAAGAAGAATTTAAAAAAGATTTTGTTCAGCAAACTATTGAAGAATATTTTTCAGAAGATGAATTGTATCTTATCATTACATCTGGTAATAGTTCATTGGTTTCAACAGCCACAATTTCAAGTGAAATAGGTAAGTTTCTTCATAAAAAAGAAATAGGAGTGATGAATAAGTCACTTACTAAAGTTATGTTTTTTAATGTAATAGGTGTTTTTGAAAAAGGTATTATTAAAGAATATCCAAAATCTCGTTCTAAACTTAATGGAATACCTTTAAACGTTGGTTTTCACGCTAATAAGGTAGAAAAAAGTACAAGAAGAATTTCTGGTATAGTAAGAGAGCCTTTTAAAAAATTAGAAAATGAATTAAGTAATGATTATGGGTGTT
The DNA here is from genome assembly GCA_018456245.1 of Tenacibaculum sp. GTDB lineage: Bacteria > Bacteroidota > Bacteroidia > Flavobacteriales > Flavobacteriaceae > Polaribacter. Next base: position 19,466 of record JAGYHQ010000004.1, on the reverse strand, counting down.
GTATGGAATATTTATGGATTGGCCTTGAATTAGTTTCCAGCCATTCTGCTTTCCCTTTTCGTTTTCAAAAAAGAGTAAATATTGATTCGGGTATAGGAGGTAAAGATTATTACTATAATGTTGGTCATTATAGTATTATGCCTGATTTTGAAAAACTTAAAACATTATCTGATGAGTCGGTTCTTGAATATGTACTTACGCTAATATTTAATTCTACAGAAATTTTAGTAAAGAAAAAGAAAAGATTGGGTAATTTTAATGCTGAACAATTTCGTTTAGATTTTAAAAAAATATGTAACGATGAATTTGGTTGTTTTATACAATAAAATGACTTCTTTCCATTAAAGTAAGAGTTGTATTAAGAGCTTCTTTACTTGTTTTATAAGGTTGAAAACTATTTAAAACCATTATAAATTTTATTTAAAACCTTTACTTTTTTTGTTTAAGGTATTAAACTTCTTAAATTTGTTAGTATTTCATAATCAATACTTAATAAAATGGGAAGATTTTTTAAATCATCAATAGGTAGAAAATTTGCAATGGCTCTTTCGGCCTTTTTCCTAATGTTTTTTTTGCTTCAACATTTCTTAATTAATATAACTTCTATATTCCCTGATAATGGAAAAACTTTTAACAAGTTATCATATTTTATGGGAACAAACCCAGCGGTACAATATGTTTTACAACCAATTTTATTATTTGGTGTAATTTATCATTTTGTTATGGGTTTTATTTTAGAAATTCAAAACCGAAAGGCAAGGCAAGTTAAATATGCTAAAAATAATGACGGAGCAAATTCAACTTGGATGAGCCGTAATATGATTATTAGTGGTACTGTAATTTTAGCATTTATGCTATTTCATTTTAATGATTTTTGGGTTCCTGAAATTGTAGATAAATTTATAGAGGGAAATCCACAGAAATCAAAAGATTATTTGCATCACGTAAAGGTTATGTTTAAAAATCCTATCAGAGTGGTTGTTTATGTTATTGCTTTTGTTTTTTTGGCATTACACTTATTACACGGATTTAATTCGGCTTTTCAATCAGTAGGAGCTAATAATAAATATACTAAGGGTTTAAAAAGTTTCAGTAAAATATATTCAATAGGTATTCCTTTAGGTTTTATAATTATTGCCTTATTTCATTTCTTTAATCAACATTAAATTAATTACGTATGGCAATTTTAGATTCAAAAGTACCAACAGGAAGTCCACTAAAAGATTTGTGGAAAGACTATAAAGATAAAATAAATTTAGTAAACCCAGCCAACAAACGTAATATTGATATTATTGTTGTAGGGACAGGTTTAGCAGGAGGTTCTGCATCGGCAACACTTGCAGAACTCGGATATAATGTAAAAGCGTTCGCTTACCAAGATTCGCCACGTAGAGCTCACTCTATTGCGGCACAAGGAGGTATCAACGCAGCAAAAAATTACCAAGGGGACGGGGATTCGTTCTACCGATTATTTTACGATACCGTAAAAGGTGGGGATTATCGTTCTCGTGAGGCAAACGTATATCGTTTGGCAGAAGTTTCAGCAAATATCATTGACCAATGTGTAGCACAAGGTGTTCCATTTGCTCGTGATTATGGCGGACAATTAGATAACCGTTCATTTGGTGGAGTGTTAGTTTCTCGTACATTCTACGCCAAAGGACAAACAGGACAGCAATTATTACTCGGAGCATATTCGGCAATGAACCGCCAAATTGCTCGTGGTAAAATTGAAATGTTTAACCGTCACGAAATGCTTGATTTAGTAGTTGTAGACGGAAAAGCACGTGGAATTATTGCTCGTAACTTAATTACAGGAGAAATTGAACGTCATTCGGCTCACGCTGTGGTAATTGCATCAGGAGGATATGCGAATGTATATTTCTTATCAACAAACGCAATGGGGTCAAATGCTACGGCGGCTTGGAAAACTCACAAACGAGGAGCATTCTTTGCAAACCCTTGTTATACGCAAATCCACCCGACTTGTATTCCTCGTTTTGGGGATTATCAATCAAAATTGACTTTGATGTCCGAGTCGTTACGTAATGACGGACGTATTTGGGTGCCAAAAAATATGGAAGATGTAATGGCAATTCGTGAGGGTCGTAAAAAACCAACCGAGTTATCAGAAGAAGAAAGAGATTACTATTTAGAAAGACGTTACCCAGCCTTTGGTAACCTTGTACCTCGTGATGTGGCATCTCGTGCAGCAAAAGAGCGTTGTGATGCAGGTTACGGAGTAAACAAAACAGGGGAGGCTGTATATTTAGATTTTAAATCGGCGATTGAGCGTTACGGACGTGAGCAGTGTAAATTACACGGAAACGACAATCCAACCGAGGCGGAATATATTGCAGAGGGAGAGAAAATCATTGAGGCAAAATACGGAAACTTATTCCAGATGTATGAAAAAATCGTTGACGAGAATCCATACAAAACACCAATGATGATCTATCCAGCAACACACTATACTATGGGTGGTGTTTGGGTTGATTATAACTTAATGACGACTATCCCAGGTTGTTACTGTATCGGAGAGGCAAATTTCTCTGACCACGGAGCAAACAGACTTGGAGCATCGGCATTGATGCAAGGTTTAGCAGATGGATATTTCGTATTACCTTATACAATTGGAGATTATTTAGCTGATGATATTCGTACAGGAAAAATCCCAACGGATACTCCTGAATTCGAAGAGGCTGAAAAAGCAGTAAAAGAACGTATTGAGTTCTTTATCAATAATAAAGGAAAGCATTCGGTTGACTACTTCCACAAGAAATTAGGAAAAATTATGTGGGATAAAGTAGGAATGGCTCGTAATGAAAAAGGATTAAAAGAGGCGATTGCTGAAATTAAAGAATTACGTGACCAATTCTGGAAAGAAGTAACAGTACCAGGAGAGGCTAACGAAATGAACGTAGAATTAGAAAAAGCAGGTCGTGTGGCAGATTTCTTAGAATTAGGAGAATTATTTGCTATTGATGCTTTAAACAGAACAGAATCTTGTGGAGGACATTTCCGTGAAGAATCTGTTGAGTTAGACGGGCCTCAAAAAGGAGAAGCAAAACGTGATGATGTAAACTTTGCGTATGTTGCTGCTTGGGAATATAAAGGAATGCAACAAACAGATGCAGTTCTTCACAAAGAGCAATTAGAATTTAAAGATATAGAATTAAAACAACGTTCTTATAAGTAAAAAGCGCATCTTAACCCTTCCGAAGGAAGGGAATGAGTGAGCTAATAGAATTTTAAATAAAAAAAAGTGGTAACCACTAAAGAACCACGACCCCTCCCTTGGGGAGGGGGATTAAGGGGGTGGGCTTTATTATGAATTTAACACTAAAAATTTGGCGTCAAAAAAACGCTGAGGATAAAGGAAGAATGGTTGAGTACAAAGTTTCTGATATTTCAGAACATATGTCTTTCTTAGAAATGATGGACGTACTTAACGAACAATTAATAAACAAAGGTGAAGAACCAGTAGCATTTGACCACGATTGTCGTGAAGGAATTTGCGGAATGTGTTCTTTATACATAAATGGAGAGGCTCACGGACCTGATAGAGGCGTAACAACATGTCAGTTGCATATGCGTATGTTTAATGATGGCGACACGATTTACATTGAGCCTTGGCGTGCAAAAGCGTTCCCAGTGATTAAAGATTTAATCGTGGATAGAACAGCGTTTGAGCGTATTCAACAAGCAGGAGGATATATTTCGGTAAATACATCAGGAAATACAACTGATGCTAACGCAATTTTAATTCCGAAAGAAAATGCGGATAAGGCAATGGATGCAGCGACTTGTATTGGTTGTGGGGCTTGTGTGGCGACTTGTAAAAACTCATCGGCAATGTTATTTGTTGGTGCAAAAGTAAGTCAGTTTGCATTATTACCACAAGGACAAGTTGAGGCAGCAGAACGTGTGCAAAATATGGTTGCTCAAATGGATAAAGAAGGTTTTGGAAATTGTACAAATACAGGAGCGTGTGAAATTGAATGCCCAAAAGGAATTTCACTTGAAAATATTGCTCGTATGAATCGTGAGTTTTTATCAGCAAATTTAAAAGGTTAGAAAATTTATATTAATTGCCTAATAATCATTAGATTTGTTGAAATTAATAATAAAATAAATTTCAAATGAAGAAAATAATAATAGTATTAGCATTAGTTGGTTTTGTATTTACATCTTGTAAAGGAGGGTGTAATAAAAAAGAGAGAGCTGAAAAAACTTGCCATACAGAAAAGAAAGCAGAATGTAAGAAAGATAAAGGAGTTTCTGATAAAGTTGAAGAAAAGGCTTGTACAAAAACCAAAGAAGAATGTAAAAAAGAAAAAAAGAATTGCAGTAAAGTAGAAACACCTAAAAAAGAGTGTCCTTCTAAATCTAAAAAATAAAATACACAAAAAATATTAATAGGTTGCTAATTATTAGTAACCTATTTTTTTAAAACCAAAATCCTAAATTAAAATACCAAAATCCTTTATTATGGTCTGGCGACCAAGAATATTTAAGTTCTATTGGTCCTAAAAAGGTTTCTACTCCATAACCTACTGCATAGCCTGATTTTAAGTCTTTAAGTATTTCTAAATTTTTCAAGAAATTATTATCTATACGGGCATAGTTAGCTATAAAACTAATGTAATTTTTATTAAATATTTTACAATAAATATTAAATTCTGATTTTAAGAATGATTGATTAGAAAGCCCAGCGATATCATACCCATAAAATGAAGTGAAATTATTTATATAATTTTTATTATATCCTCCTAATATATAATCAAATGCTTGGGTTTCTTCTTCTCCAAAAGTAAACCCTATTTCAGGGGTGATTTTTAAGGTAATTCTATCAAAAAAAGTATTGGCTATACTAAATTTTCCTTTTATCTGAGAAAAAGATTTAAAAGGTACTCCGTTATAAATTTCTTCATTTTTTTTATTTTTATCCGATAACAGATACCAAGTAAAATTTATATCTATATTAAATCCTTTTTTGGGAAACATATTTTTATCAAAAGTATCTAAACTTAAAAAAGCATAAGGGCTTATATAATTAGTATTTTCAAATAATGTTTCTTCTTTTCCTTTAACTAATGAAGTTTCTGAACTTATATTAAGTTTTTTGTGTTCAATACCAAATCCAAAGGCAAGTTTTTTACCTAATACTGTTTGAGCATATATTCTATTAGTAAAATCTTTATAATCAACATTTATTTTATTAAGGTTATTTAAATCAAATGAAATATTAGATGAAAAAGATTGAAACCTTGAAGATACTCCGTAGCTTAAATAAAATCCGTTATTTACAAAGTAATTTAAATTATATCTAATATTATCACCTAAAACTAAATTTAAAAATAATTCATCATTTTTAAATAATAATTTTTTATGATTGTAATTAACTAATAAACCTGAACGATATAGCTTATCATAGTGAACTCCTAAACTAATAGAAGAATTGTAATCTTCTTCTAAAACTTTTAAAATTAGTTCTCTTTCATTTTCAACCTCTTCATTTAATTCATAATCTATAAGTTTAAAGTTATTTGTTGCAGATAAAATGCCTATTTTTTTTGAAATATCATCATATGAAACAGAATCACACTCTTTTAAATGTAATGTACCAAGAATATAACCTCTTGTGTAATTTTTATTTCCCTCTACTCTTATTTTATCAATAATAATTTTCTTACTACTTAACGTACTACCATTTTTCTTCTTTTTTCTTTTTTGTAGTTTGGCTATTTCCTCAAATTCTTTGGTAAATTTTTTAGCTTCTGTAATTCCTGCTTCAAGTATTTCTTTGCTTTTATCAAATGAAATTACACTATAATCTAACACTTTTGGTTCTATATATATACTAACATTATTTACTTGAGAATCTGTTTCATTATACATTTGAAAGTTAACAATTTGTTGTAAAATTGAAACGGCAGATGTTATTTCTTTTCGTTTATATAATTTTCCTTGAACGCTTACACCTATTATAATATTAACATCTTTTTTCTTCATTCTATTAACAGGAAAGTTATTTACAACACCACCGTCAATCAGCCATCTTCCGTTTATTTCAACAGGGTCTAATAATGAAGGAAAAGAGGCACTTGCTCTTATAGCTATGGGTAGGTTTCCTTTATCTAAAATTATTTCTTCTCCTGTTTCAATATCCGTAGCAATACAGAAAAAAGGTATTGGTAATTTTGAAAAGTCTTTTGTCTGGTTAACAGGAGATAATAATTTTGTTAATAAATTTAATACGTTTTGCCCTTTTGATAGCCCTAAAGGAAGTTCTATTTTTCCTTTCTTAATAGGTAGTGTTATTGCACTATTTTCTTTGTATTTCTTTTTAAAGAAAGGTTTGTATTTTCGTGGAATATTATCTTTAAGTAAACTTTCAAAATCACTTTCTTTAATAATTTCTTCAATTTGGTTTGCTGTATATCCTGATGCGTATAACCCACCAACAATGGCACCCATACTTGTTCCTCCAATATAATCTATTTGAATTCCTGCTTTTTCAATTTCTTTTAAAACACCTACATGAGCAAAACCTTTAGCACCACCACCACTTAACACTAATCCTACTTTTGGATTTTTAGTTTGTTGAGAATAAACAATTTGAAAAGCAAAAAAGAGTAATAATAGCTTTTTCATTTTAGGTGAAATTAAATTTATTCACCAAAGATAATATTTAATTTGTTGTTTATCTACTTAAGTTTATAACAAAAAGGCTGTTAATTTTATTAAACAGCCTTTTTATTATAGTGAAAGTGATATTGTTAGTTTATTACATAGGTAATTCCTAATTTTCCTCCAGTTGAAACATTTCCTCCACCAAATTCAAGGTTTACTGCAATTTTTTTATTAAAGAAATATCTACCACCAATTTGCCCAGCAAAACCTACCCCAGAAGAACTACCTCCATCGTAGTTTTTTAATTCAGTAGGATAATTATACGAAAAATGATTGTAAGCAAGAGTTACCCCAGCATAAACGTCAAATTTATTATCAAGTTTTAATAATTCATTAAAATGATAATTTCCATTTATTCCAAACCCTAACCAAGTTCCTTTCCATTTATAAGTTGAATATTTTGTAGTTGAAGTTGAATAGCTTAGTTGAGCACCAATAGTAATATCATTAGTAATGGCATAATCAGCACCTACATAAACAGGAACTCCCCAGCCATTTGAAAAACCTAAACCTGCATTTGCTTGAATTCCTCCTTCTTGAATTCTTTGAGAAAAAGCTACTGATGAAAATACAACAGCAACTAATAAAATTAATTTTTTCATAGTATTTTTGTATTGTTATTAGTAGCAATAATACATATTTTTTAAACGATAGGAGTATTATTTTTAAAATAATTAAAAACCAAACTTCCTTTTGAGTTTCCTATTATTTCAATTAATTCCTTTTTAGTTGCTTTTGAAATTCTTTTAACTGATTTAAAGTGGTTTAAAAGTTCGTTTATTGTTTTGTTTCCTATTCCTTTTATAAGTTCTAATTCTGATTTAATAGCGCTTTTACTTCGTAAAGTCCGATGGAAAGTAATACCAAAACGATGTGCTTCATTTCGTAAAAACTGAATTATTTTTAATGTTTCAGAAGTTTTATCTAAATATAAGGGTATAGGGTCATCAGGGTAGTACAATTCTTCTAAGCGTTTTGCTATGCCTATGATTGCAATTTTATGGCGTAGCCCAAGATTATCTAAACTTTTTAAAGCTGAAGATAATTGTCCTTTTCCTCCGTCAATTATAATTAGTTGAGGTAATGGTTGTTTTTCTTCCAATAATCGTTTGTAACGGCGAAAAACTACTTCTTCCATTGATGCAAAATCATTCGCTCCTTCAACGGTTTTGATATTAAATTTACGATAATCTTTCTTACTTGGCTTACCATTTTTAAAAACAACACAAGCTGATACAGGATTTGTTCCTTGAATGTTAGAATTATCAAAACATTCAATATGCCGAGGCTCTTCGTTAAGACGTAAATCTTTCTTCATTTGTGCCATAATCCTATCGGTATGTTTTTCAGGATTTGTAATTTTAATCTGTTTAAACCGTTCTTGCCTGTATTGTTTAGCGTTACGTAAACTTAAATCTACAAGTCGTTTTTTATCGCCAAGTTTTGGAACGGTAACTTTAATATTTTCACCTAAACCTACCTCAAAAGGAACATAAATTTCGTTAGAATGTGTGTCAAACCGTTGGCGAATTTCTATAATTGCCAATTCTAACAATTCCTTGTCGGTTTCGTCTAATTTCTTTTTTATTTCAGAAGTGTGTGATTGTACAATTGCTCCGTTTAATATTTTAAAGAAATTAATATAAGCATATTTTTCATCAGAGAAAATTGAAAAAATTTCCACATTACTAATTGTTGGATTTACTACTGTAGATTTTGCTTGATAATTTTGTAATAAATCTATTCGTTCCTTAACTTCTTGTGCTTCTTCGTATCGCATTTCTTCCGCTAATGAGAGCATTAAGGTGTTTAATTTTTGTAAACTTTCTTTAAAATTTCCTTTGATAATATTTCGTACACTTGCTATTTCATCTAAATATTCCTTTTCGGAATGTATGCGTCCAAACGGTTTTTTTCGGTTTTTAATTTGATGTTCTAATGAACCAAGATAATTACTTGCATTAGATTTACTGTTTCCTAAATTATAGGTGTAAGTTCGTACAGAATAAATTTCATTAATTAGGAAGAATAAGGCTTTAATTGTTTTTACACTTGTAAAAGGCCCATAATATTCTGAACCATCTTTTGTCCGATGCCGTGTAATACAAATACGAGGGAATAGCTCTTTTTTAATACAAATCCAAGGATATGTTTTGCTATCTTTTAGCATTACATTATAACGAGGTTGTAGTTTTTTTATGAGGCTGTTTTCTAGTAATAAAGCATCAGTTTCGGTATCTACTACAATATGTTTTATTTTAGCTATTTTACTAACCAAAATTTTGGTTTTACCGTATTCGTGCTTTTTGGTAAAATAAGAAGAAACTCGTTTTTTAAGATTTTTTGCTTTTCCTACATATAAAATTTTACCATCTGTATCAAAATATTGATACACACCAGCTTTATTGGGTAATGTTTTTATTTGTAGTTCTAAAGATATTGGCATTTTAGCAAAAGTACAATTTTATTGAAAAAATATTTATGTGTTTTTTAATACTAATAAAAAAAGGTGGTTAATTTTTTAACCACCTTTTTAAAATTATTTATAATAATATTACTTTTTAGTAACTTTTGCAGCAACTCTTCTATTTAAAGCCCTACCTTTTTCAGTATTATTATCTGCAACAGGATTTTCAATACCATATCCTTCAGAAGTTAAACGAGATTTATTAATCCCTTTACTTACTAAAGCATTAACAACAGCTTTAGCTCTTTTAGCAGATAATATTTTATTTGAATTAGCATTACCAGTATTATCAGTATATCCCCCAATTTTTAATTCTACTGTAGGGTATGCTTTTAATATTTTAGCTACATTATCAATTTGAGACATTGAACGCTCATCTAAACTAGAAGAACCTGTTTTAAATAAAACACGACGTAAGTTAAACCAAGCATTTTTATCTAAAGACTTATCGCCTTCAACAAAGTCAACTAAACTATATTCAAAACCTTTGTTAGGAATAATTAATTCTGTACCATCTTTTAATTTACGGCTAACAAATTCTCCTAAATGCTCAAAACCTTTAACTGTTTTACCTACTAAGTTAGCACCTGCATTATATATAGCATCAGCACCTTCAACTATCGCTCCACCAACAGCATTAGCACCATCTTTTACAGCATTAGCAGTTCCTTCGGCAACATTACCAACAGCGTTAGCACCATCTTTTACAGCATTAGCAGTTCCTTCGGCAACATTACCAACAGCGTTAGCACCATCTTTTACAGCATTAGCAGTTCCTTCGGCAACATTACCAACAGCGTTAGCACCATCTTTTACAGCATCTACAGTTCCTTCGGCAACATCACCAACAGCATTAGCACCGTCTTTTACAACATCTATAGTTCCTTCAGCAGCATTAACTACTCCTTCTTTAACATTTTCAGTGGCGTTTTTTACATCAGAGCCACAAGATTTCCATAGGAAAAATGCAGCAATTACAGCTCCAATTAGTATTAAAGGAAATATTTTGTTTCCTCCTTTTTTTGGTTCAGTTGATTCAGAAGTTGTTTTTGGTTCAGAAGGTAAATCTGAACTTGAAGGACCAGCAAAATTATTTACTAAATTTCCTGCTAAACTTCCAAAAGATCCTACACCTAAAGCTCCAGCTACTTTATCCATAAGTCCACTAGGAGCTGATTTTTCTAAATGCTCTTTTTGTCCACTTAAAAGGTTAATTAAACCACTAATTCCTGAGCTACCAACTTGTTTTCCAATAACTCCCATTAATAATGGAGCAGCCATTTTTAATAATCCTGAAGCAGAATCAGAATTTTTAAATCCTGCAACATTTGTAATTAATTCAGTAATACCTCCTAATTTATCTCCTAAAATACCGTTTAGTAAGGTACCTCCTAAATTAGAACTACTTTCTGAACCTCCAAAAAGTTCACTAACATTACCTAAAGCTCCAGTTACTTCTGGTTTAGTAACCATTCCTAATAAATCTGTTATTCCTGATTGTGAACCAGCTTTACTCATTAAGCCTCCTAAAAGAGTAGGTATTGCACTTGTTAATCCTGATTGAGTAGCTTCTGTGCTCTCTCCTAAAAATGATGCTGCTTTATTAACAACAACATCTGTTAATTGACCTTTAACAAGGTCTAATAAATTTACTGACATAATTTTTTATTTTAATAATGTTTTACGAAGATAAATCTTTTTTATTTTTTATTGAAATTTAATTTTCGAATATTTAAGTGCGTACTATCTTTAATTTTGTTAGGTATTTTCTTTTCTGGTTGTTGTATGTAAATAATTTTCGATTTTATTTTATAAAATAAAGTATGAGTTTATGTGTATGCCAAAAGGTAATTATACACTATAAGCTTTTAAATAATTATAAAACTATTTTAGTTGTAGTAAAAAAATTGTATTTTTATTATTATTTTTACAGCTTTACTTACAATAACTAATAAATTTTGTGGTTATACGTAAAGTACTTAATTCTTATGAAAAAAATATTTAATATACTTAGTTTTATAGTTATTTTTACTGTTACATATTCTTGTAGCACTAAAAAAAATGCTTTTTTAAATCGTAATTATCACGCTTTAACATCAAAATACAATACTTTATTTAATGGTCAGCAGGCTTATGAAAAAGGATTAAAACAAATTAGAGAAAAGCATAAAGATAATTTTTGGGAACGATTACAAATAGAGCCTGTTACCTTTAATGATGAAAAAGTAAATGCTGAAAGTCCTTTTGAAAAAGCAGAAGAAAAAGCAGTAAAAGCAATTCAAAAACATTCAATGGAAATTTCAGGATATGAAAGAAATGTAATGATTGGTGATGCATATTTATTATTAGGGAAGGCAAGATACTATACACAAAGATTCATCCCTTCCATGGAGGCTTTTAATTACATAATTACCAATTATTCTGATAAGCAAATAAATTATGAGACCCGTATTTGGAGAGCAAAAGCAAATATTAGATTAGGAAATGAAAAAATAGCAATTCAAACAATGAAATTGTTATTAGAAGTATTGAATGAGAATGAAGACATTCCTTTAATAGTACAGGAACAAGCACATACAAATTTAGCTATTGCTTATACTCAAACGGACTCAATTCAAAAAGTAATAAAACATTTAACAAAAGCTACTGAAACTTTTATTGATAAAGAGCAATCGGCAAGAAACATGTTTGTGCTTGGGCAAATTTATAGTGAATTAGGATATAAAGATTCTGCAAGAGTAGTATTTAAAAAATTATTAAATGCTCGCAAAGCTCCAGAGAAATATAGAATTAATGCTAATGTAGAGTTGGTTAAAAATATTGGAAAAGATTCAGTATCGGAGCTAGATGGGTTAGTTAAAAATTTGAAGAAACTAACAAAAAATTACTATTATCATAAATATTTTGATAAACTTTACTACAGTTTAGGTGTTTTAGAAGAGAAAAAAGGTAATACTAATGATGCAATTAAAAATTATAAAAAATCATTAAATGGAGAAAATGGAGATGAATATCAAAAAACATATACATATGAACGTTTAGGTGATATTTATTTTGATAAAGGAGAGTATTTATTATCTAGTTCTTATTATGACAGTGTATTGAATGTAGTTCCAAAGAAATACAAAACAAGCAAAAGAATTAGAGGAATTAAGGTTAAAAATAAAGGATTAGTATCATTAAAAAAGTATGAAAATATTGTAAAAAACAATGATAGTATTTTAAGAATAGTAAGAATGCCTAAAAAAGAACAAGAGGATTTCTTTAATAATTATATTCAAAAAATTAAAGAAGAGGATGAAAATCGTATTCAATTATTAGCTAATTCAAATGTTTTTGGAACAGATTTTAAAATAGGAGGTTCTTTAGGAAGTAAGTTTAATAAGGGTAAGTGGTATTTCTACAATAATAAGAATAAAACTTTTGGAAAATCTGAATTTAAAAGAATTTGGGGTAATCGTAAGTTAGAGGATAATTGGCGTTTATTTAATAATAATTCTGTTGTTTCTCAAAATTCTGATGATAATTTGGTTGTTAATAAGGTTAAAGGAGGAAATAAATATGAGCTATCAACTTATATAAATGCAATACCAACAGATGCTAAGGAAATAGAGAAAGTAGAAGAAAACAGGAATGAAGCTTTGTATCAGCTAGGATTACTTTATAAACAACAATTTAAAGATACAAAATTAGCTGTAAAAAACTTTGAAAGGTTAAATAATATTACTCAAGATAAATCTTTAAAATTACCTACTAATTATCATCTATATCAAATTTATTCTGATGTTGGAGATTTAGAAAAAGCTAATATTTCAAAAAAAATTATTTTAGAAAATTATCCTAATTCTAAATTTGCATATATTATTAAATCACAAAAAGATAAATTAAATATACCTGAAATTGAAGATAAGGAAACTAAAGAGTATGAAAAATTATATTTCCTATATAAACAAGCGAAATATAATGAAGTTGTAAATAGAATAAATACTCTTATTAAAACTGTTGATAATTCAAAAATAGCTCCTAAATTAGCGTTATTAAGGGCTTTATCAATAGGTAAATTCAAAAGTAAAGAAGAGTATAAAAAGGTGTTAGAAGAAGTTGTTGTAAACTATTCTGATAAAGAGGAAGGGAAAAAAGCAAAACAAATAATTAAATTATTAAAATAAAACATTATGTTCGGTAGTAAAAAACAAAAAAAAGTTGTTGAAGTAAAAGTAACAAGTAGAAACATTATAGGTTTAGGTACAAAAATTGTTGGAGATATAATTTCTGAAGGAGATTTTAGAATTGAAGGTGTTTTAGAAGGCTCTTTAAAAACAGATGGTAAAGTAATTATTGGTAAAGAAGGTTTTATTAAGGGTAAAATAGAATGTTCTAATGCAGATGTAGAAGGTAAATTCTCAGGAGAGTTTATTGTAAATAATGTTTTAACAGTAAAATCTACAGCAAATATTACGGGAGATATTACCGTTGGGCAAATTTCTACAGAACCAGGTGCTTCATTAAATACAAATTGTCATATGAAGGGTTCTGTAAAAGAATTAAAAAAAGATGATGAAAAAGAAGATAAACAAATAACGGCGTAGATATTACTTAATTTTTTATAAAAAATGATTAAAAGAGTTGTGTTTTTTGCCATTGTTACTATTGTAACTTTTTTTACAACATACTTTTTAAAGAACAACTATATTAAAAGTAATAATATTTTAATTCCGTTTTCTTTAATTAATGTTTATGTTCTTCAAACTATTTCTACAATAGTTGTTTATGTAGTTGTTGAGTTAATGTTGAAAAAAAAACCAAATCAAATAGGTTATGTGTTTTTATTTTTAACTATGGTTCAGTTTGCTGTTTTATTTGTAGTATTTAGAGAAAATATTTTTTCTGAAGAACCTCTAAAAAAAGTGGAAAAAATCTCTTTCATTACACCCATTTTTTTATGTTTAATAATAGAAGTTGTTTTTGTTGTAAAGTTGCTAAATAAACAAGTAAGAAATAATTATAAAAAATAATAGTAAACTTATATTAAAAAAGAGTTTGTTTTTTTAATTAAATGCTTACCTTTGCACGAAGTTTAATAGTTAAAATACTTTAAATAAATCTAATGATGATAGCAAAAAAAACTATCAAGATTGTAACGGCTTTAACATTAGTTCTTTCTTCATTTATGATGAGTGCTAATGACGGTAAATCTTCTCAAAAACAAGAAGGAGAGGTTGATACTCCGCAAGAAATTAAGGAGTATACAGCTCATCACTTAAAAGATTCACATGATTTTCATTTCTTTTCTTATTCAGATGAGTTAGGGGGGCGTAAGCATATAGGTTTTCCATTACCTGTAATTTTATGGACAAGTGAAGGCTTGAAAGTTTTCTTGTCTTCAGAGTTTCATCATAATGATGATGGTACGGTGTTGGTAGAAAAAGAAGGAGTGAAACTTGCTAAAATTCACGGAAAGATATACGAACTAAATGGAGGGGAAACTTCTGTTAGTTTTGATGAAAGTCATCATGCAATAAATGCAAAAAAAGTATTAGATTTTTCTATCACAAAGAGTGTTGTAGGGATTTTAATAGCAGGTTTATTAATGCTTTTAGGTTTTTCTTCATTAGCAAAATCATATAAAAAAGGAGCTATTCCAACAGGTGTTGGAAGATTTTTAGAGCCTTTAGTTATGTATGTTAGAGATGAAATGGCAATACCTAATATAGGTGAAAAACATTATAGAAAATTTATGGGGTTTTTATTAACCTTATTTTTTCTTATTTGGATGCTAAATCTTTTAGGTTTAACTCCTTTAGGATTGAATGTTACAGGGCAAATAGCCTTTACAGCGTGTTTAGCTATTTTTACATTCTTTGTTATTCAGTTTAGTGGTAATAAACATTATTGGAAACATATATTTTGGATGCCAGGAGTTCCTGTTCCATTAAAACCTCTTTTAGCAATTATTGAAATTATAGGGCTTTTTGTAAAGCCATTCACTTTAATGGTTCGTTTGTTTGCTAATATAACAGCGGGGCACTCAATAGTAATGGGTATAGTGGCAGTTATTTTCTTAATGAAAGAAACTTTAGGAACAACAGGAGGGGTAGGAGTAACATTAGGATTAGGAATATTTATATATTTAATAGAAATATTAGTTGCATTTTTGCAAGCATATATATTTACGATGTTATCATCGTTGTTTATAGGAATGGCTGTACAAGAACACGATGAACATCATTAAAATTTAGTTAAGAATAGTAAAAGTTTGTTTAATTATATAAATTTAAGTATTATGATACCAGAATTAGTAGGAGCAGGAATAATAGTAGTAGGTGCAGGTTATGGATTAAGTAAAATAGGTAGTAGTGCCATGGAAGCGATGGCGCGTCAACCAGAAGTTGCTTCACAAATCAATACATCTATGATTATTATTGGTGCATTATTAGAGGGTGTAGCTTTAGCTGCTATCTTCTTTGGAAAGTAATTTTTCAAAAAAAACACTATTTGTAGCGATTGGCTACAAATAGTGTTTTAAAAATAATTAAACAATAGTTAATAAATTTATAAATAATTATCAATGGAAAGGTTAGTTAATGATTTCTCAATAGGGCTGTTTTTTTGGGTAGCAGTAATTTTTACCATTTTAATATTTTTGATGGCAAAATTTGCTTGGAAACCAATTTTAAATGCCATTAATGAAAGAGAAGAGGGAATTCAAAATGCATTAAATGAGGCGGAAAAGGCTCGTAAAGAAATGCAAAATTTACAAGCAGATAATGAAAGATTATTAAAAGAAGCAAGAGCTGAAAGAGATACTATGTTAAAAGAGGCACGTGAGATGAGAGAAAAAATGCTTGAAGAGGCTAAAGAAGAAGCTCAGGAAGAGGCTACTAGGATGATTAAAAAAGCTAAGGAGGCTATTGAACAAGAAAAACAAGTTGCAGTAGCCGATTTAAAGAAACAAGTTGCAGGAATCTCAATTCAAATAGCTGAGAAAGTAGTTAAAAAAGAATTAGCTTCTCCTAATGATCAAGAACAGTTAGTAAATGGTCTTTTAGATGAAATTACTTTAAACTAAAATTAAGATGAAACAAGCAAAACCGGCATTACGTTATGCTAAAGCAATTTTAGAACTTGCTAAAGATAAAAATGTAGAGACAGAGGTTAATGATGATATGAAATTAGTTTTTAGTACTATTACTGAAAGTGATGATTTAAAAAATACACTTAAAAGTCCTGTAGTTAAGGATGATGATAAGAAAAAAGTGTTAAATGTTTTGTTTGGAGATAAGGTAAATAATATTACAAAAGGTTTATTTTCTATTTTAGAAGAAAATAAGCGTTTAGAAATGTTGGGAGCTGTTGCAGAAAAATATTCTGTTGTGTACAAAGAAGACAAGGGAATTAAAGAAGCAGTAGTTACTACAGCAGTACCTTTAACTAAGGAAATAGAACAAAAAGTACAAGATAAAATTGTATCATTAACAGGTGGTAATGCTACAATAAAAAATATAGTAGATTCTTCTATTTTAGGGGGATTTGTTTTGCGAATTGGAGATGTAGAATACGATTCAAGTATTTCTAACCAATTTAAAGAATTAAGAAAAGAATTTGATAAAGGTCAATTCATTAATTTAAAAACTTTATAAACGGAACGGACTTAGTTATTTCTGTTATATTATAAATAAAATAAAATGGCAACAATTAAACCAGCTGAAGTATCAGCAATTTTAAAGGAACAATTAGCAAATTTTGAAGCAAAAGCTACTTTAAATGAAGTAGGAACTGTATTACAAATAGGTGATGGTATTGCCCGTGTTTATGGTTTATCTAACGTGCAGTATGGCGAGTTAGTAGAGTTTGATAATGGTTTGCAAGGTATTGTATTAAACTTAGAGGAAGATAACGTTGGGGTTGTATTATTAGGGCCTTCTACCCAAGTTAAAGAAGGAGATACAGTAAAACGTACTGAAAGAATTGCTTCGTTAAAAGTAGGAGAAGGAATTGTTGGTAGGGTTGTAAACACATTAGGTGAACCTATAGACGGAAAAGGAGCTATTAGTGGTGAAACATATGAAATGCCTTTAGAGCGTAAAGCACCAGGGGTTATTTACCGTCAGCCAGTAACTGAACCTATGCAAACGGGTATAAAATCTATTGATGCTATGATTCCTGTAGGTCGTGGTCAGCGTGAGTTAATCATTGGAGACCGTCAAACAGGTAAATCAACAGTTGCCATTGATACTATATTAAATCAAAAAGAATTTTACGATGCGGGTAATCCTGTATATTGTATATATGTTGCAATAGGGCAAAAAGGTTCAACAGTTGCATCAATTGCAAGTGTATTAGAAGAAAAAGGAGCCTTAGCTTATACAACAATTGTGGCTGCAAATGCTTCTGACCCTGCACCAATGCAGGTATATGCACCATTCGCAGGAGCTGCTATTGGAGAATATTTCCGTGATACTGGTCGTCCTGCATTAATTATTTATGATGACTTATCAAAACAAGCGGTAGCATATCGTGAGGTGTCTTTATTATTAAGAAGACCACCAGGACGTGAGGCATACCCAGGGGATGTATTCTACTTACACTCAAGATTATTAGAGCGTTCAGCTAAGATTATTGCTGATGATGAAATCGCTAAAAATATGAATGATTTACCTGAAAGTTTAAAAGGTAAAGTAAAAGGTGGAGGTTCTTTAACGGCATTACCAATTATTGAAACACAAGCGGGAGACGTTTCTGCATATATTCCGACGAACGTAATTTCTATTACTGATGGGCAGATTTTCTTAGAGTCTGATTTATTTAACTCGGGTGTTCGTCCTGCGATTAACGTAGGTATTTCGGTATCTCGTGTTGGTGGTTCGGCTCAAATTAAGTCAATGAAAAAAGTGTCAGGTACTTTAAAATTAGACCAAGCACAATACCGTGAGTTAGAAGCGTTTGCTAAGTTTGGTTCTGATTTAGATTCAGCTACATTAAACGTAATTGAGAAAGGTAAACGTAATGTTGAGATATTAAAACAAGCTCAAAACTCACCATTTACGGTAGAAGACCAAACGGCTATTATTTATGCAGGATCTAAAAACTTATTAAAAGATGTTCCTGTAAATAAAGTTAAAGAGTTTGAAAAAGAGTATTTAGCAACTTTAAATACTAGTCATAGAAATGTTTTAGATACTTTAAAAGCAGGTAAATTAACTGATGAAGTTACTGATACTTTAACAAAAGTTGCACAAGAATTATCTGAAAAGTATGCAAGTTAGGCTATAGTTATTCATAATAATTAATAACTAAACTAATAATTAAATAAAAGATGGCAAACTTAAAAGAAATACGTAACAGAATATCATCAATACAATCAACGATGAAGATTACTTCAGCGATGAAGATGGTATCTGCAGCAAAGTTGAAAAAAGCACAAGATGCTATTACGGCTATGCGCCCGTATTCTAATAAACTTACCGAATTATTAAGAGATTTAAGCTCTGGAGGTAATTTTGGAGGAGTTTATTCTGAACAAAGAGAAGTAAAAAAAGTTTTAATTGTTGTTGTTACTTCAAATAGAGGTTTATGTGGTGCGTTTAATTCATCAATTATAAAAAAAACGGTAACTACTATTGAAGAAAAATACAATGAAGCTGAGGTTGATTTATTAACAATAGGTAAGAAAGGAAATGAAATCCTATCAAAAAATTATACTGTTTTTGATAATAGAAATGATGTTTTTGATAATTTAACTTTTGATACTGTATCTGAGATAGCGGTACAATTAATGGATTTGTTTGCTGATAAAAAGTATGATAAAATTGAATTAATTTATAATCAATTTAAAAATGCAGCAACTCAAATAGCAATGGTAGAACAGTTTTTACCAATTCAATCTGTTCAAACTTCTAATGAAAATGAAGAGATAGATTATATTTTAGAGCCATCAAAACAGGAAATTGTATCACAATTAGTTCCTAAATCTTTAAAAGTTCAGTTATATAAAGCTATTAGAGATAGTTTTGCTTCTGAACACGGTGCTCGTATGACAGCAATGCATAAAGCAACTGATAATGCAACTGATTTAAGAGATGATTTAAAACTTTCATATAACAAAGCACGTCAGGCGGCTATTACTAATGAAATATTAGAAATAGTTAGTGGAGCAGAGGCTTTAAATAGCTAAAATATTAGCTAAAATAATAGGTTCAAGATTAGTTAAGTAGTTTATATTTTTGCCTAACTAATTAAAAACCAATGAAAAACAAATACTTTTTTAGAGCCAAGATTTCTAACGAGAAATTTAGATTGCTTT
>JAGYHQ010000020.1 GCA_018456245.1 Tenacibaculum sp. | reverse complement strand
ATTTTTTAAACCCTATAAAATCAACAGGAATCATTTTTGTTCCTTGATGAGCCAATTGCATAAATTCGTGTTGTACGTTAGTACCTGTTCCTCCAAAAATTATTGAGCCTGTTTGGTAATTTATACTTTCACCATTTCTATCAACATCTTTACCATTACTTTCCATCATCATTTGCTGTAAAAAAGGAATAAATCTTTTAAAATATTGTGTGTATGATAATACTTCTTCTACCTTACAATCATAAAAATTATTATACCATACGCTTAATAATGACAGTAATATAGGTATATTCTTATCAAAATCAGTATTTCTAAAATGGACGTCCATTTCTTCTGCCCCGTCAAGAAGTTTTTTAAAATTATCAAAACCTACTGATAAACTAATTGGTAAACCTACTGCCGACCATAATGAAAATCTACCCCCAACCCAATTCCACATAGGAAACACATTCTTTTTATCTATTCCAAATTTTGTGGTTTCTTTTAAATTTTCAGAAACAGCAATAAAATGTTTTGCAATATCAAAAATTGAAGCTGATTTTAAAAACCAATTTCTAATAGTATCAGTATTAATCATTGTTTCTTGTGTAGTAAAAGACTTTGAAACAATAACAAACAATGTTGTTTCTGGGTTTAATTTCTTTAATACCTCAGCAACATTATCTCCATCTACATTTGAAACAAAATGCGTGTTTAAATGATTTTTATAAAAACGTAATGCCTCGGTTACAAAAGAGCTCCCTAATTCAGAGCCTCCAACTCCAATATTTACAACATCAGTAATCGGTTTATCAGTGTAACCTTTCCATTTTCCTGAAATAACTTTATTAGAAAAAGCCCTAATTTTACGAAGTGTTGTTTTAATTTGAGGTTTTATATCCTTGCCATCAACAAATATTGGCTCTTCAGAATTACTTCTTAATGCGGTGTGTAATACAGCCCTATTTTCCGTTGCATTAATTTTATCTCCCGTAAAATATTTTTCAATAGCATCTTTTAACTCTACTTCATTTGCTAACTCTATCAATAAATCAATTGTTTCTTGTGTAATTCTGTTTTTAGAATAATCAAATGAAATTTCATTTAAATTAACTGAAAAGCGTTCCTTTCTAAACTCATCTTGCCTAAATAAATCTCTTAAATGTAAGTTTTTTACCTCCTCAAAATGACTTGTTAGTTTTTCCCAAGCCTTTGTTTTTGTCGGATTTATATTTTTTAGAGCCATAAATTAATTTTTTAAAACAACTCCTATTGAATAATTATACTATCTAACTCTTGTTTTATTGGTTTTATAAACTCAAAAAACTTTGGTTTAATATTTTTATCCATAGGTTTAGCGGTAGGTAATTTTTGTTTAAATGGGTCAACTTGCCTACCATTTTTCCAAAAACGATAACAAACATGAGGTCCACTTGTATTTCCTGTCATTCCTACCCAACCAATAATATCTCCTTGTTTTACATAATCTCCTACCTTAACTTTTCTACGTTTCATATGTAAATATTGGGTAGAATACGTGCTATTATGACGCACTTTAACATAATTCCCATTTCCTCCTTTACGCCTAGATTCTACTACTGTTCCATTTGCTGTTGTCATAATTGGAGTTCCGTATGGTGCTGCAAAATCAGTTCCTTTATGAGGACGAACTCTATTTCCATACAATTTTATTCGTCTTCTTAAATTATATCTTGATGAAATTCTATATTGAAATTTAATGGGTGATTTTAAAAATTGTCTTCTTAATAATTCTGCATTTTCATCATAATATTCGGGTATTTTTCTTATAGTATCGGCAACATATCTATAAGCATATAAATCCTTACCTCCGTGGTTAAAAACAGTTGCTTTTATTTTACCGTAACCAACTAAAGTAGTATCATTTATATACTTTTCTTCAAAAATTATTTTGAATTTATCATCTTTTTGAAGCCTAAGAAAGTCTACCGTCCAAGCATAAATATCTGCTACTCTATGACCTAACGTAGGGCTTATTCCTAATGAATCAATAGCTTCTGAAAAACTTGAAATTATTTTTCCTGAAACTTGCCTTTCAACAATTTTTACAGGTTCTTTATAAGTATATGCCTCTACAATTGAATCATTAAAATTTATAATTGTTGCCTCAACTTTATTATGTTTATAAATAAAAACTTGAGGTGTTTCTAATGAATCATTAGATTTTAATATTTTGTACGGTTTACCTGTTCTAATACGCCTAACATCAAAAGTATCTTTTATTTTTGTGGCTATTTCATTAATTTTTGAATATGGTATTTTATACCTATCCATTATTACTCCAAAACTCTCTCCTCTTTTTATAGTATCTTTTACTACTTTATATTTTTCTATATTAAAACCATATTTAATAATAGAATCTATCTCAACATCTTGGTTTTTAACTATTTCTAAATTATTATTTTTCCCCTCTTTTGCACAAGAAAGAATTAAAAATGAAATAATAAAAATATATAATGGTTTCAAAAAAGATGTTTTTTAAAGTAATGAAAACGCAAAAGTACAAATAAAAATATTTTGTAACATCTTTAATAAAAAAATTAAGATTATTTAGAAATAATTTTAAACGGATTTGCTAAACCTTTATAAATATCCAAATCAGCACGTAATGACCCTACCATTAATTTAGCTTTAATACGAATTGGTATTTTATTATCATCTGATGTGATCCAAACAGTAACGCTTTCTTTTTCTTTAAACACTCTACCCGATTTTACAATAGGCATAAATTTTTGTGTTTTTACTTTACCAAATTTTGTATTTAAAATTTCTGTTCCTAAAAAACGTAGTTTAAAAGGAAAATATTCTTCATCAAAAAATATTTTTAAATCAATCTCTTCTCCTACCTTCATTTTTGAAGTATCATATTTTCTTAAAAAATAAAAGGCAGAAATCATATCTTGTGTATCAATCATTGAAAACACAGTATCTTTTTTACGTAAAAAGTCCTTTACTTCTATCTGTTTTTTATCGTAATTAAAAGTAATTTTTTTATTCTTTTTATAACCACCTTCATTTATTTTTCTCTTAAATAAGTAAGGTTTTATTGTATCAGCACTAAAATATGATTGATAATGGTCTTTTACTTTAAAAAATAAGCTAACTACACTTGAAGTTTTCCCTTTTCCGTTAGCGTGAAAAACTTCTTTGCCGTTTAATTTTTTCTTTTTGAGTGATAATTCGGCCTGTCCTGCCTTAAAAAAGCCACTATAACTAAGCCTAAATTTTAGCCACTCACCATCTTTAAAAACAGAAGTTTTTTCTTGACTAAAACTAATACTAGCCAAAAACAACAATACAATTAAAAATATTTGTTTTTTTTCTACCATGAAATGATAAAAACAAATTCTATTCCAAAAATAAATTACGTTAGTATTTAATTCTAAATTTAATATAAGTTATAGGTTTATTTTGCTCTAAATATTGTTTTTCATAAAAAGTTTGTATTCCTACAACTTCCTCTGGGCTATATACATTTTTATAAACATCGTGGTTTGAGTGTAAAATTTCGTGCCCTTCACCATGTAATAAACCTAGTGTATAACCGTGCATAAATTCACTATCAGTTTTTAAATTAACACATCCATCTTCTTGTAAAATATTGTGGTATTTCTTTAAAAATTCCGAGTTAGTCATTCTATGTTTGGTGCGTTTATATTTTATTTGCGGGTCGGGGAAAGTTATCCATATTTCACTTACTTCATTTTTACCAAAAATAAAATCTACCAACTCTATCTGAGTTCTTATAAATGCAACATTTTGCATATTATTTTCTAAAGCAGTTTTTGCTCCTCTCCAAAAACGAGCTCCTTTTATATCAATTCCTATAAAGTTTTTATCAGGATTTTTCTCAGCAAGAGCAACGGTATATTCCCCTTTCCCACAGCCTAATTCTAAAACAATAGGATTATTGTTTTTAAAAAACTCAGACCATTTTCCTTTTAAATGAAAATTATTTACAACCTCCTCACGCGTAGGCTGTATTACGTTAGCAAACGTTTCGTTTTCTTTAAAACGTTTTAATTTATTTTTGCTTCCCAAAGTAAATAGTGTAATTTAAATGAAATTTTTATAATAAGTAATTTAGAAAATAAATCATTCTAAAATAACTTAATTATCTTTACGCCTGTAAAAGTATAAAAAGAAATAATGATAGCCAATTTTTTCAGAAAATCTAAACCAATAAATACCGTAGCAATTATATGTGTTTTATTATTCTATTATTCTATTGCTATTGTTACAAATAAAATACCTTTTCAGCCTATTGCTGTATTTGGTGTTTTATTAACCTTAGGCTCTAGTCAATTTATAATCATTAAAAACAAGTTAACAAAACACAATTCTTATTCATTTTTACTTTTTGTATTACTAATAACCTTTTTTGTAAAAACACTTACTTTTACCTCTTCGCTTTACAGTAATTTAATTCTGTTTTTGTTTTTAAGAAAGGTTTATAGTTTAAAAAAAGAAACAAAAACGATTCAAAAAATATTTGATGCTAGTTTTTGGATTGGAATTTTATTTATAATAGAGCCTTTTTTAATAATCTTTATTACTCTTTTATATTTTGCTATTTACTTAAACGAAGGTTTAAAAATTAGAACATTGTTAATTCCTATCATAGGATTTTTCATTCCTGTTTTTCTATATTTTACGTACTGTTTTTGGTTTAATAAAATAAATGATTTCTGTCAATTATTTTATTCATTTACCGATATTAATTGGGGTTTATACTTAAAAAATAATTATCTTATTTCAATAATTTTTACTCTAATATTTATTTTAATTTCAATAATTTTAAAAACTCCTAAAATTATACAAACAAAGGATTCATTTAATTTTAGTTGGTTATTATTAATTTTAAACTTTATACTTTCTGCCTTATTGATTTATTTTATAGATAATAAAAACGGAAGTGAATTTATATACATTATATTTCCGTCTGCAATAATCATCGCTAACGGAATAGAATTATATCAAAAAAAATGGATTTCTGATATAATTCTGTTGTTATTTTTTATATTTTCTGTTGTTGTTAATGTGTTATAAACATTAAATTTTAGCTCCGTAAGCTAAATCTCCAGCATCTCCTAAACCTGGAATAATATAACCTTTATCGTTTAGTTTTTCATCTATATCTGCAATCCATAAAGATGTTTCTTTTGGAAAATGCTGTTTTATGTATTCTATACCTTCTGATGAACCAATAGCTGAAACAATGTGTAATTCTTTAGGCGTTCCATATTTTTTTATTCCCTCATAAACGGCAACTAATGACCTCCCTGTTGCCAACATAGGGTCTATAAGAATTAATGTTTTATCATTAATATCAGTAGAGGCGAAATATTCAACAACAATTTCAAATTCTTCCTCATTTAAATGCTTACGATAAGCAGATATAAAGGCATTGTTAGCGTCATCAAAGTAATTTAAAAATCCGTTATGTAAGGTTAAACCTGCACGAAGAATAGAACATAAAACTATATCATTAGTCGGTAATTCTATTGATTTAACGCCTAGTGGTGTAGTAACATCAGTACTTTTATAAGCTAATTTTTTACTTAATTCGTATCCTAAAATTTCACCAATACGTTCAATATTTCTACGGAAACGCATTCGGTCTTTTTGTTTATCTACACTTCTAATTTCTGATAAAAACTTATTTAAGATAGATTGCTCTTTTGCTATGTGATAGATATTCATAAAATGATTTTAAAAGTTTTGCAAAGTTAAGCAATTATTAAATATAACAAGAACTATTTCCATTTAGGTTGTACTATAAATTTTAGCATTTCTTTTTCAATTTTTTGTTCTTGCTTATCATCGTTAAATTCTGACCACATTTCTTTTAACCAAACATTTTGTTCTTCATCAATATTTAATGGTTTGGCACAATGTAAACAACGTCTTTTTGAGTTCATCATAAACTCTCCTCCACATTCACAGTTTTGAAGTCTTTTTTCAAGTTCAATCATTATTTGTTCATAGGAAAGTTCATCATAATTCTCAATTTCTTCAAAAACCTTTTCATAAGTTCCTATATCAACTCTTTTAGGACAAGAATTGCAATATAATCTATAACTATGTTCAAATGGCGAATGGTCACAAACTTTTAGCTCATTTCCACATTTTGTACATTTTATAATTTTTTCATTTAACCAATTATCTTCTTCCATTTTTTCCCTTTTTCAAATTATATCATACTACTTAAAATTTATCCTATTTTTGAAAAGATAGAAATTTTAACTTTCAGGAGCCAATTCAACTTCTAACCCATCTAAATTAGGAGTTATTTGAATTTGACATCCTAAACGGCTATTATCTTCTACATAAAATGCTTCGGCAAGCATTGCGTCTTCTTCATCACTCATTTCTGGTAATTCGTGGTCGGATTTTACATAACATTGGCAAGAGGCACACATTGCCATACCACCACAAATACCAATAGTCCCCTCTGGTGCTAATTCATATGAACGAACTACTTCCATTAAATTCATATTCATATCAGTAGGTGCTTGTACCTCGTGTGAAATACCTTCTCGGTCGGTTATTTTTATGGTTATATCTTTATCCATTTCTCTGTAACAGCTTATTCAATCTTTTTAACCACTGCTTTTGATGCTTCTTTTTTCGTTCCGTCAAACCCTTCTACACCACCTACTGTTGTGTATTTAAAAATATTTTTTTTGTCTGGGTGAATTCTCTGAAATGCACTTTGGCACATTAAAGTTGCTTCGTGAAAACCACATAAAATTAATTTTAATTTCCCAGGGTAAGTATTTACATCTCCAATAGCATAAATACCGGGGATATTGGTTTGATAATCTAATGCATTATTTACTTTTATTGCATTTTTTTCTATTTCTAATCCCCAATTGGCAATAGGTCCTAATTTTGGAACTAACCCAAAAAGAGGAATAAAATGGTCTACATTTAACACAAAATTTGGCTCTCCTTTTTTTTCAATTTCAACCCCTGTTAAATGTTCGTCTCCTACTATTCCTTTTATTTCAGCAGGAGTAATTAAGTTTATTTTACCTGAATTTTTTAATTCCTGTACTTTATTTACGCTATCTAAAGCCCCTCTAAACTCATTACGCCTATGTACTAATGTTACTGATTTTGCAACATTTGTTAAGAATATTGACCAATCTAAAGCAGAATCTCCTCCACCAGCAATTACAACATCTTTATTTCTATACATTTCAGGCTCACGAATCATATATTCAACTCCTTTTCCTTCATATTTTTCAATATTAGGAATTGGCGGTTTT
Source organism: Tenacibaculum sp. (assembly GCA_018456245.1). Lineage (GTDB taxonomy): Bacteria > Bacteroidota > Bacteroidia > Flavobacteriales > Flavobacteriaceae > Polaribacter. Next base: position 21,659 of record JAGYHQ010000020.1, on the reverse strand, counting down.
CTTGGCTCAAAACTTCCTAAACCTCCTGCAATAGCAACAACAGGGGCATGGTGTTTTGTTCCTTTATTAGTTGTTACTATAAAAGTTCCGTCTTCTAATTTTTCAATGGTATCAGCACGTTCTCCTAATGTAAATGTAGGCTCAAATTGTTTAATTTGCTCCATTAATTTATCGGTTAAATCTCCTGCTAATATTTCTGGATATGCAGGAATATCAAAAATTGGTTTCTTAGGATAAAGTTCCGTACACTGCCCACCCGGTTGTGGTAATGCATCAATTAAATGACATTTTAATTTTAATAATCCTGCTTCAAAAACAGTAAATAAACCTGTTGGTCCTGCTCCAATAATTAGTATATCTGTCTTTATCATCTTGATAAAAATATTTTAAATTTTAATGTATTACTCTACATTTATTACTTCTTTAATCTCTGGCACATATCTTTTTATGGTTGCCTCTACTCCGTTTTTTAAAGTCATATGGTTTACTGAACAAGCATTACAAGCACCTTCTAATTGTACTTTTACCACATTGTCTTTAATAGATAATAGCTTAATATTTCCTCCGTCACTTATTAAAAACGGACGGATTTCATCTAATGCCTTTTCTATTTTTTCTTCTATACTCATTTTTTTAAAACTTATTATTTACAACCACTCATTGTAGTAATTTTTACTACTTCGGTTGGTGGTAAATTTTTATTTCTTTTTATTAATTGTGAAACCATTTCTTTGGTTATACCGTTAAATATTTCACTTATTTCTGAATTATTTTGGAATGCTACTGGTTCCCCTATATCAGAAGCCTCTCTTATACTTTGTATTAAAGGAATTTCACCTAAAAACACCGTATTTATATCTTTTGCTAATTTTTTTGCCCCCTCTTTCCCAAAAATATAATATTTATTATTAGGAAGTTCCTTTGGCGTGAAATAAGCCATATTTTCAATAATTCCTAAAACAGGAATATTTATTACTTCTTGCCCAAACATAGCCACTCCTTTTTTTGCATCAGCAAGTGCGATATTTTGTGGGGTACTAACAATAACCACACCATTTACTGGCAATGCTTGAACTATTGATAAATGTATATCGCCCGTTCCTGGGGGTAAATCAATCAATAAAAAATCTAATTCGCCCCAATCTGCATCAAAAATTAACTGATTTAATGCTTTACTTGCCATTGGTCCTCTCCAAATCACTGCCTGATTAGGTTTAGTAAAAAATCCTAATGATAATAATTTTACTCCATAATTTTCAACAGGCTTCATTTTTGATTTACCATTAACCTTTGTTGATAACGGTTTTTCATTCTCAACATTTAACATTAAGTGTTGAGAGGGTCCATATACATCAGCATCTAAAACACCTACTTTAAATCCCATTTTAACTAATGAAATAGCTAAATTAGTTGTAATTGTTGATTTACCTACTCCACCTTTTCCTGATGCAATGGCAATTATATTTTTTATATTAGGGAGTTTTTCCTCCTTAATATTATTTTCTTGCTTTACCTCTGCCTTAATATTAACTTTTACATTAATTTTATCACTTATTTGTTTATAAATAGCCTTAATAATTTCAATCTCAACCTTTTTTTTAGCTTGTAATGACGGATTACCAATAACAACACTTATAACAACATCATTATCAGATATTAAAATATCCTTTATATCACTTTTTTCTATTAGTTTTTTTCCACTAACAGAATTGGTAATAGTTTCTAAAGCCTTGTATATGTGTTGCTTTGTAAACATTAAATTTTAATGTAAAATACTGATTAATAGCTTATTTAAAAACGAAGTGCAAATATACGGTTTCTATATTTAAAGAGCCTAATATTTAAATTATAGGGTTTTGTTATTTTTCTTTCCTAAGAAATATGAAGTTTTTTCTTCTATAAATTTTAATCTAAAATGTATCTTTATTCTTCAAAAATTTCAAATTCGCCAAAATCATTTTCTTTCCAAGCGTGAAAACCCATACACATACCATCACTATTTAAAGTGTTTAATTCTAAAATGCGTTTTTCATATTCTTCTAATATTATTTTATGCTCAATTCTTACAGAATATTTTTCGTTTTTCAGTTCTCCTGTTACTCCATCCATCATCATCATTAAACCATAAATAGCATCATCAATACCTTTAATTATTTCAGATTTCTGCTCTTTAGTAATTTCTTTATTAATTCTACTAATAGCATATTCTCTAATATTGTTAAATATTAAAACTCCTGCTACATTTTGTAACCATAATTCTCTGTTTTCCTTATTTTCTGGCGGATTTTTAAGTGTCTTACTCATTATTTAATACTCCCTTAATTACACAACTCCTTGGTCTAACATAGCATCGGCAACTTTAACAAAACCAGCAATATTTGCTCCTTTAATATAGTTTATATATCCGTTTCCTTCGGCTCCGTATTTTACACAAGAATTATGAATATTGGTCATAATTGTACGCAATCTTTTATCTACCTCTTCACTACTCCAACTTAAACGTAATGAATTTTGGCTCATTTCTAAACCAGATGTTGCTACTCCACCAGCATTTGATGCCTTACCCGGTGCGTATAAAATCCTTGCTTTTTTAAACGTTTCAATAGCTTGTGGTGTACACGGCATATTTGCTCCTTCTACTACACAAATACATCCGTTATTAACCAAATCTTTTGCATTTTTATCGTCTAATTCATTTTGTGTAGCACAAGGCAAGGCAATATCAACCTTTACACCCCAAGGGCGTTCACCTTTAAAAAACTTTGCTGACGGGTATTTCTTTACATATTCACTAATACGCCCACGTTTTATGTTTTTTAATTCCATTACAAAATTTAGTTTTTCAGAATTTATTCCTTCCTCATCATAAATATATCCTGAAGAATCCGAAAGTGTAACAACTTTAGCACCAAATTCTATAGCCTTTTTACAAGCGTATTGAGATACATTACCAGAACCTGATATAGCAACTACTTTCCCCTTAAAACTATCATTTTTATTCTTTAACATTTCTTCTGCAAAATACACTGTTCCGTATCCTGTTGCTTCGGGTCTAATTAAAGAGCCTCCCCAATTAATTCCTTTTCCTGTTAAAACACCTGTAAATTCATTTCTTAAACGTTTGTATTGCCCAAACATAAAACCAATTTCACGAGCTCCAACCCCAATATCACCTGCAGGAATATCGGTATTAGGTCCTATATGTCGTGATAATTCAGTCATAAATGATTTACAAAAACTCATTACTTCATTATCTGATTTTCCTTTAGGGTTAAAATCAGCTCCTCCTTTTCCTCCTCCCATTGGCAAGGTTGTTAATGAGTTTTTAAATATTTGTTCAAATCCTAAAAATTTTAAAATAGATAAATTTACTGAAGGATGAAAACGTAATCCGCCCTTATAAGGTCCTAAAGCAGAATTATATTCTACACGATAACCACGATTTACCTGTATCTCTCCATTATCATCAACCCAAGGAACTCTGAACATAATTACACGTTCTGGCTCTATAATTCTTTCTAATATTTTTTTATTTTGATATTTACTGTTTTCCTTAATAAAAGGAATTATTGTTTCCACAACTTCTTGTACAGCTTGTATAAATTCAGGCTCATTAGCATTTCGTTGCTTAACATAATTCATAAAAGTTGTTATTTTTTCATCCATAACTCGTATTTTATTATAGTTTGTAATCCTCACAAATATAGCCATTTGATTTTTTATTAACCTATAATAAAACATATTTTATAAGATAATACTATTAAAATCTGATAAAAAAAACGTAATTTCGCACCTCACTATTTTTTAATAAATACAGATGTTAGAAAGGGTAAAAAAACTTATAGAGGAAGTAAATTCATTCAATTCAACAAACGTTGATGAAATAGAAACATTTAGAATTAAATTCTTAGGGAGCAAAGGGCTTTTAAAAGAACTTTTTGCTGAATTTAAAAATGTTCCTAATGAACAGAAAAAAGAATTTGGTCAAACAATAAATACATTAAAAAAATTAGCAGAAGATAAAGTTTCTTCACTAAAAGAGACAATAGAAAATTCAAAAGAAGAAAAAGGTATTTATGGTGATTTAACGCGTCCGTCAGAATTGATTGACTTAGGCTCTCGCCACCCGATATCTATCGTAAAAAATAAAATTATTGATGTTTTTAATAGAATAGGTTTCACCATTTCTGAAGGACCAGAAATTGAAGATGATTGGCATAACTTTACTGCCTTAAACTTACCTGAATATCATCCTGCAAGAGATATGCAAGATACTTTCTTTATTAATGAAAATCTTGATACGCTATTAAGAACGCACACCTCATCAGTACAAGTACGTCATATGGAAAACAATCAACCTCCTATTCGTACTATTTCACCGGGGCGTGTATTTCGTAATGAAGATATTTCTGCTCGTGCTCACTGTATATTCCACCAAGTTGAAGGATTATATATTGATACCGACGTTTCTTTTGCCGATTTAAAACAAACTCTTTTATATTTTACCAAAGAGATGTTTGGAAAATCTAAAATACGTTTACGTCCGTCTTACTTCCCATTTACTGAGCCAAGTGCAGAGGTAGATATTTACTGGGGATTAGAAACAGAAACTGATTATAAAATTACCAAAGGAACGGGTTGGTTAGAAATTATGGGATGCGGAATGGTTGACCCTAACGTATTAAAAAATTGTAATATAGACCCTGAAAAATACTCAGGTTATGCATTTGGTATGGGTATTGAGCGTATTGCAATGCTACTATACCAAATACCAGATATTCGTATGTTTTATGAAAACGATGTTCGTTTTTTAAAGCAATTTAAGTCAGTAATTTAACTATTTTAAACTAACACCTGTACCATTATTTTTTGAGAAGATAATGGTACCGTTTTTAATGGTTACACCGCTAGCAATATCATTTTTAAGTAATAATGCCCCATCGGCGTCAATATAGTTTAAAAACGGCGCTAATTGGGTAATAGCTGAAATACCGACTGATGATTCCGTCATACACCCCACCATAGTTTTTAAACCTAACTTTTTAGCCTCATTAATCATTCGTTTTGTAGGGGTAATACCTCCACATTTCATTAATTTTATATTTACTCCGTGAAAATGATTGTGGCATTTTTGCACATCGTTTTCCTCTATACAACTTTCGTCAGCAATAATTGGTAAAACCGATTTTTTAAAAACTTTTTTTGCTCCTTGCCAATCATCAGCAGGTAAAGGTTGTTCTATAAATTCAACACCAAGTTTTTTCAGTGCAATTGAATTATGTATGGTTTCCCCTGCGTTCCACCCACAATTAGCATCAATTCTAAATACTGAATTGGTATGTTTTCTTAACTCTTCAACAATTTTAATATCGTCTTTTGTTCCTAATTTTATTTTATAAACAGGAAATGGCATTTCTATCATTTTAGAAACCATTGTTTCTATTGTATCAATACCAATTGTGTAATTAGATAGCGGTACTGCTTTATTTAAAGCATTAAGGTATTCATATACCTTTATTCCGTTTTTTTTGCAATATAAATCATAATACGCCTCGTCTAACGCACATAATAAAAAAGGATTACTTTTAAAAGAAGGATACAAAAACTCCCAAAAATTCTCTGGAATACCGTTATTATAACTTTCAATAACACTCCTTTTTTCCTCCAAATATTCCGTAAAACCTTCTACAGTTGTATTGTAATAAGGGTTAGCAGTAGCCTCACCAAAGCCTGAAAAACCACTATCTTGTAACTCAACTATTAAAGATGGAATATGAGTTCTTGTACCACGTGATATGGTAAAAGGGTGTTTAAGTTCTAAATTATATGTGTGAATTTTTAACTCCATAAAAAAACTACTATGCTTTTGCAAACATAGTAGTTTTTATGATAAGTTATATTATTTTAGTATTAATAACCTGGATTTTGCTCTACATCTCCAGATGTTTTATCAACTTCTGCTTGTGGAACAGGCCAATATTTATGCCCTTCCGTCCAACCAGGAAGAATAGTTGAATTAGCACGCCCTGTACGTACTAAATCATGATATCTTTCATTTTCACCAGCAAGTTCAAGTCTTCTCTCATTAAATATCGCATCTTTTAAATCTTGACCTGAACCTGTAAAATTGGCCAATTTAGCACGGTTTCTAACCTTATTTAAAGCGCTTTTAGCTTCACCTTCATCTCCAGTTTCAGCACATGCCTCTGCATATATTAAAAGTACATCAGCATATCTCATAATACGAATATTATTAGCATTATTTCTAATTTTTGCAGACCTATCAGCAGGTAAAACATACATTTTCTTTTGATAAAACCCTGTTCTATTAAAAGTTAACTTTTCTTTAAACTCTTTAATTTTTGCTTGATCTCCTGAATTTAAAACATCATCTTTGTCTTCGTTTTTATATACCTCTTCAGTAGTTAAAAGAGTTGCTTTTTTTCTTACAACATCTCCTGCATCATCATATGCTTTTCCTAATTCTTTTGTAGGTAAATTAATACCATATCCGTAAGTTATATTTCTAGGTAACATAAACAAAGTTTGGAAATTACCATTATTTCTAAAAGCACTTGATTCAGTAGGTGAATTGTGAAAGCTAATTTCAAAAATAGACTCTACCCCGTGTTCTCCATCAAAAGAAAAAATATGTGCAAAATCACTATCTAACTGATATTGACCAGAATCAATAACTTTTTTAGCCCATTTTTTTGCTTCTGCAAAATTTTTAGCATATAAATTCACCTTTGCAAGTAAACCTTCTGCAAAACCTTGTGTAACACGCCCTAAATCAGAACTAGCATATTCTTTTTTCTTAGGTAAATCTTTTTCTGCTTCTTCTAAAGAAGAAATTATAAATTTATAAACATCATTAAGAGATGACTTTTTTATCCTTTCATCTGATGTTTTTATTAAATGATCTACAACAGGAATATCTCCAAAAGATCTAGCTAATTCAAAATGATAGAAAGCTCTTAATACTTTTGCTTCTGCAATTAACCTATTTTTAATTTGTGGTGAATCAAACAACTTACTATCCATTTTTTGAATACCTTCAATAGCTTGGTTAGCCTTACTGATACCTCTGTAACATATTTGCCATTTTATACGAACTTGCCACTGAGCTGTTGTAGAATTGAACGATTTTAATGGAGCAAAACCTCCTGTATCTCCACCACTACCACCATATATAGCATTATCGCTTAATGTTTCTCCAAATGCCCAATACATCCAACCAAAACGATAATCTTTTAAATCAGAATATGCAGCTGTTACTGCAGAAATTGCTTTTTTCTGACTATTAAAAAATACTTCTGATGTTTCTTCTCCTTGTTTTTGTTGGTCAAGATAATCTTCACCACAACCAACTAGTAATGTACCACTAAATAATACTGGTATTATTAATTTTATATATCTTTTCATAATTTTTTATATTAAAAGTCAATTTTTATACCCATTACAAATGTTTTTGCTTGTGGATATGTACCTATATCAACACCTCTACTTAAATAATTACTTGAATTTATTTGTCCTATTTCAGGATCTGCTCCTGAATAATTTGTTAATGTAAATAAATTTTGACCTGATAAATAAAGTTTTACATTATTCATTGGTATTCTTCCTAACATATCTTTAGGTAAATCATAAGATAGGGTAATATTTTTTAATCTTAAATAAGAACCATCTTCAACAAACCTATCTGATGTTCTATTAGTGTTATTTACATCATTTCCATTCAATCTTGGCATACTTGTGTTGGTATTTTGAGGTGTCCAAGAATGTAACATGTCTTTATGTTTGTTTGTTTCATCAAATTGATAAAGATATGCTTTCATTCCATTAAAAATATCATTCCCCTTACTTCCTTGGAAGAAAGCCGATAAATCCCAATTTTTGTAAGACAATCCAGCATTTATACCAAATGTAAAATCAGGATTTGGATTACCAATTTCCACCCTATCACTATCATTTACCTTACCGTCACCATTAGTATCAACAAATTTTAAATCACCTGGTTTTAAACCTTCATTACTTTTTCCTTGTTGCACTGCCCAATTATCAATATCTTCTTGATTTTTGAAAACACCTGCTGTTTTATAACCATAAAAATAACCTATAGGTTTACCTTCCTCGGTCATTGTTGCATTTCCTCCTTTATATTTTCCACCAGCAATAGGTTCTCCATTACCTAAACTGACCATTTTATTTTTGTATGCTGAAACATTTACTCCTACATTATAGCTAAAATCTTCTGATATATTATCTTTCCAATTTAAAGAAACCTCAATTCCTTTATTATTAGCAGAACCCACATTACTAAAAGGACCCTTTTCATAACCATATAAATATGGAATAGGAACTCTAATAAGCATATCATTTGTATTTTTATTATAAACATCTAATGAAAAATCTAGCCTATTATTAAATAATGAAGCATCAATACCAATATTTACTGATTCTACAGTTTCCCATTTTATATTTTTATCACTCATAGCAGTTACTACATAACCTTGAGATACTTCCTCTTTATCTCCAAATAGGTAACGAAATTGTGAATTTCCATTCATAGTTAATTGATATGGATAAACACCTATATTTTGGTTTCCTATTTGCCCCCAACCAACTCTAAGTTTTAAATTAGATAACCAACTAACATCCTGTAAAAAAGGCTCATTACTTATTTTCCAACCAACTGCAACAGAAGGGAAATACCCCCAACGATTACCTTTACTAAAACGTGATGAACCATCTGAACGGAAACTTGCCGTAAGTAAATACTTTCCATCATAAGAATAATTTACCCTTGCTAAGTATGACATTAAAGTAAAAATAGATGCAGAACCAGTAGCTAAATCTCCATCAGCACCTGAACTTAAATACCATAAGGCAGGGTCTTCATTAGGTATATTTGTTTTACTTGCATTTATCCATTCTGTATGTGATTTTTCAGTAGTAAAACCTAATAACCCAGCGAAATTATGTTTTCCGATATTTTTAGTGTAAGATAATGTATTCTCAAATGTTCTATACGTATATTTAGTATTTCCACGTGAAACCTTATTTTGAAGATTTTGTTGGTTTACATTAACTTCATAAACAGGAATAAAATCATAAAAATCAGTTACAGCTCTATTAAAACTATAACTACTTTTTATTTTAAAATCTTTAAATAATTCCAACTCAGCATATACATTTCCTAACAAACGGAATTTCTTATTTTTACCATTATTATAATGTATTTGAGCTAATGGGTTAGGAAAATCAGTAAACTTAGAATAATCAAAAATTCCCTCTGCTTTATTCTTCCATACAGGTGTTACAGGCTCTAATTTTATAGCTGTATTAATTGTTCCTGTAGTAGTACTTCCTTCTAATATAGTATGTCTTTCACTTCCTTGTAAATTAAGATTTACTCCTACTTTAAGGTAATCTTTTACTTGGTAGTCTGATTTTAATCTAGCGGTAATTCTATTAAAATCAGTTCCTTTAATTGTTCCTTCTTCATTGTAGTAACCAGCACCTAATAAATAGGTAAAATCTTCTTTACCTCCTAATAAAGAAACGTTATAATCAGATACCATTGCTGTACGGCTTATTTCATTAAACCAATTAGTATTTGTAGATTTATCTACTAATGATAAATTAATAGGATTTTTTCTGGTTTTATTCAACTCTTCTTGAATTCCATACCATTCTGCCCCTGTAACAGTTTCCCAGTTATTAATAATTTGTTTAACACCAGAATAAGTACTAAAAGTAATTTTAGACGGAACGTTTAATTTTCCTGTTTTAGTTGTTAATAACACTACCCCATTAGCACCTCTAGAACCGTATATAGCAGAAGAAGATGCATCTTTTAACACCTCAATAGATGCTATATCATTAGGGTTAAGAAAATCTATATCTGCAACAGGAACTCCATCTACCACATACAATGGGTCTGAATTATTTATTGTTCCTATACCACGAACACGTACGTTTATAGACCCTCCCGGAGAACCTCCATTAGATACTATTTGAACCCCTGCAACACGCCCCTTTAAAGCATCAGTAACATTATTTATAGGTTGTGATTCCAATTTCTTAAAATCTACCGATGCAACAGCACCTGTAACATCACTCTTTTTTTGAGTACCATATCCTACAACTACTATCTCATCTAAAGAAACAATATCCTCTTTTAAAACAAAGTTTACAACATTTTTAGAAACTACCTTTGTTACAGTTTTCATTCCTATAAAGCTACATTGTAAAACTTTTCCTTTTGATGCTTTTATGGTATAATTACCATCAAAATCTGTTTGAACTCCTTTATTAGTTCCTTTTACAATGATATTGGCTCCTACAATAGGATTTCCACTATCATCTTTTACCACACCTTTTACCTCTATTACTTGAGCAAAAGTTATAACACTTGTAAAAATTAATGTAAATAATAAGATTAATCTTATTTTGTTTATTTTTATCATCTTGTTTTGTTTTTTATAAAAATTGTAGCAATTTAAGTTTATTAAACAAATTTTCTAAAAAAGAAATTAAAATATTTGTATTCTAATTTCTTTTATTTAATCATCTATTATTTCCATTTATTTTCAGCCTTATCACCTCCATAAATTATAGTAGCTAAATAAGGATTGTCAATAAAAGGATTACGATTTTTCTGTGCTTTTTCAATCTCATTGTTTCTTTGTACTTCAAAATCAGAAACAGGATCTTCTATATTCCATTTTAAAAATAATTCTTTTGTACCAACAACATCAAAAGTAAGGTCGTGCATAACATTTAAGTACATTATCATACGAGCAATATCTCCTTTCCATTCATCTCCTGGAAACCATTTTTCACCTAAACCTTTATATTCACCTGAACCATCAGTAAAAGGTTTACTTGCTCTTTGGTTATTTATTTTTGCATCACAAGCTCTTAAATGATGTAAATCACCCTTTGCTTCATATTTTTTCTGTTTTTTAAAAAGTGATTGTGGATAAACATGTTCTGTATTAAAAGTTTGTGGTTTGTAAGTATTTTTACCACTCATATATTCTCTTTTATCTACTTTTTTACCATTATATAATAAAACTACTTTTTTAGGATCTTTTAAATCAGCATCTGCCACATAAAGATAATCATGTCTTTTACCATACCCTTTATTGTCATATTTAGAAACAATAGTTTTTAATTCTTCTTTTAGTTTAGTTGCTTCAATAGATTTTAAATCTTTATAATACTCCTTTAACTGACTAGGAATATTAAATACGGCATCTGTATCAGGTTTTGGTGGAATTGGTTTTTCTTTATGAGAATCGTCATTAGAGCATCCGATCATTGCTAATAATAAAACTGATAAACTAAATTTTAATAATAATTTCATGATTTGTTGTTTTTAATTGATTTTTGTTAACCCTCACAAAAGTAGTTATTTATTTATTATTTTCCTTATTTTTATTTCAAACAATGAAAAAATCAAGGTCATTATTGGGCTTAACCAATTAAATATTGCATAAAAGAAATAATCAATAACAGGAACTCCTAAAATTCCTGAATGATAAGCACCACAAGTATTCCAAGGAATTAAAGCAGAGGTTACTGTAGCACTATCTTCTAATGATCTACTTAAATTTTCAGGTGCTAAACCTTTATCTTTATATGCCTTTGCGTACATTTTCCCTGGTATAACTAAAGATAAATATTGGTCGGAAGCTGTAAGATTTAAACCAATACAAGTAGCTACCGTACTTGCAAATAAACCAAAAACTGAACTGAATAAATTTAGTAAAAAACTACTAATTTTTGATAAAGCCCCTATTGCATCCATTACTCCCCCAAAAACCATAGCCGATAATATAAGCCAAATAGTCCCTAGTACTTTTTCCATTCCTCCAGATGTAAATAAATCTTTTAAAATTTCATTATCTGTTGCTACTTGTGTTTTTACTGTTATTGCTTGCATAACTCCTTTATAGGCTGAAACAAAATCTAATTTTTGAGTTCCTGCTATTTGTGCAACTACTTGTGGTTGAAATATAAGTGCAAAAACACCCCCTAACAAAGTTCCTATTAAAAGGGCAACTAACGGGGAGGTTTTCTTTATAATTAAAACTAAAACCACAATAGGAACTAAAAATAATATAGGTGTAATGTTAAAAGATTTATTAATATCTACAATTATTGTTTGAATATCCGCTTGCCCTGTTGTATTTTGTGTAAAACCTAAAATAACAAAAACTAACAAGGTTACTACAAAAGTAGGAATTGTTGTATATGCCATATATTTAATATGTGTAAATAAATCAGTCCCTGCCATAGCTGGAGCTAAATTTGTAGTGTCAGACATTGGCGACATTTTATCACCAAAATAAGCACCTGATAAAATAGCACCCGCAGTCATCCCTAAAGAAACACCAAGAGCCTCCCCAATTCCTATTAATGCAATACCTACTGTTGCAGAGGTTGTCCAAGAGCTTCCTGTTGATACTGAAATTACTGAACAAATAATTAAACAAGCAGCTAAAAATATTGTTGGATTTAAAATTTGTAATCCGTAATAAATCATTGAGGGTATAACTCCGCTAATTAACCAAGTACCTGCCAAAGCACCAACCATAAGTAATATTAAAAGTGCCCCAGCTGTAGATTCAATATTTTTAGCTATTTCTTTCATCATATAATCATAGCTGACCTTATTTTTAAAACCAATGATAGCTGCAATAGCTCCTCCTAACAATAGTATAAATTGATTACTTCCACTTAAAGCATCATCACCAAATACAAATACATTAAAAGCTAACATTAAAACTAACGCAACAACTGGTATAATAGCTTCAAATATGCTTAATTCTTTAACTTTATTCATTTTATTTTTTTACTGGGGTTATTAACTTATTTCTATAAAATAAAAAAACCTTAAAGTATAAATAACTTTAAGGTTTTATACTTTTACTTTTTTTATTCTTAATTATTCGCGTTTAAAAGATTTTAATTTCTCTACTAATTCAGGAACTATTTTAAAGGCATCGCCAACAATTCCGTAATCAGCAGATTTAAAGAAAGGAGCCTCAGGGTCATTATTAATAACAACCTTTACTTTTGATGCGTTTACCCCTGCTAAATGCTGTATTGCTCCTGAAATCCCAACAGCAATATATAAATTAGATGCTATAATTTTTCCTGTTTGCCCTGCGTGTTCACTATGCGGACGCCAACCTAAATCTGAAACAGGTTTAGAACAAGCTAATGCTCCGCCTAAAACTTCGGCTAAATCTTCAAGCATTCCCCAATTTTCAGGAGCTTTTAATCCACGTCCTCCTGAAACTACAATATCGGCATCAGCAAGTGATACTTTACCTGTTGTTTTATTAACGCTTTCTGACTTTATAGTTACATCAGGTAATGTAGCATTAAAACTTTCAGTAGTTCCTGAAACTTTATCTTCGTGTAATCCGTAAGAATTTTTTGCTACTCCTATTACTTTTTTATCTGTTGTTATTTCAACATCACTAAATCCTTTGTTTGAAAAAACTTTACGCTTCACTATAAACGGACTAACACTTTTTGGTAATTCTATAACATTTGATGCATATCCTGCTTCTAATGAAACCGCCACTAATGGCGCTACGGTTAAACCATTTATAGAGGAATCAATAATTATAATATTACTATTTTTTTCTTTAGCAACTTGCTCAATAATTGAAGCATATGCTTTTGCATTAAATGATTTTAAATCATTTTTTACCTCTACTACTAATTCTGCACTATAATTATATAATTCTGATGCATTTCCTCCGTTTATAGTTAAAACAACTAAATTAGCTGTTAGTTGCTCTGCTACTTTTTTTCCGTAAGAAACAACTTCAAAAGCTGTTTTTTTAAATTTTCCTTCCGATGAATCGGCAAAAACTAATACAGACATATTTTTATTTTTTATATCATTTAATATGAATTAAAAAAACTCATTTTAAATTGATTAGGTTTTTAAATTACTTTTGCTTCGTTATGTAGTAAATTGATTAATTCATCAACCGTATTTACTAATTTCACAGACTCTTTAGGTTTTGGTTTTTCGTATAATTTTACATTTGTACGTGCTGTTACTCCTAAAGGCTCAACCACCGTTAAAGGTTTTTTACGTGCCATCATAATACCACGCATATTTGGTATTTTTAAATCTTTTTCCTCTACAATTCCTTTTTGCCCTGCAATTACCATTGGTAAAGTTGAAGATACTGTTTCTTCTCCTCCATCAATTTCTCTTTTTATTGTGGCATTTATTCCATCAATTTCAACACCTATACAACCGTTTACAAAACCATAATTTAATAATGAAGACAGCATTGCAGGAACCATTTGCCCGTTATAATCAACCGATTCTTTACCTGTTAACACTAAATCATACCCTCCGTTTTTAACAACCTCTGCTAATTCTTTTGCAACCAGAAAGGCATCAGTAGGGTTTGTATTTACACGAATAGCCTCATCAGCACCAATTGCCATTGCCTTACGTAATGTAGGCTCGGTTTCTGCCCCTCCAACATTTACAACGGTTACCGTAGCTCCTTGTTTTTCTTTAAACCACATAGCTCGGGTTAAAACAAACTCGTCATATGGGTTAATAACAAATTGCACTCCGTTATAATCTAATTTAGTATCGTTATCAGTAAAATTTATCTTTGAAGTAGTATCAGGTACGTGACTAATACAAACTAATATTTTCATAATATTTCTATTTTAATAAAAATTAATTAAGCGACGAATTTACATATTTTATCGTTTAAAATCTTTAGTAAGATGTAATTTCTTACTTTTGTAACGTAAATAATAAATAATACAGATGAAAACAATTCAATTTAGGGAGGCTATTCGTGAGGCAATGTCTGAAGAAATGCGCAGAGATGAAAGCATATATTTAATAGGGGAAGAAGTAGCAGAATACAACGGAGCTTATAAGGCGAGTAAAGGAATGTTAGATGAATTTGGAGAAAAACGTGTTATTGATACACCTATTGCTGAATTAGGATTTGGGGGTATTGCTATTGGCTCTGCAATGAATGGAAATCGTCCAATAGTTGAGTATATGACATTTAACTTTTCATTAGTTGGAATAGACCAAATTATAAATAATGCAGCAAAGATTAGGCAAATGAGTGGCGGACAATTTAATTGCCCAATTGTTTTTCGTGGTCCTACTGCTTCAGCAGGTCAATTAGCAGCAACACATTCACAAGCCTTTGAAAATTGGTTTGCAAATTGCCCTGGGTTAAAGGTAATTGTACCGTCAAACCCATACGATGCAAAAGGATTACTAAAAGCAGCAATCCGTGATGATGACCCTGTTATTTTTATGGAAAGTGAACAAATGTATGGAGATAAAATGGAAATTCCTGAAGGAGAATACGTATTACCAATAGGAGTTGCTGAAATTAAAAGAGAAGGTACTGATGTAACAATAGTATCATTTGGGAAGATAATAAAAGAGGCTTATAAAGCATCAGAAGAATTAGAAAAAGAAGGAATTTCAGTTGAAATAATTGATTTAAGAACGGTACGACCAATGGATCATAAAACCATTATAGAATCAGTTAAAAAAACTAATAGATTGATAATTTTAGAAGAGGCTTGGCCTTTTGGTAGTGTAGCAACCGAAATTACTTTTAGGGTTCAAGAAGAGGCTTTTGATTATTTAGATGCCCCTATAAAAAGGATTAATACTGCCGATACACCAGCACCATATTCGCCTGTTTTGTTAGAAAAATGGTTACCAAATATGAATGATGTAATTAAAGCAGTAAAAGAAGTTTTATACATAGGGTAACAAACTTAGGAAATTAATAATTTTAAAATCCTTTTCGCGTTATTTATATGCTGAAAAGGATTTTGACTTTAAATAATATTATGAAAATAAAATTAACCATTCTTGTATGTTTAATTAGCTTTATTGCTAAAGCTCAATTAACAATAAAAGGTAAGGTTGTTGATGAATTTAACAACCCGTTACCATTTGTAAATGTTTTTGTACAAGGAACTCAATTTGGTGCAATTACTGACGATGATGGTAATTTTGATTTCCTTTCTAAAAAGGAAGAGGGGATTTTAGAAGCATCATTTGTTGGGTTTCAAACCCAAACAATAAAAATAAATAGCAAAACAAAATTTTTAAATATAACTTTAATTGAAGGGGATAATGTTTTAGAAGAAGTCGTTTTGGTTACAAAACCTAAAAAAAGACTTTCTAAAAAAGAAAATCCTGCCTACAAAATACTAAAAGAAATTTGGAAAAGAAAACGTAAAAATGGGCTTAGTTTAGTTAAAAACTATCAGTATAAAAAACATACTTCTATTGAGGTTGGGCTAAATAATTTAGACTCTGTTTTTATAAAAAAAATGTTTAAAAAAGAGTATAATGACATAATTAAAAACGCCAATTATGATAATGACGGAGTTAATTATTACCTGCCAATATACCTAAGTGAACAGGTTTCAAACGTATATGGTAATAATAAAACAAACAAAATTCGTGAAGATATTGAAGCGGAAAAAAAAGATGGATTAGGAGCTGATGGTTTTGTTTTTGACAGAATGTCTAACTCATTTAAAAATATTAATGTTTTTAAAAATAATATTACACTTATGCAAAAATCATTTGTAAGCCCACTTTCTACAAATGGTTTTTCAACTTATGATTACTTATTATACGATAGTATAGTTAAGAACAATAAAAAATTATATAACATTTATTTCTTCCCTATTAGAGATGAAGACTTAGCTTTTAGAGGTAATTTTTGGGTTTCAGACAAAAATTTTTCCATAAAAAAGATAAAAATGGAGGTTAATAAAAGTGCCAACCTAAATTTTATTAGAAGATTAATTTTTGAAAAAGAATTTGAAGTAAAAAATGACAGTATTTATTTAGCAACTGCAAATAAATATGAAGGAGATTTTACTTTAGTTGATAAAAATGATAATAACAAAGGATTAACCATAAAGAAAACTGAAAATTACGATACCTATGTTTTAAACAAACCTTTACCCGATAATTTTTATGAAATAAGTGCTAAAAAAACTAGACCAAACCAATATTATAAAGATGATAAATATTGGAATAAAGTTGCTAATAATGAAGATAAAAACACTCATATTCTTATACAAAAAATAAAAAGTAAAAAAAGAATTAAAAATTTAACAGGATTAATAAATACATTAGCAACAGGGTATATTGATATTGCTAAAAACATTCAATTTGGGCGATTTTGGAACACTTTTGGTTATAATAACATAGAAGGTCTTAGAACTAAATTAGGTTTTAGAACATTTAAAACAAAAGACGACCGTTTTAGATTATTAGGCTACGTAGCTTACGGATTTAAAGACAAAAAAATAAAGTATGGTGCAGAAGCAAATTATTTATTGTCTTACGAGCCAAGAATAGCAATTGGTATGGCATACCAAGATGACATTCAACAATTAGGAGCTTCTTTATTAAATACTGATAAATTATTAGGAGAATCCTTTGGTTCATCAGTTTTATTTTCAAGAGGAAATAACTATTTTTTATCTAATATAAAGAAATTTGCTACAAATTTTGATTATGCTATAAACCCTAATTTTCATATAGGATTTAACTTTACACGCGCTACAATAACATCTTCATTACCTGAAAAATTTTCAATAAATTATTTAAATGAAAATGGTGAAATAAGCTCATCTGTTACCAATTTTTATTCAGATTTTTATATTTCATTTACACCTAACAGAAACGTTTATGGTTTAGGGGTAAAACAACGCTTTGGGCAAAATTTATTCCCAACACTTATTTTAAATTACAAACGAGGGTATAAAGGCATTTTTGGAGGAACACACGATTATAGCAAACTACAAATAAAATACAACCACCCAATTGTTTTAGGGAAAATAGGAATTTTAGACACAACTATTGAATTAGGAAAAACATTTGGAACAGTACCTATTTCTTTATTAAGTCCTATTCCTGCCAATCAATCATATTCATTGGTTAAAGACACTTTTTCATTAATGAATTATTATGATTATGTTACAGATACTTATGCAACAGCTCATTTTGAACATCATTTTAACGGATTTATTTTAAATAGAATTCCACTTATTAAAAAATTAAAATTAAGAAGTTTAATTACATTTAGGGCTGTTTATGGTACTGTTTCAAATAGTAATAGAGCCATTAATGACAAATATTCAAGCATAGAATATAACACGCCAAATAATAAACCTTACTATGAATATGGTTTTGGTATTGAAAATATTGGATACGGTAATTTACGTTTCTTTAGAATAGATGCAATTTGGAGAACAGACTACACACCAGCACCTAATAGCATTTCAAAACCAACACCTAAATTTGGTATTCGTATAGGTATAAAACCTGGCTTGTAAAAAAACACCGTTAAATTATTAGTGAAATTTAGTAATTTATTAGTAATTTCGCGGTCCGAATTTTAGAAATGAAGAATATAAATAATTATGAAAGCACAAGAAAGAAAAACAATAGATGTTTTAATTGAAATTCCTAAAGGAAGTAGAAACAAATATGAATATGATTTTGAATTAGGTAAAATACGTTTTGATAGAATGTTATTTTCATCAATGATGTACCCTGGTGATTACGGGTTTATTCCTGAAACATTAGCGTTAGATAAAGACCCTTTAGATGTTTTAGTATTAGGAACAGAACCTACATTTCCAATGTGTGTTATGGAGGTAAAACCTATTGGTGTTTTTCATATGGCTGATGAAAAAGGACCCGATGAAAAAATAGTTTGCGTTCCTGTTTCTGACCCTATTTGGAATAAACTTAATGATATTTCTGATTTAAATCCACATAGAAAAGAGGAAATTACACATTTCTTTCAAGTATATAAAGATTTAGAAGAGAAAAAAGTTGATGTAGGTGGCTGGGGAGATGCTAAAGAGGCTTATGAAATTATTGAAAAGTGTACTAAACGCTACGAAAATAGTGACGCTAAACAAAAAGGATATTTTAAAATTTAATTATATTATTTTAAATAAAAACTTCAAAAAACCTTGTAAATGTGGAATTTACAAGGTTTTTTTCGTTTAAAAATAAAGGATTTCATAAATTTGTGGAATTTTAAAAAAATTTTATATGAAATCAACAATGATATACTTGCCAATAATATTGGCAATCGTAGGCTTAATTTACATGTTTATTAAGCAATCTTGGGTAATGAAACAAAATGCTGGTGATGGTAAAATGAAAGAAATTTCAGACCATATATACGAAGGAGCATTAGCGTTTTTAAAAGCTGAATACAAATTACTAACAATATTTGTGGTTGTAGTAAGTATTGCTTTAGCTGTAGTTTCATTTATTGTACCTACAACACACTGGCTTATAATAATAGCATTTATTTTCGGTGCTTTCTTTTCTGCTTATGCAGGAAACATAGGAATGAAAATAGCTACTAAAACAAATGTTAGAACTACACAAGCCGCTAAAACAAGTTTACCTGAAGCATTAAAAATATCTTTTGGTGGTGGTACCGTTATGGGATTAGGAGTAGCAGGTTTAGCTGTTTTAGGATTAACAGCATTTTTCATCATATTTTACCATACATTTATGGGTGGTGAATGGGTATCAACAGAAAAAATGACTATAGTTTTAGAAACTCTTGCAGGATTTTCATTAGGTGCTGAAAGTATTGCGTTATTTGCTCGTGTTGGTGGTGGTATATACACTAAAGCTGCCGATGTAGGAGCTGATTTAGTAGGAAAAGTTGAAGCAGGAATTCCTGAAGATGACCCTCGTAACCCAGCAACTATTGCTGATAATGTAGGTGATAATGTAGGTGATGTAGCTGGTATGGGTGCCGATTTATTTGGTAGTTATGTAGCAACTGTTTTAGCTGCAATGGTTTTAGGAAACTATGTTATAAAAGATATGGGAGGAAGTATAACTGATGATTTTGGTGGAATAGGACCTATATTACTACCTATGGCTATTGCCGGAACAGGAATTATTATTTCTATTATAGGTACAATGCTTGTTAAAATTAAAAATAATGAAGCAAAAGAAGCACAAGTAATGGGTGCTTTAAATATAGGTAACTGGACGTCAATCGTATTAGTAGCTATTTCTTGTTTTGCTTTTTGTAAATGGATGTTACCTGAAACTATGAAAATGGAATTCTTTGGTGAAGGAATACAAAATATATCTTCAATGAGAGTATTTTATGCTACTTTAGTTGGTTTATTTGTTGGTGGAGTTATTTCATCTGTTACTGAATATTATACTGGTTTAGGTAAAAAACCTATCTTAGAAATTGTACAAAAATCAAGCACAGGGGCTGGTACAAATATTATTGCTGGTTTAGCAACAGGAATGATTTCTACTTTTCCTTCAATAATTTTATTTGCTGGAGCTATTTGGGCTTCATATGCACTTGCAGGATTTTACGGAGTTTCTTTAGCAGCATCAGCAATGATGGCAACTACTGCAATGCAATTAGCTATTGATGCTTTCGGACCTATTGCAGATAACGCTGGAGGAATTGCTGAGATGAGTGAACAAGACCCTATTGTTCGTGAACGTACTGATATTTTAGATTCAGTAGGAAACACAACTGCAGCAACTGGTAAAGGATTTGCTATTGCTTCAGCTGCATTAACATCATTAGCATTATTTGCTGCATATGTAACATTTACAGGAATTGATGGTATAAACATTTTTAAAGCACCTGTATTAGCGATGTTATTTGTTGGAGGTATGGTACCAGTTGTATTTTCTGCATTAGCAATGAACGCCGTAGGAAAAGCTGCTATGGAAATGGTATATGAAGTACGTAGACAATTTAAAACTATTGCCGGAATAATGGAAGGAACAGGAAAACCTGAGTATGACAAATGTGTTGCTATTTCAACAGAAGCATCATTAAAAGAAATGATGTTACCAGGTTTATTAACTATTGGTTTCCCATTAGTAATAACATTTGTTCCTTTAGCATTTGGTATGAACAACCAATTAATTGCAGAAATGTTAGGAGGATATATGGCAGGGGTAACTGTAAGTGGTGTGTTATGGGCAATATTTCAAAACAATGCTGGTGGTGCTTGGGATAATGCTAAAAAATCATTTGAAGCAGGAGTAGAGATAAACGGAGAAATGACTTACAAAGGTTCAGACGCCCATAAAGCAGCTGTAACTGGTGATACCGTTGGTGACCCTTTTAAAGATACTTCAGGACCTTCAATGAATATTTTAATTAAACTTACTTGTTTAATTGGGTTAGTAATTGCTCCTATTTTAGGTGGTCATACTACTAAAAACCATTCATTAAAAGTTAAAGAAGAAGTTAAAATTGAGGTTAAAGCCCCAATAAATAAAAATGAAAAAGAAGCTAAAAGTATTTTAAAAACTGAAGCTCCTAAAAAAGAAGTTAAATAAAATAAACTTTTTAAATAGTAATTTTAAAAACAAGTTCCACGTGGAACTTGTTTTTTTTATATACACTACTCTCTACTCTGCTTAATAAAAATACCACTAATTATTATTTAAAAATAGGTTCAAGATTAGTTAAGTAGTTTATATTTTTGCTTAACTAATTAAAAACCAATTAAAAACAAATACTTTTTTAGAGCCAAGATTTCTAACGAGAAATTTAGATTGCTTT
>JAGYHQ010000019.1 GCA_018456245.1 Tenacibaculum sp. | reverse complement strand
ACTTATTGTTATAACATTCACTATCAATATTATCAATATGTAAGTAATCATTTATACCATCTCCATTAGGGCTAAATTCATTGTAAATTACAATCTCTTTACCTTTACTTCCATCTCCACAAATAGTAGTCTTAACCGGCTTAACTTTTATTACCTTAACGCCTTTTACCGGAGCTAACCACTCTACTACTACATATTTATTTCCATCTGTTCCGATTAATTCTTCTCCCTTTTTATGAGTTTTGTACTCTCCTTCTACATCTTTTATCGGTGCTTGACCTCCATCTACAAACTGGTAATCAGTCTTTATTTGCTTAAAGATATGTTTTAAATTACCTTTTTCATCTGTTACTGTTTCAACAATTTCATATCCTTTAAGCGTTCCTGCTTCTTGTTTACCTGGTTCTTGTCCTTTTAATGGATTTCCTGCTTCGTCAACCCACTCTGTAGTAATCTTAACTGGTTCTTGCTTCTTAACGTATACAATAACGTGTTCACCGTTATCATCCTTCTCACTTGTCTTAACATAGGTAACGCCGTCTTTCTCTAACTCTGATGGAGCATCTGCTAACATAGTAAACGACTTTCCTGTTGTTGAGTCTTTCAACTTAGTACCATCCTCTGTCTCGTATCTTGTTACCTTTGGTGCTACTGGCTGTACTGGTTCTTTCTTCTTAACGTATACGATAACATGATCACCGTTTTCATCCTTCTCTGTTCTCTTAACATAGGTAACCCCGTCTTTCTCTAACTCCTCTGGAGCTTCTCCTAACATAGTAAACTCCTTACCTGTTGTTGGATCTTGTAACTTAACGCCATCCTCTGTTTCGTATCTTGTTACTTTTTCCTTAGTATAAACGTACGTTCTTACTCCTTCTTCATTCTTTGTCTCTTTCTTGTAATATGTTACGCCGTCTTTCTCTAAAGTATCTGGGTTCTCATCACTGAAGTCTTTTTGTTTTAACTCATCCTTCAATGGATTACCAGCTTCATCAACCCACTTCGTTAATTTCTCCTTAGTATAGTAAACGGTCTTCTCATTACCTTCAATCGTTGGCTCTGTTGACGATTTATAATACTTAACGCCATCTTTTGTTAATACTTCCTCTCCATCTACAAAATCCTTAGCCTTTTCTGCTTCTGCTAATTCTTCTGTTTTGTTATCCTCATTTACAAACTTCGTTACTTTCTCCTTAGTATAAACGTACGTTCTTACTCCTTCTTCATTTTTTGTCTCTTTCTTGTAATATGTTACGCCGTCTTTTACGATTGTATCTGGGTTCTCATCACTGAAGTCTTTTTGTTTTAAATCATCCTTCAATGGATTACCCTCTTCGTCAACCCACTTCGTTAATTTCTCCTTAGTATAGTAAACGATCTTCTCATTACCTTCTACCGTTGGCTCTGTTGATGATTTATAATACTTAACGCCGTCTTTTGTTAATACTTCTTCGCCGTTTACAAAGTCCTTAGCTTTTTCTGCTTCTGCTAATTCTTCTGTTTTGTTATCCTCATTTACAAACTTCGTTACTTTCTCCTTAGTATAAACATATGTTCTTACTCCTTCTTCATTCTTTGTCTCTTTCTTGTAATATGTTACGCCGTCTTTTACGATTGTATCTGGGTTGTCATCACTGAAGTCTTTTTGTCTTAACTCATCCTTCAATGGATTACCCGCTTCGTCAACCCACTTCGTTAATTTCTCTTTTGTATAGTAAACGGTCTTCTCATTACCTTCAATCGTTGGCTCTGTTGACGATTTATAATACTTAACGCCATCTTTTGTTAATACTTCCTCTCCATCTACAAAATCCTTAGCCTTTTCTGCTTCTGCTAATTCTTCTGTTTTGTTATCCTCATTTACAAACTTCGTTACTTTCTCCTTAGTATAAACGTACGTTCTTACTCCTTCTTCATTTTTTGTCTCTTTCTTGTAATATGTTACGCCGTCTTTTTCGATTGTATCTGGGTTATCATCACTGAAGTCTTTTTGTCTTAACTCATCTTTTATCGGATTACCCGATTCGTCAACCCACTTCGTTAATTTCTCTTTTACATATACAATAACGTGTTCGTCATTATCATCCTTCTCACTATCCTTATAATACTTAACTCCATCTTTCTCTAGCTCTTCTGGTGCTCCTGCCAACATTGTAAATTCTTTACCCTTTGTTGGGTCTTGTAATTTAGTACCGTCAGTTGTTTCGTATCGCGTTACTTTCTTTTTTACTACTGTTACAACTGTTGGTTCACCTGGAGTGTTATCCTTATTCCCTTTCTCTGGTGCTGAACTGTCCGAAGTATCTGTTACCGTACCTCCCTTAGGGTCTGTTCCTACTGCGGTTGCTGTATTCTCTACCTTACCAGCATCTAAATCAGCTTTCGTTACAGTATATTTCGCTTCTCCTGTTGTTACTTCGTCTGGGGCTAACGTCGTTTTCTTTAACGTTACTGCTCCGCCTAACTTAGGGTCATTTACCGTTACATTGGTTAACTCTACATCTCCTACATTCTCTACTGTAAACGTATAGGTAATTTCATCACCTAAACTTACTGGAGTTACAGGGGCTGTTTTGTTTAACTTAATTGCTGGTGCACAAGAAGATATATTTGACAAATCAACACTAATATCTTCATTCAAACAAGAATCATTACCTTCTTGTTGGTATTTTAGTTTAGCTGTATATATTCCTTTATCTGTGGCAGGGTCATAATTTTCTATTTCAACGGTTTTTCCTTTTTTACCCGTTGAAACTCCATCTTTAAACCATTCAATATCCAAATAACCACCTTCTTCTATTTCTAAATTTAGTTTACTTTGTTCACAAGAATAACTAGATGTTACCTTTGGTAATATATTATCTTGCGTAGAAAATTCTAAATCTCTTATTTCACATCTTCCTGAAACTTTAACTTTATAAGTTCCTTTTTCTAAATTTGTAAAAATAGGTTCATCTTGTACTGGATTACTACCACTAACATCTTGCCCATCTTTCTCTATGATTTGATAAGTAAAAGGAGGAACACCATCTACATTAATTTTTAAAATTTTGGAATTATCTGAACACACAAATACATTAAAAGATTTCAATATTAAATTTGCGTTAACTTCAAATTCTTTAAGAACTTTTTCAGTTTTACATTCTTCATTTCTAAGCAGAAGACGATACTTAGGAAAACTATTAATAGCTTGATTTTCAAGCGATATTGTTTTATCACCTGTTTCATTATCCCTTAAATAAATATCCCACTCACTTTCAAAACCCCATTTATCATACTCTTCATTAAACCCTTGTAACACTAATCTATAATCTGAAAGGTTTGGAGAGGTTTTTATAATTTCAGCTGTAACATCTACATTAAAAGTACCACAGCTTTTATCTAAATCAAGGTTTTTAAACTCAATAATAGGTTCTACAAAAGTTGGTTTATCATAATGAGGAACATTTAAAGAAATGATATCAACACTTGCTGGTATATCCTCATTAATACACTTTTTCTCTTTTTCATAATGCCACCCTTTTTTGGTTATTTTAGCCTTAAATAAACCTTCGTATTTAACATCTATTGTCATGAAAAAATAATCTCTTCCATAATCAATACCTTGATCTCCTACCTTAATTTCAAAAGGAACAGTTAATCCTTTGTCATCTAAATATGTTTGAGGAGCTTCAATAATTTCTATTTTTTCTATAATATCTGAACCTTGTGGTATTACTACTGGGTTTCCTTGGTCATCATATTCACCGTCATGATTTTCATACAGAGGATTTTTTGGCAAATGATTTTTATGAGACATATGAAATTCTAAAAGGCGTTGAGTTGCTGGTTCACATTTCGAATGATCCAATATTTTTTGTATACTCCTAACAGGTTCTTCATAATGGTTTGGTTTAATTAATTCAAAAGAGTACTCCTTTGTTTCACAAGGATAAATTAGTTCTACCTTATAAACTTGCGTTAACAATGATATAGGAATTTTCACATCTTGTATTCCCTGAAGAAGTTCATATGCTTTTTTTGAAGACTTCGAAGTATAAGAACCATTATCAAAAATCTCTGGATATATTTCCCAAGGCTTAAATTCTGACGGATATTCTACAAATCTAAAACCTGTTAAGTCCTCGATTGAATGATCACTCATTTTCCAATCAAAACGAATTCTTGTATCTGAACAAGAAGGGCTAAATAAAGTAGTTGTTGATCTATAAAAATTTATATTTTTTTGTTCATATTTTTGATTACAAAAAGTGAATTCTACATCTAAATTACGAACACTATCATCATATTCATTTTTAGGAACCGTTGCAACGTAACTATTTGTACATTCGTAACAACCTGATGGTGCTCCCCTCTTTTCTACTTTATATTTCTTGCCTTTGTAAACAATTTTCAAATCCTCTTTAATAAGAGGATATAATTGATCCATGTCCTTAAGATTATCATAGACCTTTCCATTTGATATAAACTTAAGATGATCAGGAGAAGTTCTAGGCTCTACATCTATCATAAATTCTACCCTATCACAATAAACCTCGACACCGTCGAGTGCACCTGTTGTTAAAAGTGAAGAATAAAAATCAACATTTAACTTTTCTTTTTTAAGAATTATATCATAATCACTTGTAGCAAGACATTTATCACGGGAAACAATTTTAATCCGAGGGGTTGAAATATTATTCACTTCTGAAAATTTTAAATCAAATGAATATTTTTTTGAACCAACATTGGTAGGAGTTGTCCAATCAACTATTTTATTACCTTTACTGTCATCATCATTCAATTCATAAACACTATAATCTGATATTTCTCCGTCTCTTAAAACAACCGAGAACCTTTGAATTCCATCATTACAGGTAAATGCATAGTTATATTTATAATCAACATAATCAACAAAAATATCATTTCTATCAGTCCCAATAGTAAATTCACCCTTAACAGTTTCTGTTTTACCATCTTTATTTAATGAAAATAAAAGTTTGTATTTACCTTTGTTTAATAAATCAAACTCTACTGTATCATTTCCTTTAGAAACAATATTTTCTTTTTGTGCGTTTCCATCCTCTTGCCTTATAATAGAACACACCAATATTCGTACCGCTATCAGCACTTACTTCTATTTCAACAGAACCATCACCTGCACAAACTACATTTTTAATATTTTGTACTGTGTAACTAAAATTTCCAACTGCATTTGGGCTGTTTATTTTATCTTTTAAACTTAACTCAACAACCTTGTTTTTAAAAGGATTGTTTCTTGTGTATTTAAAATCTGCACTATGTGCAAAAAGACTTGTAACCACACTAAAAAATAGTACAATAACTACTAAAATATTTTTTCTCATAACTTTTATTATTGTATAAAATGTAAAACAATTAACACTAAGTGTAGCCTTACTTTTTTTTAGGCTTTTAGGGGTAAGGATAAACTCACTTCAAAGATACTAAATCTTTTACTTATATGACACTATATTAGTGTGTAAAGTCACTTTTTTTAATATTTTTTATTATATACTTTAAAAAAAATCTAAAGGAATTTAAAAATTTGAATAAAGTTAATAAATAATATTTTTTACATACAAAAAATATATTCTTTAATGTACTTTTGCAATCATTATAAAAAATGAAATTACATACAATTTACATATCATTAGGAAGCAACGAAGGTAATAAATTAAGAAACTTGCAAAATGCTATATTCCAAATTCATAACAGAATAGGAAATGTAGTAAAAATTGCTGATGTTTATGAAACTAAGTCTTGGGGATTTAATGGTAATCATTTTTATAATACTTGCATTGAAGTTTCAACTTACATTTCTTTAGATGAAATTGTTCCTACAATTTTAAATATTGAAAAAGAATTAGGACGAAAACGAGAAAATAATTCAACTGAATATTCTAACAGATTAATTGATATAGATATTTTATTAATTGATGATGAAATAATTAACAACAATGATTTAATTGTTCCTCACCCAAGAATGTTAGAAAGAAATTTTGTTTTATTTCCTTTAAAAGACATTGCAAACAAAGTAATTCATCCTATTGCAGAAAAAAATATTGAATATTGTTTACAACAATGTAATGATAACTGCAACATTAATAAAATTAATGAGCAACTTACTAAACCCGTATCTTTTACTAATAAATACAATTACATTGCTATTGAAGGGAATATCGGAGCAGGAAAAACATCATTATCTACAATGTTATCGGAAAATTTTAATACTAAATTAGTTTTAGAACGATTTGCCGATAACCCTTTTTTACCTAAATTTTACGAGAACAAAGAACGTTTTGCTTTTCCGTTAGAAATGAGCTTTTTAGCCGATAGGCACAATCAACTTTCTGATGATTTAGCTCAATTTGATTTATTTAAAAACTGTATAATTTCAGATTATTACATTTTTAAATCATTAATCTTCTCACAAGTTACACTTCAAGAGGAAGAATATAAACTATACAGAAAGGTATTTGATATTATGTATAAAGAAATTACAAAACCTGATTTATACGTGTATTTATATCAAAATAATGAGCGCCTGTTAGGAAATATTAAAAAAAGAGGACGTGATTATGAGCAAAATATAAAGTGTGATTATTTACAAAAAATCCATAACGGGTACAGCAATTTTATAAAAACTCAACAAGATTTAAATGTTTTAATTATTGATGTTTCTGATTTAGATTTTGTAAACAATAACAATGATTATATGAGTATTATTAATAAAATTAACAATCATTTACCATAATTTATTCCTTGTTTTTGGTATCAATGATAATTGTTACTGGTCCGTTATTTAATAATCTTACTTTCATATCTGCACCAAATTTCCCTGTTTGTACTTTTTTACCAAGTTCTTGTTCCACCCTATTTATAAATTTATTATATAAAGGAATTGCAACATCTGGCTTTGAAGCCTTAATATAACTTGGTCGATTACCCTTTTTAGTAGATGCGTGTAAAGTAAATTGACTCACAATAATAATATCACCTCCGTCATTAAGTATTGAAGAATTCATCACTCCATTTTCATCTTCAAAAATTCTTAAATTAACTATTTTTTTTGATAACCAATAAATATCTTCTTCGTTATCTAAATCTTCAATCCCTACTAAAATTAATAACCCTTTATTAATTTTAGCAACCTCTACCTCTTCAATTGTTACACTCGCCTCCGATACTCTTTGAATTACTGCTTTCATAATTTTAAATACTTTTAATAAAAAACACAAAGTTAATGGTACAAATTTAATAATTAAGCCAAACACTTATTTTACGGGTAATTTAAGCGACCAAAAACTTAAAAAGTTGTATAAATTACCAAAAACAGGTATTTTCGTAGAAAATATATAGTATATGAAAAACACATCAATATCATTAGGAGATTATTTTGAAAATTTTGTAAGAAATCAAGTCTCGGTTGGAAGGTATAAGAACGTGAGCGAAGTTGTAAGAGCAGGTTTACGTCTTTTAGAAGATGAAGAAAGTAAAATTGTTGCTTTAAGAAATGCAATTAAAGAAGGATTAAACAGCCCAAGAGTTGAGAATTTTGATTTTGATAATCATCTTTCAGAACTTAAATCAAAAAGAAATAATGGCTAAATTAATTTTAAGGCAAAAAGCCATTGATGACCTATCAAATATTTGGGAATACACAGCAGAAACTTGGTCTGAAAAACAAGCTGATAAATATTATAGCATGATAAAAGTTGCTTGTGAAAATATAGCAAATGATGTTATTGAAGGAAAAGTATATGAAAATATTAGTTCTAATCTGTTAGGATATAAAACAGGAAAGCATATTATTTTTTATCAATATTTTTCAGAAGACGAAATAGAAGTAATTAGAATATTACACGAGAGAATGGATATTGAAAGCAGATTGAAAGAATAAAAATAATTCTTCAACTTACCTAACATTATTGAAATGAATTAAATTTATTCCCAAATATCTGTTCGGTAATTTTCTTCTTCTCCCTCCAAAATTTGTAAATAACTTTTATAACGAGACCACGATATTTCTTCCCTTTCCAAAGCATCTTTAACAGCACATTGTGGCTCATTTATATGAATGCAATTATTAAACTTACAGTTTTGTTTTAAAGCAAAAAATTCAGGGAAATAATCTCCTAACTCCTCTTTTTCCATATCTACCACTCCAAAACCTTTTATGCCTGGGGTATCAATAATTCTTGCATCAAAACTTAAATCAAACATTTCAGCAAAAGTAGTAGTGTGTTGCCCTTGCTTATGTTGCTCTGATATTTCTTTTGTTTTTAAATTTAATGTAGGTTCAATAGCATTTATTAAGGTACTTTTTCCCACCCCTGAATGCCCAGCAAACATACTTACCTTACCCGTCATTAAATCTTTTACTTTATTTATATTCTCGCCCGTTTTTGCCGATACCTCTATACAATTATAACCGATAGCTTCATAAATATCTTTTAAATATAAAACTTCGGCTTTTTCTTCAAGTTTGTAAGTATCTATTTTATTAAAAACTAAAACAACTTTTATTGAATATGCGTGAGCTGTAACTAAAAACCTATCAATAAAAGTAGTTAATGTAGGCGGATTGTTAATGGTTACAACCAAAAAAACCTGATCAATATTTGAAGCAATAATATGTATTTGCTTTGATAAATTTACCGATTTACGAACTATATAATTCTTTCTTTCATGAATTTTATTAATAACTCCTCTTACTTCATCAACTTGAGGCTCTATTGAGAAGTCTACCCTATCGCCTACTGCAATTGGATTGGTACTTTTAATACCTTTCATTCTAAATTTTCCTTTTATTCGGCATTTATATAATTCATCATTATATTTTACCCAATACCAACTACCTGTAGATTTGTAAACAATTCCTGTCATACAACAAAGATGTAAATTTTTAATTAGATAAACTATATTGTATTATAAAAAAATCCCTAGTTATAAATAACACTAGGGATTTTTTAAAATTTAACAATTAAAAAATAAATTATTTTTTATAAACCTCTTTTAAAAATTCTTCGTGAGTTACTTCTTTTGTTTTGTAACTAACATTTTCTTTAAATAAGTTTAATAATTTTTCAGATACTAATTGAGTTTGTAAACGTTGATATTCCTCTTTATTTGATAAAACTCTACCTACAATTGCATTTAATTCTTCATCTTTTGGCTCTTCATTAGCAAATTGTGCCATTTGATTTTTAATCATTTCCTTGGCATAATTTACAAGCTCCATATTATCAACAGCTATATCGTTATCTTTAATAAGTCTACCCTCAATTAATTGGTAACGTAACCCTTTTTCAGATTGTTCAAATTTCTCTGATGCTTGTTCTTCAGTTAATTGTTCTTCTCCTGAAGTTTGCAACCATTTTTTTATGAATTTCTCTGGTAAATCAAACTTAGTATTTTCAACTAAATTAGATGTAATATCATTTAATAACTGTTGGTCAGATTGAGTTTTAAATTGCTTTTCAGCACTTAATTTAATCTTTTCCTTTAACTCCGTTACTGTATTTACATTTTTACTTGCAAATAATTTATCAAATAATTCTTTATCTAAATCAGCAGGTTCTGTTAAAGTAATTGCATCAATAGTTAATTTAAGTGATATATTTAAATTTTTAGCTTCTTCTTCAGTAATATTTAATGAACTTGCTAAAATATAATCTTTTTCAAATAAGTTTTTAGTTTTTAATTCAATTACATCACCTTTTTTAGCACCTAACAGCTTTTTAAGATTTGTTTTACCTTTAATATCTTTTACGTTAAAAGCAGTTTTTTTGTCAATACCTTCCTCTTCATTAACTAAAGTACCAGCCACATTAGCCTCTTCTGTAATTTCTTCTAAAGGAGACATTTTTCCGTAACGCTTACGTATATTCTCAACTTCTTCCTCTATAAGTTCATCAGTAACTTTAATATCATATTTAGTTACTTTCATTTTTTTCTTTAAATCAACCTCAAAAACAGGAGCTAAACCTAACTCAAATTCAAAAGAAAAATCTTCGTTATCCCAAGAAAAATCTTCTTGAGTTCTTGGTAATGGGTCTCCTAAGATTTCTATCTTTTCATCAGCTAAATACTTGTTTAAAGACTTTTGTAAAAGCTTGTTTACTTCATCAATCATAATTGATTTTCCGTACTGCTTTTTTACCATAGTCATAGGAACATGCCCCTTTCTAAAACCTGGTATATTTGCTTTTTTACGGTAATCTTTTAAAATTTCTTCTACTTTGCCTTTGTAATCATCAGCAACAATGTCAACCTTTACAACTGTGCTTAACGCATCTATACTTTCTTTTGTAATATTCATCTTAATTAAATCTTTTTCTTAAAATTGGTTTGCAAAATTAGTGTTTTATTTTGTTAGTAACAAGATTATTATTAGGTAAATACTAATAAAATTTATACCTCACAAACTAAAAACCTCAATAGCTCTTTATAAAAATCATTAGGGTTTTCAGCATGTAACCAATGCCCTGCATTAATAATCGTTTTTATTTTACAATTAGGGAAATGATTTTTAATTAACGATATATCTTCCTCTAAAATATATTTTGAATTTTCTCCTCTTAAAAACAAAACATCTCCTTTAAATAATGTTAACGAGGGTAAAGCCACACCAACTTCATTATTATTTTCTATTAATGATTTAACATTAAAACGAAATGCCAACTTCTCTTTTTCTTTCCAATATAAACTTTTGGTTAAAAAATTACGGACATTTATTTCTGAGATATATTTAGCCAACTGTTCATCAACCAATTTACGAGAATTATGAACTGAAAAATCAACCGAATTTAACGCTGTTAAAATAGTGTTATGATGCGGAACATATTCCTTTGGAGAAATATCTGCAACAACTAATTTATCTACCAAATCAGAATGTTTAACAGAAAACAACATTGCTGTTTTCCCACCCATTGAATGCCCCAATAAACTTACCTTACCTAACTTATAATATTCTATGTAATTTTTTAAATCTTCAACTAGTAATTCATAATTAAATTCATTAGAATGAAAACTTCTTCCGTGATTTCTTTGGTCAATTAAATGGGCTTCAAATCCTTCTTCAGATAATTTATTTGCATAGGTTTTCCAATTATCCCCCATACCAAAATATCCGTGAAGTATTAATAAAGGTTTCCCTTTTCCTACTATTTTTGAATGTAAAATTTTCATTAACGCAACTTATTAATGTACATATTTACAACATTTTGTACTCCTAAATAAATACTTTCCGAAATTAAAGCATGACCGATAGAAACCTCTGCCAAATGAGGAATATTTTCTTTAAAAAATTTAATGTTTTCTAAACTTAAATCGTGTCCTGCATTAATCCCTAATCCTAATTCATGAGCCAATTCAGCTGATTTTATATAAGGTTCAATTGCTTTTTTATTTCCTTTTGCGAATTCTTTTGCATAGTTTTCAGTATATAGTTCTATTCGGTCAGCCCCTATTTTTGATGCTCCTTCTATTAAATTGAAATCAGTATCAATAAAAATTGACGTTCTAATTTCTGCATTTTTAAATTCGGCAACCACTTCTTTTAAAAAAGATTGATGTTTAATAGTATCCCATCCAGCGTTTGACGTTATAGCATCCACAGCATCAGGCACCAAGGTTACTTGTGTTGGTTTAATTTTTAAAACTAAATCCATAAATTTTTTAATAGGGTTTCCTTCAATATTATACTCGGTGGTAACGATTGGTTTTAAATCGTGAGCATCTTTGTAAGTAATATGTCGTTCATCTGGTCTTGGATGAACTGTTATTCCTTCAGCTCCAAATTCTTGAACATCTTCAGCAAATTGCAATAAATTTGGAACATTACCACCACGAGAGTTACGTAATGTTGCTATTTTGTTTATATTTACACTTAATTTTGTCATATATTTTCAATTTTAAAAAACAAATGTAATTCATTAAAATATATTCATACAAATTACAAAAATTATTTTGAAAAAAATAGCCATATACGCACAATCTCATACGATTAAAGCAGAAAAAGAAATAAAAATATTGTTAGATATTTTAAACAAACACAATATTAATATTTTTATTGAAAAGGAATTTTACAATTTATTATTACAAAATAATCTTTTAAATGAGGAATATTCAATATTCCAAGATTTTAAAGATTTATCAAATGATTTTGATTTATTATTTAGCCTTGGAGGAGACGGAACAATTTTAAGAGCTGTAACTTTTGTAAGAGATTTAAATATTCCTATTTTAGGAATTAACATAGGGCGTTTAGGTTTTTTAGCAACAGTACAAAAAGACAAAATAAAAGAAGCTATACAATTATTAATTGATAAAAAATACACTATTCAAAATCGTTCTTTATTACAAATAGAAACTTCTCCTTCGCATAAAGAAATTTCAGAACTTAATTTTGCTTTAAACGAAATTACAATAGCAAGGAAAAATACAACATCAATGATTGGTGTAAAAACATCATTAAACAATGAATATTTAAATAATTATTGGGCAGACGGATTAATAATATCTACCCCAACAGGCTCAACGGGTTATTCCTTAAGTTGTAATGGCCCTGTTATTCTGCCAGATTCAAAAAGTTTTACAATAACACCTATTGCCCCACATAATTTAAATGCTCGTCCTATAATAATTCCTGATAATACCGTTATTACATTAGAAGTAAGTTCTCGTGAAGAAGAGTTTTTAGTATCTTTAGATTCTAGAATAATATCAATGCCTTTAAACACAAAAATTAAAATACAAAAAGCTCCTTTTGTTATTAGAATGATTACTTTAGAAAATCAATCATATATAAAAACATTACGAAACAAACTATTATGGGGAGAGGATACAAGAAATAAATCTACCCAATAAAAAATACATTAACTTTATAAAGCAAATTCATTTAACTATATTTGCAAGCTATTTTAATTATGAAAAAATATATTTTAACCATATTATTTACATTAACAACAGCTTTGGGGTTTTCACAAATCCATGAGGTTGGTGTATTTGTAGGAGGCTCAAACTTTATTGGAGATATAGGTACAACTAAATATATATATCCTAATAAAATTGGGGGAGGAATTGTATATAAGTACAATTATAACCCTAGAATTGCTTTTCGTGGTAACTACAACTATATTAAGTTAAAAGGAGATGATAGTAAATCATCAAATACTTTTAAACAACAAAGAGGTTATAAATTTACCAACGTAATACAAGAATTAGCATTAGGGATAGAATTTAACTTTTTTGATTACAATATTAGAGAAAGAGAAACAGCTTACACCCCTTATATTTTATTTCAAGCTAGTGCTTTTAGATATAAAGCACCTGTAAAATATGTTGATAACAAATTACAAGCCGAATACATAAACGAAAAAATAGAAACAAAAAATAAAACATCTTATACACTACCTTTAGGAATAGGTTTTAAAGGAAGAATAAATGATTATTTTGCTTTCGCTATTGAAACAGGAGTGAGATTTACACTAAATGATGATTTAGATTATTCAACAAAAAAAATAAAAAAACTTAATTTTGTTGGGAATGGTAATGATACATATGTTTTTACTGCATTTTCAATAGTATATACCTTCGGGAAACCTCCTTGCTACGAATATTAAACTAAATTTACTATGAATACAAAAATACAAGATATTAACCCTAATAACATACCCAACCATATTGCCATAATTATGGACGGTAATGGGCGTTGGGCTAAAAAAAAGGGAATGAAACGTATTTTTGGTCATAAAAATGCTTTAACAGCTGTAAGAGAAACTATCGCTGGAGCAATGCAAGTAGGAGTAAAATTCATTACCCTATACGCTTTTTCAACAGAAAATTGGAACAGACCTAAAATGGAAGTAGATGCTCTAATGACATTATTAACTTCTACTTTAAAAAAAGAACTTCCTGATTTTCAAAAAAATGGAATTAAAGTAAATTCAATAGGAGATATTAATAAACTTCCTAAAAATGCTCAAAACACATTAAAAGATATTATTAAAGCAACCGAAAATAACTCAAATATTACTTTAACCATAGCTTTAAGTTATGGTTCACGTGAAGAAATTGTTAATGCAATCAAAAAAATATCTAAAAAAGTTGTTAATAACGAAATTAATATTGAAAAAATAGACGAAAAAATTATAAATAACCATTTATATACATTTAATTTGCCAGACGTTGATTTAATGATACGTACAAGTGGTGAACAAAGAGTTAGTAATTTCTTACTATGGCAAATGGCTTACGCAGAGCTTTATTTTACAGAAGTATTGTGGCCAGACTTTAGAAAGGAACACTTATTTAATGCAATAATTGATTATCAGA
This sequence comes from Tenacibaculum sp., assembly GCA_018456245.1. Taxonomy (GTDB): domain Bacteria; phylum Bacteroidota; class Bacteroidia; order Flavobacteriales; family Flavobacteriaceae; genus Polaribacter. Next base: position 14,987 of record JAGYHQ010000019.1, on the reverse strand, counting down.
ATAGAGAACGAAGATTTGGAAAAACAAGTGAACAAATTAGTACAAATGAATAAAAATTCATTATTAGCAATATTTTTTATACTGGCATTTAACATAGTTAAAGCCCAAGAATTACCTGTTAAAAGCAACAATATACCTTATGAAAAAGGTAAAGAGTATGTTTTAGGAGGAATTACTGTTACGGGCTTACAAAAATTTGATGAGCAAACCGTACGTGTATATACTGGTTTAATTAATGGACAAGTAATAAAATTACCAGGAGATAAACTTACAAGTGCTATAAAAAAATTATATAGTAGTAAACAATTTAGTGATGTAGATGTATATTTATCAAAAATTGATGGAAATACAGTGTATCTTAGATTTAATGTTACCGAACTACCTAAATTAAATAAAATTACAATAACAGGAGTTGGCAAATCAAAAGCTAATGACCTTAAAAAAGAAGCTGAGTTAAAAAGAGGTATAATGGTTACTGAAAACCTAATTGTTACCACAAGAAATTACTTTAAGAAGAAATTTACTGATAAAGGTTTCTTAAAAACAAAAGTTGCCTTAGACACAAAAAAAGACACCTCTGATATAAATACTGTTGATATGTTTGTTCATATTGACAAAGGAGATAGAATTAAAATAAAAGACATTGTTTTTAAAGGAAATAAAGCACTATCATCATCTAAACTTCGTAGAAAAATGAAAAAAACGAAAGAAAAATTTTTCGGTCGTTTTTGGAAAGCCTCAAAATACATACAAGATGATTATAACAAAGATTTAAAAAGTGTTTTAGATGCTTATAGTGAATTAGGTTATCGTGATGCACGTATTTTATCTGATGAATTAACTTGGAACACTGATAATACAATTAATTTAGAAATTGAATTAGAAGAAGGAAGACAATATCGTTTTGCTGATATAGTTTTTATAGGTAATAAAAAATATACTGACGAACAACTAAACAGTTTCTTAAAAATAGATAAAGGAGACATTTATAATAGTAAAGTATTAAAAGAACGTATTTCAGGTGATGGAACTCCTGATTCTCAAGATTTACAAACTTTATACCATAATAATGGTTACTTATTTTCATCAGTAAACGCTGTTGAAACTAAAGTTAAAAATGATTCTATTACCGTAGAGGTTAGAATTAGAGAAGATGAACCTGCAACTATTAGAAAAGTAACGGTTAGTGGAAATAATAAAACGAATGACCACGTTATTTTTAGAGAATTACACGTAAAACCAGGAAGTTTATTTAGTCGTCAAAACATTATTCGTTCTATACGTGAAATTGGTCAATTAGGATTTTTTGATGCCAATGTAGTGCCAGATGTAAAACCTGACTACCAAAATAAAACTGCTGATATTAATTTTGCTGTTACCGAAAAAGGAAGTAGCCAAATTGAATTACAAGGTGGTTATGGAGGAAATTCCTTTATTGGTACTTTAGGTTTATCTTTCAATAATTTTTCTATTAGAAATATATTTAACAGAAAAACATACAAGCCTTTACCAATGGGAGACGGACAGAGCTTATCTTTAAGGCTTCAAGTAAGTAGAACTTATGAAACTTATAGTTTTTCATTTACTGAACCTTGGTTAGGAGGAAAAAGACCACAATCTTTATCTGTTTCAGTGTATTTATCTAATCAATATAGATATGATTATCAAACAAATAAAGTAGATAGAAACCAAAGTTTACAAATTTTAGGTTCTACAATAGGTTTAGGTAAGCGTTTACAATGGCCAGATGATTATTTTTCATTATCTCAAAACATAAGCTACCAAAGAATAAAACTGAATAATTACGGATATAGAGTAGGTTCTTCTACTGATATTTTAAATTATGGAGATTTAAATAACTTATCATACACTGTTGCTTTAAGCCGTAATTCAGCAGGTCCAAGTTTAATTTTTCCTACATATGGGTCAACTTTTAGCATTAAAGCTAAAGCAACATTCCCTTATTCTTTAGTAAAGAAACAGAATTATACTGAGCCTACAAATCCTACATCACAAGAACGACAAGATTATTTAGCAGATAAATATAAATGGTTAGAATATTATAAATTATCGGCTAAAGGGAAATGGTATGTATCACTAGCGAAAAAATTAGTTTTAATGTCTAATTTTGAAGTAGGGTATTTAGGAACGTATAACAATGAATTAGGATTAACACCTGTTGAAAGGTTCTTCGTAGGAGGAGACGGACTTTCACAAGGGCAATTAGATGGTCGTGAAACTATTGGATTAAGGGGATATCAAAACAATAGAATTTCTTCAATAGATGGAGGAGCTATTTATAATAAATTTCAGTTAGAATTACGTTATTCTATATCTGATAAACCAAGTGCTTCTATTTATACTTTAGCCTTTTTAGAAGCAGGTAACTCTTATGACAATTTTAGCAGTTTTAATCCGTTTAATTTAAAACGTTCGGCAGGAGTTGGGGTAAGAATTTTTATGCCTGCATTTGGATTGTTAGGAATTGATTTTGCTCATGGTTTTGATGCTCTACCAGGTTTAGACGGAGGAATTAATCCTCAAAAATCTGGTTGGCAAACACATTTTATTATAGGAAGACAATTTTAGAAACATTATATTTGTAGTGCCTAATTTTTTGGCACGGTTTTTTCTAAACATATTATAAAGATGAAAAAAAATATTTTATTAATAGCTCTTTTACTTATTGTAACTGTTGTTTCTGCACAGAAAAATCAGAAAATTGCTTATATAGATTTGGAATATATTTTAAAAAATGTTCCTGAGTATTTAGAAACAGAAAAATCATTAGACGAAAAAGTCATAAAATGGAAAAACATTTTAGACAAAAAAGCTCGTGAAATTGAAATTCTAAAAACTGATTTAGCAAATGAAAAAGCAATATTAACTGACGATTTAGTTAAACAACTTGAAGAAGATATAACTGTAAAACAAAAAGAATTTAGAGAATTAGAATCTTCTTATTTTGGCGCTAACGGACGTTTATATTCTACAAGAAAACAACTAATTCAACCTATACAAGATAAAGTATATAATGCAGTACAAGATATTGCAAAGCATAAAAAATATGATTTTATCTTTGATAAATCTAGTGATTTAATAATGTTGTATTCTAATAAAAAATACGATATTAGCAACCTCGTTATTAAATTAATTAAGATAGGTTATAAAAGAGATGAAAAGGCTAATATAGTAGCAGAAAGAAAAAAGTTACTAGGGGAAAAAGAATTGTCAGATAAACAAAAGAAAATAATATCTGAAAAAGAGGAAAGAAAACAAAAACTTATAGAAGAAAGAAAAAAAAGATTAAAAAAGATAGAAGAAAAAAGAAAAGCTAAATTAAAAGAACGAAGAGAAAAAAGAGAACTCTTAAAACAACAAAGAGAAAAAAGTAAAAAGTAAAATAAATTTAAAACATTTAAAATATGAAACATTTAAAAACTTTATTATTAGTAGCAATTTTAACTATAGGATTAGGTGGTGTAGCACAAGCGCAAAAAACAGCACATATTAATACTGACAAATTATTGTCATCAATGCCAGAAACAAAAGCTCTAAAAGCTGAATTACAACGTTTAGAGAAAACATATAAAGATGATATTGAGGCAATGGCTAAAAAGTTAGAAAGTAAAATTAAAAAATACGAAGCTGAAGGAAAGAGCCAAACTCAAGAAACAAACCAAAAAAGAGCTATTGAAGTAAACCAAGAAAGAAATAGAATTGTTCAAGCTCAACAAGAAGCTCAAAATGCAATGCAGAAAAAATATCAAGAAAAAACAATGCCTATCTTAAAAAAGGCTGAAGATGCTATTAAAGCTGTAGCGGCTGAAAAAGGTATTATTTATGTATTTGATGCAACACCAGGTAAAGGTTTAATCGTTTACGATAAAGGTGAAGATATTTACAATGCAGTAAAATCTAAATTAGGTTTCTAAAAAAACAGAAATAATATGTAATAAAAAATCCTACTTTAATAAAGTAGGATTTTTTTGTTAATATGAATTCATTACGAAGTAGACTCTCAAAATTCAATATTCTTTTTAATTCTTGTGCTTAAAAAACGGGTAAATGTTTACGCTGTTGTAAGTAAATATATGATATTTTTAGGTTACACACCTAAACTAATAGTATAAAAAATTTGTTACCTGCTGTTTTCAGTTTTAATAATTTTTAATAAAGCTTGAGCATTTTCATTATTATTATTTAACTGCAATGCAAGAAGGCAATTTTTTTCTGCATTTTCCATTTCGCCAAGACAAAATTGACACGCAGAAATACCATAAACAACAGCATCATTTGTATTATCAAGCACAAAGGCTTTTTTGTAAAATTCAAGTGAAGTTTTGTAATCTTGTAAACCATAAGCAATTGCTCCAACATTAAAATAGGCCTTAAAATGTTGCGGATTTAATGCAATAACTTTTTTGAGATTTTCAATGGCTTGATTTGGCTCGTTTAAATAATCATAGCAAATAAATTGCTTATATAAGCTTTCTTCAACCTTGTAATTATCATTAATACATTTGTCAAAGGCGATTACCGATTTATCAAAAATTTCATTTTCTAGTAATTGTTCAGCCACATTAAATATATCACTTATCATTTTTGAGTTAAGAAAATCAATAAATTGTTCATTACTTACAAGTGGTCGCATAGGGTCAGAACTACCCAAATCCCAACCGTCAAAATACACATTAAATTTTTCAGCAAGGGAATTAAACTCGTGCAAACGATTTTCCAAACTTTCTAATGAATGATTTTCTATTTTTTCCAAATGCAATAAAAATTCATTACTATCTTTATCTTCAAACTGTTCATTTGAAACGAATGTATAACCTTGTTCTACTAATTCTTCTTTAAGTTTTTCTAATTTTTCATAACTTTCATCAATGAAAAAATAACCATATAATAATGGATTATCCAAACTTACCCCTTGTAATAAGAGGATTTTGAATATTCTTTCTATGTTTTCTCTTTGTATATCCATAAATAACTTTTTCTTTTATAAAAATAGATGAAATTAATTTTTAAAACTCAATTTTAGATTTTTCTTTATTAATTTTCAATCTAATTTTTCTCCCTAAAATTAAAGCTCTATTATCAGGTTTATGCCCTGCAGGAAAATTAAATAAAATAGGTATATTTTCAGGAACAACACCTAATATTAATTCTTCAATTGAACTTCCCCAAGAAGTAGAATTTTTCTTTATTTTAGAAATGTCTCCTACAACAATAGCTTTTAAATTACTAAAATATCCTGCTCGTTTTAAACTTTGTAGCATTCTATCAATACTATATTTGTATTCGCCAATTTCTTCAATAAATAATATTTTCCCGTCAGTTTTCATTTGGCTTTTTGATCCTAACATTGATGTTAATAAAGAAATATTACCACCTATTAATTCTCCTGATATCTTACCTCCTCTATTATATTTTGATGATTTAACTTTATATTTTAATCTTTTTCCGAAAATTGATTTTTTAAAGCTCTTTATTGTTTCAACTATTTCTTCTGAGTTATCACTTAAACTTATTCCCATCATTGCATGAATAGTTTCAACACCTAAATTATTAATATGGCTGTGAAATGCCGTGATATCAGAATAACCAATAATCCATTTTGGGTTTTTCTTGAACTTTGTAAAATCTAGCCTATCTAAAATTCTAACCGAGCCATATCCGCCCCTAGCACACCAAATTGCCTTTATATTAGGATTATCTAAAGCCTTTTGAAAATCCTCTGCACGCTGTTCATCAGTACCTGCAAAATGATTATTTTGATTAAATAAATTTTCACCCAAAACTACATTCAGCCCCCAATTCTCTACCAATTCTTTTGCTTTATTAATAACCTCTTTTTTATTTTTTAATATTCCTGCAGGAGCTAATATGGCAATAGTATCACCTTTTTGTAAATAAGGAGGAGTAACTAACTCTTTTTCTTGTGCAATTATTGACGTTATTATAAATAGAAAAAATAAAGTGATTGTCTTTTTCAAAATAAATTAAGTTTAAAAATTCAATTGTAAATATACAAAAGCCTATAAATTAAAATCATAAAAGTAAAACTTTTATATTAGTTTAATACAAATATTTTTTACATTTGGTGCTAAAATTTTACACAAGAAATAAAGCATTTTAATATTTATTCCTAATAAAAAATATATAAAAACGTTATGAAAAATTTATTTAGTAATCTTAAAGGAGATTTATTTGGAGGAGTTACAGCTGGTATTGTTGCACTTCCTTTAGCATTAGCTTTTGGAGTTTCATCAGGTTTAGGACCAAGTGCTGGTTTATATGGAGCTATTTTTCTAGCCTTTTTCGCTGCTCTTTTTGGAGGAACAAGTACTCAAATATCAGGTCCTACAGCACCTATGACAGCCGTTAGTATGGTTGCTATTGCAAGTCTTGTTGCTTCAAATGACGGAGATTTAAGCAAAGCACTACCTATTATTTTGGCTGTTTTCTTGTTTGCTGGTTTATTTCAAATTTTATTAGGATTAATAGGTATTGGAAAGTATGTTAAATATATTCCTTACCCCGTAGTTTCAGGGTTTATGACCGCTATTGGAGTTATAATTTTAATAACTCAAATTCCTCCTATGGTGGGTTACTACGCTTCAGAAGATACCGCTTTTGTTGAAACATTTAAACCACAAGCAAAAGAAGTTGTTCTTAAAAAAATATTAGAAAATGAAACGAATAAAGAAGCCTTAAGAGTAGAACATTTCGGAAATGCTTTTGAAAAAGGTAAAAAAATAACGGAAAATGATATTTTAGCTGAAAGTAAAAAAATAGCTACTAAAAAAGCTTCTGGTACTGTTGGTGCTTTAAAAGTATTACCTAACGCTTTAAAAAATATTAGTTGGTTAGAATTTCTATTAACCATTGGTACAATTATAATTATTTATGGTTTTAAACGAATAACCACCGTTATCCCTAGTACATTAGTGGCATTAGTTGTTATGACAGGTATTGCCTTAATTTTCAACTTAAATTATCGTACTATTGAGGAAATACCTGCTGGTTTTCCTGTTCCTAATTTAGAAATTTTTACATCATTTAGTTTTAGTAGTATTGCTCCGTATTTTATAACATCAATTACATTAGCTTTTTTAGGTGCTATTGATTCTTTATTAACATCAGTAGTTGCTGATAATATGACTAATACTAAACACAAACCAAATAAAGAGTTAATAGGGCAAGGTATTGGTAACTCTGTAGCTGCTATTTTTGGAGGAATCCCAGGGGCTGGAGCAACAATCCGTACAGTTGTTAATATTAATGCTGGTGGTAGAACAAAATTATCAGGTATGATGTCTGGTATTACATTATTAATCTTTTTACTTGGTTTAGGACCTATTGCATCAAAAATACCAGCAGCTGTATTAGCAGGTATTTTAATTACTGTTGGATTTAGCGTGTTAGATTATAAAGGTTTAAAAGATGCTCCTCGCCTTTTAAAAGATATTAAAGTAGGACCTCTAAAATTAAGTTCTGACGTTTTAATTATGGCTATAGTTTTAGTATTATCTACATTTTGGAACTTATTATTTGCCGTAGGACTTGGACTTATAATAGCATCACTTATATTTATGATGAATAAAGGAGATTTAACAAAAGAAACTTCAGAAACCAAACCACTACAAGATGATGTTTATGTTAGTAACATTAATGGTTCTTTATTCTTTGGTTCAAGTAGTGATTTTCAAGAAAAAATTTCTGAAATTCCTGAAAATGCATCAACAGTTATTTTTACTCTTGATAGAATGAGACATATTGACCAATCAGGGCTTTACGTTCTACAAGATACCTTAACTGACTTAAAAAATAAAAACAAACAACTACTATTTGTTAATGCTTTAGAATTACCTAAACGTAAAATGGAATTAATAGGTATTATTCCTAATTTAGTTTCTAACGAACGTATATTTAATTCATTAGAAGAAGCAACTAACTGGATTAATAAAAAAAACTAAAAAAATAACTTTTTAAAATTAAAACCCCGATATATTCGGGGTTTTTTGGTTAAATTAGTATAAAAATTTACTTCTTTTTAAGTATTTTTGCATTTCTAAAATCACGAAATTTATGAGTTCTTCAAAGAAAATTACCGTTACATCGGCATTACCATATACAAACGGACCTATTCATATTGGGCATTTAGCAGGGGTTTACGTTCCTGCAGATATTTACACGCGTTATCACAGAGCTATCGGGAATGATGCTATTCACATTTGTGGAAGTGATGAACACGGTGTAGCTATTTCAATGAAAGCTAAAAAAGAGGGAATTACACCTCAACAAGTAATTGATAAGTATGATGCTATCATCAGAAAATCATTTGAAGATTTTGGAATTTCGTTTGATAATTATTCGCGAACTTCTCGTAAAATTCATCACGAAACAGCATCTGATTTCTTTAAAAAATTATATAATGCTAATGATTTTATTGAAGAAACAACTGAACAGTTGTATGATGAAGAAGTAAATCAATTTTTAGCTGATAGATTTGTTATAGGAACTTGCCCAAAATGTGGAAATGAAGAAAGCTACGGAGACCAATGTGAAAAATGTGGAACAAGCCATAATGCAACTGATTTAATTAATCCGAAATCGACAATTACTGGTAATACTCCTACTTTAAAGAAAACAAAGCACTGGTTTTTACCCTTAGATAAACATGAAAGTTTTTTACGTGAATGGATTTTAGAAAACCATAAAAACGATTGGAAAACCAATGTGTTAGGGCAATGTAAATCGTGGTTAGATGACGGACTAAAACCAAGAGCTGTAACTCGTGATTTAGATTGGGGAATACCTGTTCCTGTTGAAAATGGAGAAGGAAAAGTTTTATATGTTTGGTTTGATGCCCCTATCGGTTATATTTCATCTACAAAAGAATGGGCAGAACGTGAGGGAAAAAATTGGGAAGATTATTGGAAAGATGAAAACACAAAACTTGTTCATTTTATAGGAAAAGACAATATTGTATTCCATTGTATTATTTTCCCAAGTATGTTAAAGGCTCACGGAGATTATATTTTACCTGATAATGTTCCTGCAAATGAATTTTTAAATCTTGAAGGAAACAAATTATCAACCTCAAAAAATTGGGCTGTTTGGTTACACGAATATTTAGAGGATTTTCCTAATCAACAAGATGTATTACGTTATACTTTAACGGCAAACGCACCTGAGAATAAGGACAATGATTTTACGTGGAAAGATTTTCAAGCAAAAAACAATAATGAATTAGTTGCCATATTTGGTAACTTTATAAACCGAGTAGTAGTTTTAACCAACAAATACTACGACGGAGAAGTTCCAACACCAAATAATTTATTAGATATTGATAAAAACACTTTAAACGAATTAGCAAAATACCCTGATGATATTGCCAAATCTATTGAACTTTACAGGTTTAGAGAAGCAAGCCAAAAATTAATGGATTTAGCTCGTTTAGGTAATAAATATTTAGCCGATGAAGAGCCTTGGAAAGTAATTAAAAATGATGAAGAACGTGTAAAAACAATTATGTATGTAGCATTACAAATTGCTACTGGTTTATCTGTTTTATGTGAGCCGTTTTTACCATTTACAGCTAAAAAATTAAAATCGATTTTAAACACAAATAATAATTCTTGGAATGATGTTAGTGAAAAATCTACTTTATTAGAAAGTGGACATAAAATTGGGAAAGCAGAACTATTATTCAATAAAATTGAAGATAAAGAAATAGAAGCTCAATTAGCTAAACTAGAAGCTACAAAATTAGCCAATGAACAAGCAAATAAAACCGTTGAGCCACAAAAACCAACTATTGAATTTGACGATTTTACCAAAATGGATATCCGAGTAGGAACCATTTTAGAGGCTGAAAAAGTAGCTAAGACTAAAAAACTTCTAAAATTAAAAGTAAATGTTGGTGTTGATACACGAACAATAGTTTCAGGAATTGCTGAAAGTTTTTCTCCTGAAGAAATTATTGGTCAGCAAGTATCAGTATTATGCAACTTGGCTCCAAGAAAAATTAGAGGAATAGAAAGCCAAGGTATGATTTTAATGACTGACACTCCTAACGGTAAATTAGCTTTTATATCACCTAGTGAAAACGCTAACAATGGTAGTGAAGTTAGTTAATTAACAAGCTACTTACAAACTAGTAAGCCTTACAAAATAATTGTAGGGCTTTTTTATATAAAAAGTATATTATGCAACTATTAAATTATATTTCAACAAACACCCAAATTTCATCTAAACAAATTCAAAATACAATTGAGCTTTTAAATGAAGATTGTACAATACCATTTATTTCAAGATATAGAAAAGAAAAAACTGGTAATTTAGATGAAATTGAAATTGGTTTAATAGTAAAATTTAAGGAGCAATTTGAAGCGATTGAAAAAAGGAAATTAGCAATTCTAAAATCTTTAGAAGAGCAAAATGTTTTATCATCAGAGCTAAAAATTAAAATTGAAAATACTACTGACTTAACTACTTTAGAAGATATTTATCTTCCGTTTAAAAAGAAACGAAAAACAAAGGCAGAAACAGCTCGTAAAAATGGTTTAGAACCATTAGCAAAAATAATTATGAGCCAAAATGCAAATGATTTACAATACATAGCCTCAAAATACCTAAACAATGAAATTACTTCCAAAGAAAAAGCAATTGAAGGAGCAAAACATATTATTGCTGAATGGATTAATGAACGTACTGATATTCGTAATATAATTCGTAATCAATTAGAAAAATTTTCAAACATTACAACAAAGGTAATAGCATCAAAAAAAGATGATGAAAAAGCACTAAAATTTAAAGATTATTTTAATTGGTCTGAAAAATTAAATCGTATTCCGTCACACAGGTTATTAGCTATATTAAGAGCTGAAAAAGAAGGTTTTATACGTGTAAAAATTGAAATTGACGATGAACTAATTTTACAAAAAATTGATGATAAAATACTTAGAAGTAATAATGAATGTGCCGAAGAAATTCAATTAGCAATTAATGATGCTTATAAACGATTATTATTACCCTCTTTAACTACTGAAACGCTAAAAAATTCAAAAGAAAAAGCCGATGACAATGCTATTTCAGTTTTTGCCAAAAATTTAGAACAACTATTATTAAGTTCCCCTTTAGGAGAAAAACAAATTTTAGCTTTAGACCCCGGTTTTAGAACTGGTTGTAAAGTAATGTGTTTAAACAAACAAGGTAATTTATTACATAATGATACTGTTTACCCCCATCCGCCACAAAACAAACATTCAGAAGCAAGGTTTACTATTGAACATTTAGTGGAAAAATACAATATTGAAGCTATCTCTATTGGGAACGGAACGGCATCAAGAGAAACCGAAAAATTTGTAAAATCTTGCTCTTTTAAAAGGGATATAGAGATTTTTATAGTAAATGAAGCAGGGGCATCAATTTATTCAGCATCAAAAATTGCTCGTGATGAGTTTCCTGATAAAGATGTTACTGTTCGTGGGGCAATATCAATAGGAAGAAGACTTGCTGACCCTTTGGCTGAATTAGTTAAAATTGATGCAAAATCTATCGGAGTTGGGCAATATCAATATGATGTTGACCAAATAAAATTAAAAAAAGCATTAGACAACGTTGTAATAAATTGCGTAAATAAAGTTGGTGTAAATATTAATACAGCAAGCGCCTCTTTATTAAGTTATGTTTCTGGAATTGGTGAGAAATTAGCTGAAAACATTGTAAAATACCGTGAAGAAAATGGGGCTTTTTCATCAAGAAATGAAATTAAAAAAGTACCTCGTTTAGGTGGAAAAGCCTTTGAACAATCTGCCGGATTTTTAAGAATTAAAAATGCTAAAAATGTATTAGATGATTCCTCTGTTCATCCTGAAAGATATAATCTTGTAAAACAAATTGCAAAAGATGTTAATAAAGATATTAATGAATTAATTGGCAATACAAAGGTTTTAAAGGAAATTAATTTACAAAAATATGTTACAGATTCTTACGGATTACCAACCTTACAAGATATTATAGAAGAGCTTGAAAAACCTGGATTAGACCCTCGCCAAAAAGCAAAACCCTTTTCCTTTGATGAAAATTTAAAAACCATTGATGATTTACAAATAGGAATGGAAATTAACGGAATTGTAAATAATATTACAAATTTTGGGTGTTTTGTAGATATCGGGATTAAAGAAAGTGGATTAATTCATATTTCTAACTTATCTGATACTTTTGTTAGTGATGTTAATGAATATGTACAATTAAATCAGCAAATTAGGGTTAAAGTTTTAGAAATTGATTTGGTTAGAAAAAGAATTCAATTAAAGTTAATTAAATAATTTTTTATAAAAACATAAATTCGCACCTGCTATTTACAATTAGATTTATATACTGTAAAACATTAAAAAAATGCTATACCTCTTTTAGAAATATTTTAGGAGCAATCTTTTTTATGACTTTTATTGTTATATATTTGTGTTAGCGGTAATTAGAAAAACTAAACTAACAACAAAACAAATTTAAAATGGAACTAAAATGGCTAAAAATTGGATTAACGACATAGATAAAAAGGATTATGTTGCAATTTGGATTGGAACATCTGAAAAAAGTATTGAAGAGTGGTATGAATATAAACTTGGAAGAGTGATAAAATATATTGACTACGACTTCTTTTTAGCACACGCAACAGAAGATATTGTTCCTGTTGAAGAATTGCTTAAAGGAGGAACAGTTCCATTAAAATATGAACAAGAAATAATTAAATTAGCAAAAGAAAAAGGCATTACACACGGAAATAGACTTTATGAAAGTTATAACTGTATTTTTGTAGAAGAAATTAAAAAGAAAACCTATAACGATACAGTGTTTATTGGTAATTTTTATTGTCCTCAAGAGTTTTAAAATGGAATTAATTGAAAAAAGATATAATTTCAAATTTCCTGAAGATTATAAACTTTTAAAAAATGATGAATTATTTACTTTATTGACTCCTCAAGAAATAATTGATTTAGTTGAAGAAAAAAAGATACTAAGTATTAAAGATGTTATTCCTTTTGCTGTTCAATTTTACGATTTAGACGGAGCAAATAATTATTACTTTATTGTGAAAAACAAGAATATTATTTTAAACTATGAATTTGAAATTGTCGCCAATAATCTTAACGAATTTATATTCTTTACATTATTAGATTTTATGTATAGAAAACAAAATGGTATTTCAGTTGTTGAATTTAAGGAAATAGTTAGTAAGTTAATAAAAAGATACTCAAATAGTTTAAATAAAAAGCAAAAAGAAATAATTAATAAATTTCATAAAAGAAAAATTTTTAGTCACACTCCAATAGAAGATATGCCAAAAACAATATGGTTTAAAGGGTTTTTAACAAAAAAGGAATTAGATGAAATAAAAACCACCGCTGACACAGTGTATAAATAATAGCGGGGCAGGTGCTTACCTCAAAGTTTGTGCATTTTTACCCGCCAAAATCATCAAATCGTATATTTTCATCAGGGATACCAAAATCTTGTCCCATTTTTTGAACTGCTTTATTCATTAATGGTGGTCCACAGAAATACAATTCAATATCTTCAGGATTTTCGTGTTTACTTAAATAATTATCAATAACACAATTATGAACAAACCCTACAAATCCGTCTCCTTCGGCTTCCATACTTTCTTTAACTTTCCAATTATCTTCTGGTAATGGCTCAGATAAAGCAATATGGAATTTAAAATTTGGGAAACTTTTTTCTAATTCATAAAAATGCTCTAAATAAAATAATTCACGTTTGGAACGTCCTCCGTACCAATAAGATACTTTTCTTCCTGTTTGTAAAGTTTTAAATAAATGATATAAATGTGAACGCATTGGTGCCATTCCTGCTCCTCCTCCTATATATAACATTTCAGCATTGCTTTTATTAATAAAAAACTCTCCATAAGGTCCTGAAATTGTTACCTTATCTCCTACTTTTTTTGAAAATATATATGACGATGCTACCCCCGGGTTTACATTCATCCATTCGCCTTTCTTTCTATCAAAAGGAGGTGTTGCAATACGTACATTTAGCATAATTCTTCTCCCCTCTGCTGGGTAAGACGCCATAGAATATGCTCTTTCAACAGTTTCTGTATTTTTCATTACCAATGGCGATAATTTAAACTTATCCCACTCAACTTGAAATTTATCTGAAACATCGTGTTCCTCTGGGTGAGCCGTTATATCAATATCAGAAAATTTAACTTCACAAGGCGGAATTTCTATTTGAATATAACCTCCTGCTTTATATGGCATATCCTCAGGAATTTCAACAACAAATTCTTTAATAAAAGATGCAACATTGTAATTACTAACTACGGTAGCTTCCCATTTCTTAATCCCAAATATTTCTTCTGGAATAGAAATATCCATATCTTGTTTTACTTTTACTTGGCAAGCTAAACGAACCCCTTGTTGCAATTCTTTTCGTGTAAAATGTGGCGTTTCAGTAGGCAGAGCTTCTCCACCTCCTTTATTTACTCGGCATTCACATTGAATACACGACCCACCACCTCCACAAGCTGATGGTAAAAATATTTTTTCATTACTTAAAGTTGATAATAAAGTATCGCCTGACGGAACTTCAATTACTTTTTCCTTATTTATAGTAATTTTTACTGCCCCTGATGGAGCTAATTTTTGTTTTACAAACAATAATAATGATACTAATAACAAAATAACAGCCAAGAAAACCAACACTGTTATAACTATAATTCCTATTGTATTTACTTGTAAAAATATCATTATTTAGTATCTTTTTTTACGTTATTGTTTTTTTCAATAACCTTTTTTTCAATTTTATTTTTTTCTTTTTTTACCTTTTCATCGCCTCCTGTTAGCATTCCTCCGAAACTCATAAAACCTATTGCCATTAATCCTGTAATAATAAATGTAATACCTAGCCCTCTTAATGGTTTAGGAACATTTGAATATCTTATTTTTTCA
>JAGYHQ010000018.1 GCA_018456245.1 Tenacibaculum sp. | reverse complement strand
CACTCCATATTTATCTTGAAAATCTTTATAAAATAATATTTCTGATGATAAACCTCTAAAATCTACCATTCCAACAGGATTTAAAAATACTTTATCAGCAACTGAACTTAAATAATAATTCTTTTGGATATACATATCATTATAAGCATATACAAATTTACCTGATTGTTTAAAATCCTCTATTTTTTCTCTAATTGCCTGTGTTTGTGCAATTCCAGCATTTACAAAGGTTGTTTTAATACTTATACCTTTAATTTTTTTATCATATTTAGCATTTTCTATGGCATTAATTATATTGTTAAGACCTATTTTTTTGTTATTTAAGTCTAAAATTTCCGCCATTGGAGATATGTCTTTAGGGGCATAATCTTTTATAGGGATTGATAAATCAAGTTCTAAAACTGAGTTTGATTTTACAACTACAGGCTCTTTTCCTCCTACAACGGCTACAATTCCTATTACTATAATAACTATTAAGAATATAGCGATAAAAAATCCGATAATAGAGGCTAATAAGTTTCTTAAAAATTTCATTTTTTATGGTTTAATTTAAGTTTGTAATTTATGAATATATTATAATTATATGAATTGTTTAATTTGGTGTATTAAATATGGTTTTTAAAGGGGTTTTAGCCTTTTCTTTACCATTGTTTAGCCATATTAAATATTCATTAACATCAGATGTGTAACCTATTGGTTTATTTAAAATTTGTTTTCCGTCAGAATCTAACAAAACATAAAAAGGTTGTGAGTTTTGCTGAAAGAATATGGTTTGAAAATGCGACCATTTATGTCCGTAATTTTCTAATTTTCTTGTTCCTCCGTTAATTCTATTTACAAGAATTTGTTCTTCTTTTGGTAGTTCCTTTTTATCATCAACATATAATGATATTAGTACGAAATCATTACGAAGAACGTTGTCAATTTTTTTGTTAGTCCAAACATCTTCTTCCATTTTTCTACAATTAACACAAGCATATCCTGAAAAATCGAGTATAATAGGTTTGTTTACTTTTTTAGCATATGCCAATCCTTCTTTTAAATCTTTAAAGCAATTTAAGTTGTTTGGGCATTTATTAGAATTAAAAATACTGTAAGTAACAGGTGGAGTTAATCCACTTAAAATACCACCTAATGGTTTATAAGTTCCTGTATCTTCATTTTTTCTAAATCCTGATGCTAAATAAATTACAAATGAAATAACAAGAATACCAAAACCAATTCTTAAGAAAGATAACTTTTGAATTTTAGAATCGTGAGGGAATTTAATTTTTCCAAGAAGATATAATGCTAATCCTGCAAAAATTATAATCCATATAACTAAAAATGTTTCAAATTTTAAAATCCCCCAATTTTTTACCAAGTCGGCATTTGACAAGAATTTGAATGCCAATGCTAATTCTAAAAATCCTAAAACAACTTTAACGGTATTCATCCAACCACCAGACCTTGGTAATGACTTTAACATATTTGGGAATAATGCAAAAAGAGTAAAAGGTAAGCCAAGAGCTACCCCAAAACCTGCCATTCCTGATGTTAATTGCCAAGCTCCACCGTCAGAAGATAATGACCCTGCTAACAATGACCCTAAAATTGGTCCTGTACAAGAAAATGATACAATAGCCAAGGTTAAAGCCATAAAGAAAATTCCTATTATTCCTCCTGAACTTTCTGCTTCAGTTGTTTTGTTCGTCCAACTACTTGGTAAGGTTAATTCATAAAATCCAAAGAAAGAGCCTGCAAAGAAGATAAAAATAACAAAGAATATAATATTTAACCTAACATCTGTTGAAATTTCATTTAAAATATCAGGGTTTATTGAATCTAATAAATGAAATGGAACACTTAACAATAAGTAAACAGCAAGGATGAAAAATCCGTATAAAATGGCATTATACACTCCTTTTTTTTTACTTTGCCCTTGTTTAGTAAAGAAACTTACACTTAAAGGTATCATAGGGAAAACACAAGGTGTTAATAATGCTAATAAACCACCTAAAAATCCTAATATAAATATGTTAAATAATGTTTTTTCTTCGGTTTCTTTAGTTTCATTTTGGTTTACTGAATTGGCATCAACTATAGGTTGTTGTAAATCGTTTTTAGAAATTCCGTATAGTAATAAATTTGCATCTTCATCACTCATTACTTCTTTTTCAGAATTAGCTGTGCTATTCTCTTTTATCTCATTTGAAGGAACTCCAAAAGATAAAGGTTCAAGTGTAGGAGGTAGGCATTGTTTGTCATCACAAGCCATAAATTCAACCTCAGCATCTATAATTAATTTATCTTTTAAAAGTTTAATTTTTTGTTTAAAGAGAACTTCTTCTTTAAAATATTTAATATTCATTTTAAAGGTTTCATCAAAACTTGTAGTTCCTTTTTCTTCTATTGTTTTTCCTATTAATTCATAATTTTCATTAGGAGTAAAAGTAATTGTTGTAGGGTTTGGACCATTTTTAGGAATATCTTGCCCATATATTTTCCAGCCTTTTTCAATTGTTGCTTTGGTAACTAAATAGTATTCTTTCTCAGAAATTTTTTTAGTAGAAGTTTCCCATTTAACAGGGTTATGAATTTGAGAGAATGATATTGTACTTATAAACAATAAATATAGCAACACTATTTTTTTCATTATGTATAAAATTTAATTCTGTTTGCTTGCAAAAGTAGTAAATCATTGTCTTAAAAATTCTTAAAAGAATTAAAACATTTTTATACTTTTATTAAAAATTTAATTTA
This sequence comes from Tenacibaculum sp., assembly GCA_018456245.1. Lineage (GTDB taxonomy): Bacteria > Bacteroidota > Bacteroidia > Flavobacteriales > Flavobacteriaceae > Polaribacter. Next base: position 26,886 of record JAGYHQ010000018.1, on the reverse strand, counting down.
TGGATAAAAATAGATGTTTTTGGGTGTCAAATGACCAATTATATTGTAAATATCATGATGAAGAATGGGGAGTTCCTGTTTTTGATGACTTGGTATTGTTTGAATTTTTAATTTTAGAAGGATTTCAAGCAGGATTAAGTTGGATAACCATTCTTAAAAAACGAGAAAATTTCAGAAATGCTTTTGATGATTTTAATTACAATAAAATAGCCAAATACTCTGAAGATAAGTTAGAAGAATTACGTAATGATAAGGGGATTATTAGAAATAAATTAAAGATAGAATCGGCAGTAATAAACGCCAAGGCTTTCATTAAAGTACAAGAAGAATTTGGCTCTTTTTCAAAATATATCTGGGGTTTTGTAAATGAAAAACCAATAAAAAACACATTTAAAAATAAATATGATGTTCCTGCAACTACTGAATTGTCCGATAAAATATCAAAAGATTTAAAAAAAAGAGGATTTAAGTTTGTAGGCTCAACAATTATATACGCTTTTATGCAGGCTATTGGTATGGTAAATGACCATACACTAAATTGTTTTAGGTATAATGAAGTATAATTGTATATTTGTAGATATTAAAAAAAACGTATTAAAATGAAAATCAAAAATTTATTTCTATCATTAATGGTAGTAGGAGTTTTAGTGTCTTGTGACCATAAGAAACATAAGTCAGAAACAAAAAAGGAAGAACAAGCCTTTAATTATGAAGTTGAACAATTTGCTGATATTAAAGTATTAAGATATCAAATACCAGGGTTTAATGAATTAACGTTAAAAGAAAAGCAGTTGGTTTATTACCTTACACAAGCAGGTTTATCTGGTCGTGATATTATTTGGGATCAAAATTATCGTCATAATTTAAAAATTAGAAAAGCGTTAGAATCTATTAATAACAATTATAAAGGAGATAGAAATTCTGATGATTTTAAAAACTTTACCACTTATTTAAAAAGAGTTTGGTTTTCAAACGGAATTCATCATCATTATTCAAATGATAAAATTAAACCTGAATTTTCAAAAGAATATTTTGCTACTTTATTAAAAGAAACAAATACAGAATTAGAAGGAGAAGCATTAGAAGTAATTTTTAATGACAAAGACAATAAAAAAGTTAATAAGAAAAAAGGTGTTGATAATGTATTAGCATCAGCAGTTAATTTTTATGGAAAAGATATTACAAGCAAAGATGTTGAAGATTTCTATAAAAAAGCATACAAAGGACCAAAAGGACAACCTATTGAAGCAGGTTTAAACTCAAAATTAGTTCGTGAAAACGGAAAATTAGTAGAAAAGGTATGGAAGTCAGGCGGAATGTATGGTGAGGCTATTGATAAAGTTATATTTTGGTTAGAAAAAGCTAAAACGGTTGCTGAAAATGAAGCACAAGCAAAATCATTAGATTTATTAATAGAATATTATAAAACTGGTAATTTAGATACTTGGGATAAATATTGTATTTCTTGGGCAAAATCAACCGAAGGAAATATTGATTGGATTAATGGATTTATTGAAGTTTATAATGACCCAAAAGGTTATAGAGGTTCTTATGAAAGTATTGTGCAAGTAAAGGATTTTGATATGTCTAAAAAAATGCAAGTATTATCAAAAAATGCACAATGGTTTGAAGATAATTCACCTTTAATGGATGAACATAAAAAGAAAAATGTAGTTGGTATTTCTTATAAAACAGTAAATGTTGCTGGTGAAGCAGGAGATGCATCGCCAAGTACACCAATAGGAGTTAATTTACCGAATAATAACTGGATTCGTGAGCAACATGGGTCAAAATCAGTATCATTAGGAAATATTGTAAATGCTTATGAAAATGCTGGTGGTTCAGGTAGATTAAAAGAATTTACATTAACAGAAGAAGAGTATAATTTAGCTAAAGAACATGCTCAACCAGCTGATAAATTACATACTGCATTGCACGAAGTTGTAGGGCATGCATCAGGTTTAATTAACAAAGGAGTTGGGCAACCAAAAGAAACATTAAAAAATTACGCATCAACTATTGAAGAGGGTAGAGCAGATTTAGTTGCTTTATATTATTTATATGACCCTAAAATTCAAGAATTAGGTTTAGTTGAAGATTGGAAAACAACAGGTAAGGCCGCTTATGATGATTATATTAGAAATGGTTTAATGCTACAATTAATCCGTATTAATTTAGGAGATGATATTGAGGAAGATCATATGGTAAATCGTCAATGGATTTCTGCTTGGGCATACGAACAAGGTAAAAAAGATAATGTAATAGAAAAAGTTGTAAAAGATGGTAAAACTTACTTTATAGTTAATAATTATGAAAAATTAAGAGATATTTTTGGTAGATTATTAAGAGAGGTTCAAAGAATGAAATCAGAAGGAGATTTTGAAGCAGCAAGAGATTTAGTTGAAAACTACGGAGTAAAAGTAAATCAAGAAATACATAAAGAAGTATTGGAAAGAAATAGTAAATTTAAATCTGCTCCTTATAGCGGATTTGTAAATCCTGTTTTAGTTCCAACAACTGATAAAGACGGGAATATTACAGATATTAAAATTATACAACCAAATACTTTTGAAGAACAAATGAATTATTATAGTAAAAACTATAGTTTTTTACCATTAAATAATTAAGAAACAAAGAAATAAATTATATTCTATCTACTAGTAGTTTTTATGCAAAACGAAAGTAGATAGAATATTTTTTTATTATATTTGAGGTATATTTTAAAAACAAATTGCTATGAACACAATTGAATTGCAAGGAGATATATCACAAGAACAGTATCAAATGGCTGTTCGTGTGTTAAAAGCAATAAATATAAAAGTTAAAGAAGATAATCCATTTACCTCTGTATCTAGTATAGTTCCAGAACTGACAGAAGAAGATATAAAAGCGTTAGAGCAATCTAAAAAAGAGGATGAGCAAGGTTTACATATAGCAAGTTCAGAAGTTCATAAAAAGGCACTTGAGATATGTATGAAGTAGTATGGACACCAAGGGCAGAAATGAGTTATATTTCTACATTAGAATATTGGATAAATAAAAATAAATCAAATTCATACTCTTTAAAAATAGCAAACGAAGTAATTAGAGAAGAACAGGAACTAAAAAAAGATCCTTTCTTTTTAGCTAAATATGAAAATCACTTAAAGTTATACAGAAAAATATTCTTTGGAGGTAAGTTCATTTTTTATTATAGGATAGACATTGATAATAAAAAAATAATTTTAAGATATTTTCGTAGTACAAAGCAAAAATTACTATAATTAAAAACAAAATATGAGAACTTTAAAACACACATTTTTTCTTTTCATTGCCATAACAACATTAGTGGCTTGTGGAAAAAAACAGCTAAATCGCCAACAACAGGAAAAGAATTAATAAGTGAAATATTAGGAGTATTCGCACTTGAACCAAATGGAGAACCTGTGCTTGAAATCATTGAAGAAAATAATAAAAAAATAGCTATCTATAAAATTACAGACTACCTTGAAAAAGATAAAAAAAGGAGGAAAAGTCATTATAAAAAAGAATTGTTAGGAAGGGATGGTTTTATAAAAGAAGATTTAGATAAATGGCTAATAGATAGTATTTTTTTGGTTACAGATTATCAACAAATGTTCCACGATTTTATAGGAGTGTTAAGTGTAAAAGAAGAAGGAATAAAAATACTTGATAAGATAAAACTTGGTCAAGATGATGAGTTGTGGTATGGGGAAAGAGGTATGAAGTCTATGAAACGAAAAATAAAAAGTAAATTTATTCTAACTAATGGTAAATTATATAAAGAATTATATAAACTTGATAACAAAGTAGGAGGTAAAATACCACGTATAAAATAAGGTAAAATAAAAATCCCCATATTTATACGGGGATCTTTTTATACATATCTTAAATATTGAAAGCCTTTTTTACTTTATCAACATAGTCTAATTTTTCCCAAGTAAAAAGTTCAACTTCTAATGTTTTATTTTTTCCATTAGGTTGAGAGAATACTTTGGTAACAATTTCATTTTTTCTTCCCATATGCCCATATGAAGCTGTTTCACTGTAAATAGGTTGGCGTAATTTAAGTCTTTCTTCAATAGATGCTGGTCGCATATCAAAAATTTCAGAAATTTTATTTGCTATTTCACCATCGGTTAAATTTACTTTTGCTGTTCCGTAAGTATCAACAAAAATACCCATAGGCTCTACAACACCAATAGCATAACTAACCTGAACTAAAATTTCATCAGCAACACCACTTGCAACCAAGTTTTTTGCTATATGACGTGTTGCATAGGCTGCACTTCTATCAACTTTACTTGGGTCTTTTCCTGAAAAAGCACCACCTCCGTGAGCACCTTTTCCTCCGTATGTATCAACAATAATTTTTCTTCCTGTTAATCCTGTATCTCCATGAGGTCCTCCAATTACGAATTTTCCTGTTGGGTTAATATGATATTTAATATCATTATTAAATAATTTCTGAATTTTAGTTGGTTGATTAGCAATAACTCTCGGAATTAATATTTCAATAATATCTTTTCTAATTTTTGAAAGCATTGCATTTTCATTATCAAATTCATCGTGTTGTGTAGAAATTACAATGGTATCAATTCGTTGAGGTATGTTATCATCAGAATATTCAATAGTTACTTGTGCTTTAGCATCAGGGCGTAAATATGTAATTTCATTATTCTCTCTACGTAATTTTGCAAGTTCTTTTAAAATTGAGTGAGATAAATCTAACGCCAAAGGCATAAAATTTTCGGTTTCTTTAGTGGCATAACCGAACATCATTCCTTGGTCGCCAGCACCTTGTTCTTCTTTAATTCCTCTGTCAACCCCACGGTTAATATCTTCTGATTGTTCGTGAATTGCAGATAATACCCCGCACGAATTTCCATCAAACATATATTCGCCTTTTGTGTATCCTATTTTATTAATAGTATCTCTTGCAATTTGTTGAACATCTAAATATGTTTCTGATTTTACTTCTCCAGCTAATATAACTTGCCCAGTAGTTACAAGAGTTTCACAAGCAACTTTTGAGTCAGGGTCAAAGGCTAAAAAATTATCAATTAAAGCATCACTAATTTGGTCTGCTATTTTATCTGGGTGCCCTTCAGAAACGGATTCAGAAGTAAATAAATATGACATAATTTTATATTTTATTACAAGGAAATAATGATAAAGTGCAACGGGATACCAAAAGAGTAGAATATTACTTACTGCTTTAGCATTTTTGTTTCAGCTGAATTATTTCAGCTTCAGAGGTTGCAATCAGATCAAATTTTTCCTCTAAATTTTGTTCGGCAAATCTACAATTCTTTTTTGTGTAAAAAAAGTATAAATAACTGTTATTGGGGATTTTTTACAAAATAGATTAATGATTCGCTTAAAAAGTGCTAAATTTGGGCACTGAAAAAAAGAGCTATATATAAAATTAAAATATAGAAATGATAGATGTAGATTTAGAAAAAATTAATGCAGAATTAAAAGGGAAATCGCCACAAGAAATAATACAATGGGCGCTTTCGGTTGCTGAAAAGCCAGTGGTTACAACCAATTTTCGCCCTTATGAAGCTGTTATTTTACATGCTTGTAAACAAGAAGAACAAGATATTAAAGTAATTTGGTGTGATACAGGGTATAATACCCCAAATACATATAAACACGCAAATAAATTAATAAATGATTTAGGTTTAAATGTAGATTTATATGTTCCAAAACAAACATCAGCATATAGAGATGCTTTAATGGGAATACCTAATATAGATGATCCTAATCATAAAATATTTACTGAACAAGTAAAATTAGAACCTTTTAAAAGGGCTATGGAAGAACATAAGCCTGATGTTTGGTTTACAAATCTTCGTAAAGGGCAAACGGCATTTAGAAATAGTATAGATGTTGTTTCAAAAAGCAATGACGAAATTATAAAAGTAAGTCCGTTTTATCATTGGTCAGATGAAGAAATGGATAAGTATTTAGAAGAAAATAATCTTCCGAATGAATTTAAGTATTTTGATCCAACAAAAGTTTTAAGTAATAGAGAGTGTGGTCTGCATTCATAGAAAATAGCATATGAAAGAAAAGTTACATATAAATACATTAGAAAGCGAATCAATCCATATTTTTAGGGAAGTAGCAAGTCAGTTTAAAAAACCTGTGTTGCTTTTTTCAGGAGGAAAGGATTCAATTACTTTGGTAAGATTAGCACAAAAGGCATTTTATCCTGCAAAAATTCCTTTTCCTTTAATGCATATTGATACAGGGCATAATTTCCCTGAAACTATTGAATTTAGAGATAAATTAGTAAAAGAATTAGGAGTTGAATTAATTGTAAGAAAAGTACAAGATACTATTGATGCAGGTAAAGTAAAGGAAGAAACAGGAAGATATTCAAGTAGAAATAGACTACAAACCACAACACTTTTAGATGCCATTGAAGAATTTAAATTTGATGCATGTATAGGAGGTGCAAGACGTGATGAAGAAAAGGCAAGAGCAAAAGAACGTATTTTTTCGGTACGTGATGATTTTGGGCAATGGGATGAAAAAAATCAGCGTCCTGAATTATTTGATATGCTAAATGGAGAAATAGAATTTGGGCAAAACGTAAGAGTTTTCCCAATTTCAAATTGGACGGAGTTAGATGTATGGCAATATATAGAAAACGAGAATTTAGAAATCCCTTCAATTTATTTTGCACATTTAAGAGATACTTTTGTAAGAGATGGATTAATTTGGTCGGCTTCAGAACACGTTTATAGAGAAGAAGATGAAGAGGTCTCAAAACGAATGGTTCGTTTTAGAACAGTAGGAGATATGAGTTGTACGGCTGCAGTAAGTTCAAACGCAACAACAATTAAAGATGTAGTTGCTGAAATCAGAAAATCATCAATCTCAGAAAGAGGAGCAAGAATAGATGATAGACGTTCAGAGTCTGCAATGGAAGAGCGTAAACAACAAGGGTATTTCTAATTAATTATATTAAAAAAATGAAAGTATTAAAAATAGCAACAGCGGGTAGTGTAGATGATGGTAAAAGTACATTAATAGGGAGAATATTATATGATACAAAATCATTAACTGATGATAAATTAGAAGCTATTGAAAATAAAAGTAAACAGCAAGGTTATGATTATTTAGATTTTTCTTTGGCTACCGATGGATTAGTTGCAGAAAGAGAACAAGGAATTACAATAGATGTTGCACATATTTATTTTTCAACACCTAATAAAAGTTATATAATTGCTGATACTCCAGGACATATTGAATATACAAGAAATATGGTTACAGGGGCATCAACTTCACAAGTAGCAATTATTTTAATTGATGCCAGAAAAGGAGTTATTGAACAAACATATCGTCATTTTTTTATTACAAATTTATTACGAATTAAAGATGTAATAATTGCTATCAATAAAATGGATTTAGTTGATTTTTCAGAAGATACTTTTAATGAAATAAAGAATGAATTTCAGCAATTAGTTAATAAAAGCGAGTATAAAGAACAAAACGTTACTTATATACCTATAAGTGCTTTAAAAGGAGATAATGTTGTTTCGGAGTCAAATAATATGCCTTGGTACAAAGGAGAAACCTTAATGACTCATTTAGAACATTTGGATAATGCACATATCTTTAACGATGGTAAGGCTCGTTTCCCTGTACAATATGTAATTCGGCCAAAAACCGAAGAATTTAAGGACTTTAGAGGTTATGCGGGTAAAGTTTATGGAGGAGAATTTAATGTGGGAGATAATGTTGTTATACTTCCTTCAAAAACAAAAAGTAAAATAAAGGGAATTCATTTTTATGATGAAGAATATGAAACGGCTGAAAGGTTATCATCAGTAACTTTTACATTAGAAGATGATGTAAATGTAAGCCGAGGAGATATGATTGTAAAAGAAAATGAATTACCGAAAATTGAAAAACATTTAGAGGCAACTATTACTTGGATGGATAATGATGTAATGAAATCGGGAGGATTATATACGTTGCAACATGGTGTAAATAAGGTTTCGGCAAAAATAAAGCAAATTCATGCTAAGATAGAGCCTGATTTATCAGGAAAAGAAACGGAAGTTGAAAGCTTATCAATGAATGATATTGCAACAGTTTCATTACAAGTTAATAAACCTATCTATTTTGATTCTTTTAAAGAAAATAGAGAAAATGGCTCGTTTATTTTAATTGATAATCAATCTAAAAATACGGTTGCTGTAGGGTTTTTAAAATAGATAAAATTTACTTATAATTAAATAATTAAAAATGATTTTATAATCATATCTTTTGGCAAGATAATTGATTATTTTTGAACAAAACAAAACTTAAAAATTATGGCATTAGAAATAACAGATACATCTTTTGAAGAATTAGTATTAAAATCAGATAAACCAGTATTGGTTGATTTTTGGGCAACTTGGTGTGGTCCTTGTAGAATGGTAGCTCCAATAGTTGATGAAATATCAGAGGAGTATGAAGGAAAAGCAGTAGTAGGTAAAATTGATGTAGATGCTAACCAAGAATTTGCAGCTAAATATGGTGTGAGAAATATTCCAACAGTTTTAATATTTAAAAACGGAGAAGTTGTAGATAAACAAGTAGGAGCAGCATCTAAGAAAGCTTATGTAGAAAAGTTAGAGGCTGTGATGTAAAAAATATATTGTTACAAACAAAAAAATAAAAAATGTAATAAGCTCATTTTTTAAATGTTAGCTTAATAAACATAAAAAAATATTATATTTTTTATTTTTTTGTTTGTATAAATGAAAAATGGCTGTATATTTGCATCCGCTTACATAGAGCAACGGTCTGGTAGTTCAGCTGGTTAGAATACATGCCTGTCACGCATGGGGTCGCGGGTTCGAGTCCCGTCCAGACCGCTTAATTGAAACGCAATCACCTGTAAATTAAGTGATTGCGTTTTTATTTTAAGATATTTCCCCAACATATCCCCAATATTTTTAAAAATTTGATTTAACAATTAAAAAATAATCCCATTTAGAGAATATATATCCAATACGTTGTTATGTGATTTTTTAAAGTTTATTGTTTAATAATTAATATAACTTTATAAAGTTTAGCTAAAACCTAAAATATTTTGAAATTTGTAGAAATAACGAAAGGGGGGGTAAAAATAAATTGTTTGACCATTTGTAAAAATACTTACTTTTCATTTATACAAAGTATAACTAAACAATATAATGATATAATTTTTTTAATCTTCTTTGATATGACTAAATGTAATTTCTTTGTAATCGTTCAGTTAAAAAACTAGTGTTTCACTAAATCAATAACTTCATCTTTATTAAAAGTTATATCTTTCATTATTTTTGGAGTTATTATTATAGGTATTTCTTTAATTGTTTTTCTAGATTTTGATTACGGATCAAGAGGTCACAGGTTTAAATCTTGTCGAAGTTATTATATTTTACAAGTGTTTCAAGGAATTGACTCCCTTTTTTATTTTTCTATTTGCACAGAAAACTAAAATTAACCCTTCTTTCATTTTTGAATATAAACTTATTTCAAATCAAAATATTAAAACTATATATTTGTTGTGTAATTTTTATTATTTAATGAAATGGTTTTAAAAAATAAAATAGATGCTATTGGAAAATTAATTCCGATAATTATAGGAATACATTATTTTTTATCATATCGGTGGTTAAGTGGATTATTAAAAATTTGGAAAATTGATTATTTAGATATTATCACATTTGAAGATTTAACCTTTCCTTTCGCAGAACATAACATTATAATATTTAAATTTAATTTTCTAGGATTAATTTTAATATTATTAATTCTTTCCTTAATACATTATATAAAAAAACAAAAAAACACTATAGAACTCCAAATACTATATTTAAAAATAAAAAGATGGGTTAAGATTAATAAAAAAAATAAATTTATTTTGGTGTTAGGGTTGATATTTTCAACAATACTTTTAATAGCTTTCATTTGCTATATATGGTATCAATTATCAAAAAAAACAACGCATACAATTTCATTTTTTTTTATAATTTTATCTTCAATAACATACCTATTTATTAAAAATAATAAATATTTTACCTTTTTTTATATTCAATTATTCTGTTTATTAATATGGTCTAATACACTTATTGATAAAATTCTATTTGAAGTGAAAAATGATGTAATTCAAGATAAAAAAAACATTTCAATAAGTTTTACTTTAGATAATGAAGAAATAAATACTGACAACAAATTAAAATTTATTTTTCATAGCAATAAATACTTAATTATGCAGAAGGAAAATAGAGAAATAAAACTTTTTAAAAATAAATATATTAAACAAATATCCATAAACAAACTAAATCAGACAAAATTATGTCAAATAGAACAGCAATAAGTACGATAAAGGGATATTTTTATCAGTTTGATTTATCTATTTATAAAATTTTAACTTTATCAAATGATAATGATAAAATTATAATTGAAGGGATTGAGGATATTGATATAGAATCAAAATCAAAATCAGAAGTTATTCAATGTAAATATTATGAAAAAACAGAATATAATCATTCGATTATAGCAAAACCAATCAGGTTGATGTTAGACCATTTTAAAAAAATAAAGAAAGATAATAAACCTAAAATAAATTATCATTTATATGGTCATTATAATTCAGGACAAGAAAAACTTTCATCACCTATAAATTTAAAATTTCTTAAAGATAAAATTTTAACATATAAGAAAAATGAAGTTACAGTAAAACATCATGAAGAATTAGGTCTCTCTGATACAGATTTACAAGAATTTATCAATTTATTATTAATTGACATTAATGCCAATAGTTATGATGACCAATTTGAAGATATTCTATCAATATTAATGAAAAAATATTCTTGTAATAAATTTGAAGCAGAGTTTTGTTTTTATAACAATGCACTAAATGAAATTCGTAAAATCGCTATTGAAAGTGATATTAAAAAAAGAAAAATAAGTAAAGAAGATTTTTTGAAGAGAATAGATAAAAAAGAATTTCTATTTAATCAATGGTTTTTAGAGCTTAAGGGTGAAAAAGAATACCTAAAAGAAATAAAAAACAATTATTTCAAACCATTATTAAACCGACATCCTTTTGAACGCTTTTTCTTAATAGACTTGCCTAACAGTTATGATATTATATATCTAAAAGACTTAATATTTGTTATATCTAAAAAATATTCAAAACTTAGTAAAAGAGAACCTCAAAAATTTTGTCCGTATATTTTCTTTAATAATATAAAAGAAAAGGACTTGATTTCTATAAAAAAACAATTGTATCAAGAAGGCTTTATATTTTCTGATGGTTATCCCTTTTTAGGTTCTGACTTTTCACCTAAAACCATCTCCAAAATGGCAGATGAACATAACAAAATTAAAGTAAAAATATTAGGGAAAATTGATGAAATAAATAATAGTTTAGATTACATCACCAAAACAAAAGAAGTTTATCAATTTTATTTTTCCACTCCATTTTATACAAATGCTAACAACAAAGCTAAATATATCAATATTCAAATAAATAAACTAGAAAACATAAAAGAAATAATATAATGAGTAATGAAAAAAACATCAATGCAGAAGTAATTTCTGTATATCCAAATAAAGTAAAAGTAGCTGTAGATGATGAATTTATCACACAAGCATCTGAAACATTAAAAATAGGTTCATATATAAGAATTTCAGATGATGATGATATTGCACTTATAGCAATGATCGATAATTTTTTAATTGAAGTCCCTGAAGAAGGAGAAACTAAGCGTAGATACATAATTGAAGCTAACCCTTTAGGAGTTGTAAAAGATAATAAATTTCAACGTGGAGGAGACACCATTGCAATTCCTCCTAAAAAAGTTGAACCTGCAAAAGAAAGTGAAATTTTAAGCATATATTCACAATCAACAGAAGAATCTGAAAAATTTACTTTTTCTTCATTGTCTTCAAATACAAATATTAAAGTCCCTGTAAATGGCAATCGTTTTTTTAATAAACATATTGCTGTTATTGGCTCAACAGGTTCAGGAAAATCTCATACTGTATCGAAACTAATTCAATTGGCAGTAGAAGCAAAAGATGGCGATTTTTCATTGAACAATTCACATATTATAATTTTTGATATTCATTCTGAATATAAATCAGCTTTTCCTGACGCAAATAATATTGGAATAAATGATTTAATATTGCCATATTGGCTATTAACAAGTGAAGAATTAGAAGAGTTATTTATTGATACAGAAGTAAATGACCACAATCAACGAAATGTATTTAAAGAAGCTGTTATTCAAAGTAGAAAAGATAAATTTACAGGCGATGATGAGAATAAGGCAAAAATACATTATGACTCCCCATTGTTGTTTGATATAAATGATGTTTTAGCCTTTGCAAAATCAAAAAACGAAGAAACAATTGATACAGGTGAAGTATATGTAAGTGGAGCAAAAAAAGGACAGCCTAAAACAACGCAGGGTAGTTTATTTGGTAGGCTGACAAATTTTGTTAGTCGTCTTGAAAATAAATTAAATGACAAAAGATTAGATTTTCTGCTGGGAGAAAAGAGCAGGACAATAACATTTGAAAAAACAATAAAACAATTAATAGGTCAAAAAGCTGAAAATAAAAATGTAACAGTTTTAGATTTAAGTGGAGTTCCTTTTGAAGTTTTAAGTATAACAGTATCTTTAATTTCACGAATTATTTTTGAATATGGATATTACTATAAAAGACTGAGAACAAAAAATAATCCAAATGAGAAAATAAATAATGACACTCCCTTTTTACTTGTTTATGAAGAAGCTCATAAATATATACCTAAAAGTGATTTAGCAAAATATAGAGCATCTAAAACATCAATTGAAAGAATTGCAAAAGAAGGAAGAAAATATGGAGTTACACTTTTATTAGCAAGTCAAAGACCCTCAGAGTTATCTGAAACAATTTTTTCACAATGCAATAATTTTGTTGCTATGAGATTAACAAATCCTATAGACCAAAATTATGTAAAAAAATTACTTCCAGACACATTAGGAAACTTAACAGATAAACTTCCTTCTTTACAGGCTGGAGAAGCATTATTAATAGGAGAAGCTGTCATTTTACCATCAATAGTCAAAATAGAAAAATGTAGCTTACCTCCATCATCAAATGACATTCCTTATTGGGAACTTTGGAAACAAGAATGGAAAGAGGTCAACATAACAGAAATAAAAAAAGAATGGTATTTATAAAGAACAACAAATTTAATGAAATTAACAAATTAAGATGGCAGTAATCATAAAACTTCAAAACATTTGAAATTCTATTAAATATATTAATAGGGGTAGTATAAAATAAACTATTTTACCCCTGTATAACCCTATATACATAACACATCAATATAAACTAGTTATATAAAACTTAAATTAATTGTTGATACCTTTTATTCAAAATATCCACATAGGCTTTTTTCATTTCTTCCGATAAGAATGATTTTTCAATCCATTGTAATGCTTTGGATTTATTTTTAAACAACCTATCAAAACTCCTTTTTATTTGTATTTCTGTCAAACCTAAATCTTTTCCAAATTGTTCAAAATGAAGTCGTTTAAAATTTCGTTTCTTTCCTGCTAATGTTATTGCAAGTTCTTCGGTATCCTCAGGTAATACAATGGACACATTTAATAAGTCGTAAGCAGGAGCAAGTTCCCAACCAAACTTATTTTTTATCATTGAAAAGTTTTTCAGATGCATATCATTATTACCCGTTACAAAAGAAAATAAAGTCAAATCAAAGAAAAAAGACAAATCAAGAAGTGTATTTTGTGAATACTTTTTTAGTGCTTTTCCTACCTTCTCCATAGAACTTTTATACTTATCAAATGCTTCTGTAATTTGAAACATATCAAGCATATGTATTTTATCGCCTATTTCTGTTCTGTCCATTCTTTTTGTTATGTAAGACAATTCGCCTGATGCTAATCGTATCAATGATGATTTCGCCACTCTAATTCCAAAAACTTCCGCTATTCGCATTGTTAAATGTTCATTTTCTGGCATTTGACGAAATCTTTGAAAAGGTGGTTTGAAAATATATTGTCCTCCTAACGCATCTACAATTGTAAGTCGAGTATCAGAATTACCTTTATTATTTTTCAGCAATGACATTGATAATTTCGGCTGAACTCCTGTTACAGAAACACTTCTTTCAATCACTTCTTTGGCGAGTTTATCCATTTCATCAATAGAATATTCTATTTTTGGAGGTGTTGGTGTACCAAAAAATTCAAGACTACATTTTTTATGAAAATCTTGGTTATTTTCAGTTGGCTTATAGCAATATAAACATCTATTTTTCATCGTTTTCAATTATTTGTTCAACACTAACTGCACCGATGCAATTTTTACAACACGCTAAAAGTAATCCCATTCGGTCATTTTGATTGATTTTCCAACTATTTGACGCAATATCCAATAGCCAACCCTCTGGAATTAGTCCCTCAAAATAAGGAAAAAGTCGGTTTTCCTTATACGGTTCTTCCCTTACAGGCATTGTAAATGTGATAAAATCTTCTGAATGGTTTTGAATATATTCCACATCATACTGAAAAATATATTCCCCCTCGTTATTTTCGGTTAAGATACCCGCTAAATTGTCGTTATAAAATACTTTTGCTTTTCTCATTTTTCTAACTCTTTACAATTAACAGGTGCTAACTGATGTCCAAACATTTCAAGAACTAAATTTACTTTATCTACGCTTAAATTCGTTTTCCCTTGTTCAATTTTCCTCACTACGGTAAGAGCCACACCTGTACGCTCGGCAAATTCTTTTTGAGTCAAATTAACTTCTTTTCTTCGTTGTTTCACAAAATCTGATAATTGTTTCATTATATGTAATTAAATATAATTTGTTGTAAATATATAAAATTATATGCGAATAGATATAAAAAACATGTTTTATTTAAAATTATATTTATTCGCATATAATTTTATTTTTTAAGGCTTGTTTTACGCCCTTTTCTATTTCCTTATCGTTAGTTACTTTCTGTAAAATTTCTTCCCGCTCCTTTCTTCTGGTGTGTTCTTTTCCTACTATCAACTCTATTCCTTGTAAGCCTATTCTGTTGTTAGCACCCTCTTTTACTTGCTTACTATCGTATTCAATGTTTCTTCCTGCTAATAATTCGGCACTTGCTAAATCAGTAAATTGTTCAAAGTTTACCTTGCTTAATCTTTCAGCCGACATATTTTTTAAGCCTAATCCTTTTGCTATTTTATCAAATAAAACATTGAACCACCTTTGGAATTTACTACTGTTCTTTCTACTTAATATCTTCGCACCCTTATCTCCGATTGCTTGTGTTAAGGCTTCCTCTAATATTAGAGTTTCTGTCGCACCCTCTTTCGCATTTCTTCTCGCTTGTTCTACATAGGTGGTTTCATTCTTAATTAACTCCATAGCCCTTGCATATACTGCCTTGTGATTTTTCTTTACGAAATTTATCCAAATGCTACCAAATGCGTTTATAGGTGTGTCTTTTTTTGCTCTGTCTTTGTTTATATAAACTACACCGTCTTTCACTCCTGCAAGTGGTGGAGTACCATTAGCAGTTAAACCAAATATTTTACCCATTTTACTATCAGATGCTAAAACAGGTGTTTCATTTGAGAACCCTGTTTTGAATAATACTTCCACTTGGTCTTTTAATTCTTGGGTAGATATTCTTTCTTGTGTTGATTCTGTTTGAAAATCTACTTTGTTAGAATTATTTTCTATTTCATCAAAAGTTTTTATTATATTTGCAATGGAAACACTTGATAAGTTGGACGAAGTGGTGTTATTATTATAATGCTCTTCCAAGTTACCCTTATCAAGTGTTTCTATTTTTTGCACCTCGTAACTATATGCTTTATTCGGCGTACTATCAGTATATCTCTTAACTGTTAATTTTACTGCTTTACCATTAATAACCCCATAGAATTTTTGAACATCTTTTATTTGTTCATTATTAGGGTCTTTAAAGTTTTCTGTTTTTCCTAAAACTGCATTTTTAACAAATTCAGGAATACCATTTAATACAGATATATGGCTGTCTAAATCACTACTTTTACTTATTGATTTTCCACTTAAAAACTTATCAATAGAAGTATTAGAAATCTTTATATCTTCATTGGTTTGTTTATTAGTGTAAGTTCCTGTAATGTTTTCTTTCGCCCATTTTTTAACCTCGCTAAAATCTTTAAATGTTTTAGTTTCTGCATTTACTTGTGGTACATCTTTACTAAATTGTATTTCTACATTACCTCTACTTACTTTACTTTCAGCCTTTAATTCTTTTTCGCCCATTAAATCATTAAGTACGCCGTTAGCAAAATCTTTAAATTTAGTTTCTGCTTTAAGGTTTCCTATATTTAGTTTAGCACCTAACTTTTTGAATGTATCTTTTACCCATTCGGCGAACCTACCTAACTTACTATTGTTATGATATTTCTTTTCTCCGAGATTTCCTATGTAGGTATTAACTGCTTCACTCCATAACTCTTGGTCTGATAAATGTTTGTAGTTTCCGTTGTCTTTTAGTTCGGCGAATAATTTTTTACCAGCATTAGTATCTTTAAATAATTCCACACCTTTTTTCCATTGTTCTGGCATAAGTTGTTCCCAAAGGTGCGAGAACTCGTGTATTGGTGTATTTGCGTTTAATTTTTTAGGATTGATATAGATTGTTCCGTCAGGTAGTTTTGCTCCGTAGATAACTCCTTTCGGCGTTTTCATTACATCTACATCTTTTACATTTTTGGTATCTAAATCATTTAATGAATTTATACCTTTTAAATCTTTGTGTCGTTTAGCAAACTCGCTCCACTCTGTTACTACATCTAAATTCTTAAATGCTTCTTTAAATGGTTTTTTAAGTCTATCAATTAACGCATTAAAGGCAGTTTCGGTAATTGATTTGAATTTTCCGTCCTTGTCTTTTTGGAATGGGACTTCATCATCAATGTTTGTTTCTGTGGATTGTTCATTATCGTTTCTGTCAATTTTGCCAGTTCTTTCATTGTTATTTGTTTCATTATTTTTGTTTTTAGTATTTGTTGCTATATCGGCATTTCTATCAGTAAGAGTTAATCCTGTTACTTTTTTAAATCGGCGTTTTAAGTCTTGCTGTATGTTTGTTTCTGTATTTGTATCTTCATTGAAGTCTGATAATTTTTCGTGTCGTTCTATGAAATCCATAACATCTTGTACAGATACTTCGCCCACTCCTAATTCATTTGCTCTTTCAGCAATCATATCTAATGGTAATTTTTGTCTTTTACCACGAGTGTTTGTATATGATTGGTTAATGTCTGTAAAGTGTTTTTTGGCGTCTGTATCAGTTAGTGCATTTGCTTTTAATACTTGTGCAATCGCACCGTCTTTTGATAGTTCGGCGTTTTCTTTTTCTGTACTCTGTCTTTCTTTTGACTTTTTGTACTCTTGTGCTATTTCGTAAGCGTTGTTACTTTTTTCTGCTATTACCTCTGCTTGTTGTTGAGGTGTTGCATTTTCCATACCCTCAAAGTTCGCCCCCTCTCCTTTGTTATAATCTAACTTATCACGGTATTCTTTTCTTATACGTTTTTTTTCGCTTTCAGATAGTTTTAGTCTTTTACCTCCGTACTTTGCCGTAATTTCTAATGTACCGTTATTATTTTTTACGGTGTATTCATTTGTACTTGTGGTAACTTCTATTTCATCTGATAGTTTTGTTTCAGCTTTGTTTGATTGATTAGTGGAATATGTAGGTGTTTCATTTTTAACAACCTCGTTATCAGTTGCTTTTTGTTCAGATTTTGTTTGACTGTTATTTGATTGTTTTGTATCTTTGTTGTCAGAAAGGGAATGTGTTTGAACATCTAACGAGCCGTGAGTATTGGTACTCGGACTATCTGTACCTTGCTCGTCCAAAGTTTGAACCTTGTCCGAAGTTTCAGAATAAGAGAGTTCGTGCTTATTCCATAACACATTACCTTTTTCTAATTTATTTAGAAGTTGTTTAGGTTTTATGATATGACTACTTATAGAAACTTCTCTACCGTCCTTTTTAATAGTAACACTTTCAAAGTGTCTTACTTTTTTACCATTAACATCAAAAGTCTTAACAAATAATAAACTTGTTTCTCGTTCAGTTTTTTGTCCTTTCTTTGCTTGACTTGGCATTTCAATAATAACATCAGGATTAGTAAGTGTTGGTTTTATCATACCAAACTGTTTATCTCTTTTGTTTTTTAGTATTTTTAAATATTGATTTTCGCCTATTTTAACTTCTCCAATAGGAGTTTCAACAATGCCATTTTCGCCAAACTCTTTATCCCAATTTTCTGGTGTTAATTCCAAAGTAGGTGCAATTTCTGCATTCTCCGTCATAGTCTGTATTATTTGCTCGGCTTGTCTATGTGTGGAATTTGTAGGTGTTTCGGCGTATTTCTTTTCTAATATTTCAAGTGCTTTTATAATCTCGGCATTTTTTCCTACTACATATTCATAATGCTCTTTTGCTTCTGCTTCATTCTTAAATTTTTGTTTACTTATTGCAATATCCGACTTAAATTCTACACTATTTCCAACAACTTTAAATTGTTTATTTTGTGCGTTTTCTTTTAATTCGGTTATAGTTTTTTGCTTGTCTTTATTGTCTTTTAAAAATACTCTTTCAATTCTATTTATTTCGTTTTGAACTCCGTTTGATATTTCAACTTCGGTATTTTCAGTCGGCTGGTTTTGGCTGATTTCATTAGTTTCAGCCAATTCTTGTTTTTGCGAGGTTTCATTTGTTTCTCGCAATTTAGTATCTAATGAATTAATAGTTTTTTTGTTAGACACTTTTATTCGGCGACCATTTTTATCTTTTCCATACCAATTATCTCCGTCCTTTTCGTATGTTTTTCCGTTGGTATGTTCTACCTTGTTTTTAGTATCAAACTCTTTTAATTCAGAATTTTTAGCCTTTTCTATTTGTTCTGTTACGGCTTTATGTTGGTTCTTAATAAGTTCGGTTTCTTTCTCTGTTATTCCGTCTTGGTTTAGGGCTTCTTTAAGTCTGTTGTCGGCTTTCTCTATTTCGTTGTCGTAGTGTTGCTCTAACTCGCCACGCTTTCTTAAATATTCCTCCTCTGTTATTATCTCGCCCTTTTCATTTACTCTACTTCCTGTTATGTAGTTTGTGTCGGCTGTCCTTGCAATTTTATCGGCGTTCTTAATTCCTTTCAGCGTTCTTTCATAGAAGTTCTTAACTTGTTTAGAGTTCATAACTTCATCAGACGCACCCTCCTCTTTTAATTGCTCTAAATAACTATCGGTGTGTTCCCTCGCTACTTGTTCTGCCGTTTTATTTTCAGTTACCTCGTTTGATAATCTTTGTATTGCTTGTGTTGAATTTTCTCTTGGATTGAAAGATGTATCTCCTGTTGGATTTATGTTTTTAATTCTTTGCTCTGTTGCATTGAAGTTGGCGGTTCTAATCATAGAGCCGTCCTCCTGCATTTCAAATCCGTTGTCTTCGTACCACTTAATAAGTCTGTTTTTGTCTGTTGATTGGTTATTTTTGTATCTTTGTAGGAAGAATATTTGTTGTCCTCAACGCTAAGTTCTACATTCTTACTACTTTCAGAAGCAGAATATTCAGGGGGAAGTTTCAGTAGTAGAAACTTTGGTTGGTGCGTTCTCCAGCAACAAATATTTTTTATTTACTCTTTGTAGTAAGAGTTTATGTATTTAATAAAAGAAACATCGTTTTGAGGAGTAGCCGTGTCAATCCTCTTGCTCTTATTGAGTTCTGTTACATTGTCGCTACTATTGGCAGAAACGGTGTTTTTCCTTTGTACGTCATAAAGTTTTCTCGCAGTGTATAGTGAGATGTTTGTAACTTACTTTTTTAAGTTTATTATTTTGTAAATCTATTACGATGAACAAAAAACTTAAAACATTTTGAATTTTATTAAAAATAACAAAAGGGGGAGGGTAAAAATAAATCATTTGACCATTTGTAAAAACTTTTACTTTTTATCTATACAAAGTCTAACTAAACGATATAATCATATCATTTTTTTTAATTTTCGTTGATATGATTGAATGTAATTTCTTTGTAATCGTTCGGATAAAAACGAGTGTTTTACTAAATCAATTACCTCATCTTTATTAGAGGTTAAATCTTTTAATATTTTTAAAGTTATTGTTTTTGATATTTCTACTAAATCTGCTAATTTCAAAAATTGATTTTTAATTGTTCCTCCAGATTCTGATTTAGGTAAAAGTCCGTCTTTTAATGCAAAATCAGTATCTTCAATATGTAGTTTTGTATTTAACAAATCATACGCAGGACTTAATTTAAAATCCCCTTGTTGTGTTTCTATCAACGAAAAATTTTTCAAATGTGCATCACCATTAGAAAATAGATAATTAAAAATAAGAAGTTTAAATAATTTAGGTGCTTCTATTTGCCAAGCAGGAACATATTTTTTTAAGATAACAAACAAATCAAAATAGCTACCTGTATATTTATAATGTTCTCCGTGTGTAGCAGATGTTTTTTCTGATAATGATGCAAAATCTTCAACTGCTAATTTTTTGTTATTTTTTGAAATATCAAATCGTTTTGTTAGATATGCAGGTTCTTCATTTTTAAAGAAAATCAAGGCGTTTTCTGCTGTTTCTATTTTAAAAATTTGTTCTGCTATTTGCATTGTTAGATGTTCATTAGCAGGTGCAAACTCTTTATTTTTAGGTAAATCGGAAATAGGTTTTAAAATAAATTCTCCTTGTTGATTTTCTTCAGTTAATTTTAATTCTGAATTATCTAAAAGCAACGAATATTTTTCTTGAAATCCTGATATAGAAATATGTTTTTGATTGCTATTAAAAATAGAACTATTTTCATTTGTTGAGGGCGAAAGATAAGGCAAAATATGACTTATTTTTTTCCCTTTAAAAAGTTTTTTCAAGGCAATAGGACTATATGTATTAAATCCTTTTGTAAGTTTTGCAGGACAACAATGTAATTCTTTCATAATTATATTTTTTCAATGGTAACAGCTCCAATAGTATCTTTTTTAGCAATATTCAAAAGTATTCCAAAGAAATCATCTTCATCAATTTTGTATGCTTTGCAAACTAATTTTTTGTTTGCACCCTCTGGGAGTAAGTGGTAAAAAAACGGAAATAACGATGCGTTAGAAAACTCTTGTTGAGATTTTGGAAAAGTTAGACTAATTGCAGGTTTTTTACTATCCGACAACCATTTGTCAAAATATCTAAAAGTAAAACTTCCATTATCTTTTTGAGTAAGTATTCCTGCTTGTTCCCCTTTATATAAAACTTTTGCTTTTCTCATTAATTACTATTTTTTTACATTTAGTTGAATTTCCAACCCTAAAGTATCACAGATTTTCGTTAGTGTTTCTAAAGTAGGATTACCTTTTCCACTTTCAAATTGTCTTAATGTACGAAGTCCTACACCTGAAATTTCAGATACTGTTTCTTGTGTTACATTTAATACTTTTCTACGTTTTTTTATTTGTTTTATTAATTTTTGAAATGCCATATAATACATTTTTATACAAATATATGTATATTTTTATAAATAATTTTGAAAAAATGCTTTTTATAGCATTATTAGTGTAAATGTATAGTAATGAAATGATGGTTAAATTTATCTAAAAATTTCTAATATATTATAATATATTTTGCCCTATTATAGAGAGATTTTTTAAAATTTTTGGTTAAAAAATTATCAATAATTGCCTATTTACTATTTCTTATATAAAAAATAAAAAAGTAAAATGAATGAATATATCATTTTTAAAAAGTTATATCATCTTTTTTTAGTGTAAAAAAGGTGAGAAATGAGATAAAAATACCATTTTTTGTAAAAAAAGAGAAAAATATACAAAATAAACTAACTATACACCTTGTAAAATCTATTGTTTTATTTTTTGTATACACCATAAAAGAGTAAATTAAACAGAATATACGTGTTATATATACCGTATAGATGAAAAATACCTTGTTTTTTATACAACGAATAATTTTATTCCTTTGTGTTTTTTGTGTACAGTACTTGGTTTACGTAAATAATAATTTTATTTTTTTGTAAAATTATTACTAATGACTATTCTTTCCAACATAGAAAAATAATGTTTTAAAAATTGTTTACTAATAATTTAAGCCAAAAATCCACAACTTAATTACATTATTATAACCATATTTTTATGTTATCTTTTATAATAAAGGTATTTAATTTATTCTTGGTATTTGTTTTTATGTTTAAAATGAATAATAAAAAATACAATTATACTTAAAAAGTGTATTTTTTGTAATACAAAATTATAGATAAAAAAGCAGTCCGATGATTTTGGACTGCTTGTTATAACAAATTAAACTTTTTTAATATGGACGAAATATAACATTTCCATTATAATCCTTCTTATAAGTACCTAAAATATTACCATATTGGTCTTTTTTTACAATATTACCACTATAATCCTTTTCTAATGTATATTTGATATTACCATATACATCTTTTACAACTTTTCTCCCTCCATAATCATTTGATTTTATAGATTTAGTGTTGCCATATGCATCACGAGAAACTATATCTCCATTGTAATCTTTAGATTCGGTTTTAATTATGTTCCCATATTGGTCTTTCCAAACAAAATCTCCACCATAACTTTTTGAACCAATAGCAACTATATTGCCATATTGGTCTTTGGCTACAATATCTCCATTATAGCTTTTTTCGTAAGTAAGTTGAGAAAAACATATACTACTTACTAACATTGAAATTACTATTATTATTTTTTTCATAAGTTAAATATTTAAAATTATTCTATTTAGTTTTTATTTTTTTACCCATACAACAGATAAATACCCTTCTGTATTACTAGATTTAACTTTATAATATTGATCATTATATTTTTCAATAATTATAACAGATTTTAAAGTATAATCTATTATATCGGAACTATTATCAGGTTTTTGAAAGATTGGTTTGTTATAAGATACTTTAGCTTCGTATGTATCATCTTGTTCAACAGAAGAATTTGATTTATTATTAAAAAATGTATGGATGCCATATTCTTTTTTTAGAAAACGTTTTGCATTAATATTTCCGTGTTTTTTTGATAATTTAAGTGCTTCTTTAGCCAACCTTCTATACTTTCGTTTTTTAGTTGATTCCCATAACTTATAATATGAAATTCCAGCAATAAATTCAAATTCAGGATCATACCACCCTAAACTTAAAGAGTTTTCATAATAAAAAACAACATATTGATAGTCGTTTTTATTCCAAGCCTTATTAGCTTGTTCCATTGCTTTTTGATAATATGGTTCATTTTTATTTCTAAAATCCCTCATTCTTTCTAACTCTGCTAATCTCCTGTCACCTTCATCATTCCAATACTGTGCTTGTTTTTGAATGATATTCCCTATATTGTTTTGTGTAGGTGTTGATTGGTTATATGCTCTTGCTCCATATTGAGCAAATAATGTTACAGAAAACATTATAAGCATTATTGATAATTTATGTTTCATATTTTAATTATTTAATTTTCGATATTCTTATTTATTTTTGATTTGAATTTTATACTTACCTTTAATCCTTGTATTATAAAACTTACCTAAAGATTTTGCATACTTAAATTCATTCCATAATGAAATAGGAATATTAGAATAGATGTAAGTTTTCTTCTTTGTTTCAAGAAATATATACCCAACTTTTAAATCACAAGACTTGAATTTTAGGCTTTTTATCCAAGAACTTTTTGATGTATCACAATCCTCTGTAAAATTAAACCTTGTTGTTTTGATAAGACGAACGGCAACTTTATGATTATCAAATTTTTCCTTTATTTTTTCGCAAGATTGAGCATTACAATAATTAGCAAAAAACAAAGTTACTATTGACACTATTTTTATAATTGTTTTCATAATAAGTATTTTAAAAAGTTATAATTTAATCACACGCATTTTCTCCTGATGATGCTTCACTTTCACAATTTTCTGCTTCATTCATTACTTGTTGTGCATAATATTGAGCATCATCTAAATCATCTGCATTATATGCTTGTTGTGCATATATATATGCATCTTCAGCATAAGACTGTATATTACTTGCATAATCTTCACCGTCATCACAATTACAGTCAGAGGCATAACTTTCTGCATCACTTGCAGAACTTATAGTATCATCAACACTATTCATTGTTTGTTGTGCGTAGTATTGTACATCATCTAAATTATCTGCATTATATATTTCCATTGCATTTGTATAAGTATCATCTGCGTATGATTGAGCATCAGACATAGAACTTTGGTAATCATCACATTCTGATTGAAAATTTATACAAAATATTAATATTGTTAAAAGTGTTGTTTTCATTTTATTTGTATTTTATAAATTATTCATACTTCCATAGCTCATATTCTTCCCAAATTTTTTTTGCATCTTCATTACCATTTTCATATGATTTTTTAAACCAGTAAGCACTTTGTTTTTTATTAACTAATGCTCCCTCTCCATTATAATACATAAAACCTAAATGAAATTGAGCTTTTGCATATCCTTGCTCTGCACTTTTTTTGTACCAATAAAATGCTTTATTTAAACTTTTTAAAGTACCTATTCCTTGATGATACATAATTCCTAAATTAAATTGAGCATTTACATCACCTTGTTTTGCACTTTTCTCTAACCAATACAAAGCCTGTTTATCATTTTTAATTACACCTTGTCCAAAATAATATAATTGTCCTAAACGAGTTTGAGCTTCTGTATTGCCTTGTACTGCACTTTTTTCAAACCAATGAAATGCTTGTCTAAAATCCTGTGATGTACTTTCCCCCAGATAATACATTTCCCCTAAATGAACTTGAGCATATTTATCACCTTGCTTTGCACTTTTTTTGTACCAATACAATGCTTGTTCTTTATTTACTCCCACACCTCGTCCATAATAATATATATCAGCTAAACTATATTGAGCCTCTGCATCACCTTGCTCTGCTTTTTTTAATGTTTCCTCAAAACTTTGACCGAAAGAAACAACACTTATAAGCATAAATAAAACTACTAAAATTGTTTTCATTTTGTTTCTGTTTTATAAATTATTCATATTTCCATAGTTCATTTTTGCTCCAAAAATCTTTTGCATCTTCTTTTGTAAATTGATACCCTTTTTCATTTTCATAGGCTTTTTTTACCCAATAAGCACTTTGCTTTACATCTCTCAATGTTCCTTCTCCATTATAATACATAAGACCTAATCTATATTGGGCTAATGCTTCACCTCTTTCTGCACATTTTTTATACCAATACAATGCTTGTTTTAGGTTTTTCAAAGTTCCTGTTCCGTCATAATACTTAATAGCTAATCTATATTCAGCCTGTGAATTACCTTGTTCTGCACTTTTTTTAGTCCAATAGAATGCTTGTTCTGGATTTTTCAAAGTCCCTTGTCCTCTATCATATAAAACCCCTAAACTACATTGAGCCTTTGCATTCCCTTGTATTGCACTTTTTTCCCACCAATAAAATGCTTGTTTTTTATTTTTTAGTGTTTCTGTTCCATCATAGTACATAACACCTACATTGAATTGAGACATTGCATCACCTTGCTCTGCTTTTTTTAATGTTTCTTCAAAACTTTGTCCAAAAGAGACAATTCCTATAAGCATAAATAGGGTTACTAAAATTATATTTTTTGTTTTCATCTTTTATATATTTTTTAAAAATCGTCTCTTACTTCTCCTGAAGGCTGTATTTTCCCAAGTACTATCAAACTTTTTCCAAAAAATACGAAGTACATAATCTCCATCACGATAAATTAAAACTTCCAAATCATCAAACTTGAAGTAAATATTATTGTTATCACTATCTTCTTGTAAAAAATTTTTATGGTCTTCTATGGATTTTTCAATCTTATTTAAAAATGCTTTTGCTTTATCTGCAGGTAAATTTTTAAAAGCATAACCTTGAAATGTTACTCCTGCCTCATTCCAATAATCTCCAAAGAAACCTAAAATTAAACCTTCTTTTTTAAGTTCTTCACTCTTATAAATTAAGGTTGTTAGTTCTCCTGATTTTGAAGATGCTAACGGAATTACTGAAAATTTTCTAACATCTACAGAAGCTCCCCCTAAAACATCATTAAATAAAAATGCTTTACCTCTAAATAAGGCAATATCTTTACTCCATTCTTTTGCCTGAATAACCTGTGAAAATGAAATTGTGGCTGTAAATAGAAATAAGATTATTATTACAGCATTTAATTTTTGTTGTAAAAAGTTCATAATAATATAAGATTAAGACACCCAAACCCAAAGTGAAGTTAATTATTATGATAAAAAGAAAGCGTGGGTTCGTAGCCTAAACATTATAGGAGGTTCTGGTAAACCCGAAGCAATGAATAGGATAGTAACACCCACGCTATAAGCGTGAGCATCAACATTTCTATTCTGTTGCTTCTATGAAATTTACCAGATTTCCTATAACAGAATGAAAGCTAACGCTTTTTTATATTTTCCAATATGTACACACTTTAAAAAGTGATGTACGAATTTAGTATTTTTAATTTAATAAATAAAAAGTTTTTTATTAAAATAGAGATAATTGCATTTTGTTTCTTTTACGGATATATCGGTAACGGTTTCTAATTTGTTTTGCTAAATGGTCTATTAAGGTTTTTACTCGTTTTGGTTGTTTGTATGATTTATGCAGTAAAAATTCAACTAACTTTTTAAACATTTCTTTTTCGTACTTTTGTAAATAACGTAATGTGGCTGTTCTGATATATTCTGCATTAGGGTTTTCTAAATCTAATCTTATACCTGTAACAGCACATAGTTTTTTAGCATTTGAATTGTCG
>JAGYHQ010000050.1 GCA_018456245.1 Tenacibaculum sp. | reverse complement strand
GTGTAGGGAAGTCAAGGTTTTTTCAGAAAATACGACCCGAATGGGTGGAGATTTTTTGAAAAACCCAAAGGGCTTGACCTTTACTTTCCGTTAAACACACGGACTAATCTTTGCATCAGACAAACAAAACAACTGCCTAATTTGTAATTTTAATCAAATTTAGCAAGTATATTTTCTTCCATAGGTTTTAATTGTTGCTCTA
Source organism: Tenacibaculum sp. (assembly GCA_018456245.1). Taxonomy (GTDB): domain Bacteria; phylum Bacteroidota; class Bacteroidia; order Flavobacteriales; family Flavobacteriaceae; genus Polaribacter. Next base: position 6,552 of record JAGYHQ010000050.1, on the reverse strand, counting down.
TAATGTTATTTAGCAACTCAAAAAGTGTGATGTTATCATTGCCGATAAGATGAACAACACTCAACAAGCGTTCGTGGTGCTCTTTGCTTATATAAGTCGCTTTTCCATCACGAGCCTTTATCAACTTATTTACCAAAAATAATTCTTCATAAGATGCTTGTTTTGGTTTATCCTTTTTAGGTTTGGGAGGTTCTTTTTCTGCCTCTTTTTTAGGTTCATATTTGGTTTCAAATTTTTCCTTAAATCCCTCTACTGAAAATGGTTCAGCCATAATTGACATTAAGGCTTCTTCATCTATTTTTTCATTATTATCCATAATAATATTTTTTGTTTTTTTGAATTTATTTATTTGCATTTCTACTATAATTTATTTTTATGTTTGTACATATTAACATTTTTACATTAAAATAAATTTTGATATTTATTTAACAATAAGTAAATTAACATCTTATTTTGTCCGAAAACAGCGTTTTTGTTAAAAGTGGCTTTGATTGACTTTCAAAAGGTAGTATTTGGCTTTAATTTATACCATACAAAAACCAAAAATCATTTCGTTCTTTGTAATTGAAATAATTACAATAAAAATGGTAAAAATTGATGTTCATAGGAACATAGCAAGTTGTGTTAAGAGAGCCTCAAAATGTTTTTTGTGGCTCACTTAACAACTTGCTCTACGAGGTTGAAAATTCACTCCGAAGTCGTGAATTTTTACCGATTACAGATAGATTTTTTAACAAATTAAAGATAAAAACAGATGGAAAAACAGAACAAAACCATTAAAAGAAAACGAAAACCAAAAGCAAATCCACGAAAAAATAAGTTTGTTTTTCAGTTAGATAAGTACGAAAAAATGGAATTTGAACGACAATTTGAAATATCTGGATTTTCAACAAAAGCAGATTTTATTCGTGATGCCTTGTCTAAACGAGGGGTTAAAATTGTAATACATTATAAATCTGTAACTAATTTTTATATACGATTGACTTCGTTTCATTCGCAATTTAGAACAATCGCTATGGGGTACAATCAAGTATTAAGTCATTTATTCAAATATTTTTCAGAACGCAACGCAAAATTAATGTTAGCAAAATTAGAAAAACAAACTATTGAACTTATCCGTATGCAACAAGAAATCCGAAAGGCAACCTCCGAATTTGAGAGAAAAATGGAAGATACTTATACCGAAAAGAAGATTATAAAAATGGATTTTTTGAAATCCAAGAAATAATAAAAACTAAGTTGTATCATATTTTTTAGTAAATTTGTGAAAATTACTATAAGATACAAGTTTGCTTTTTTCTATAAGCACACTTTGTTTTACTATAAAATTAAGAATATATCAAATGTGTAAGGTTGTAGCAAAATTAGTCATCGGCAGAAAAGAATGGGAGTTAAATAGCACTAAAATAACTTTTTATCGTAATACTCAAACAACGGGAAAGCCTTGTTCTTTGACAATGGGAGGAGTGGTAACAGTCAAATTTATACCAAAAGGATACGAAGATGATATTCTAAAATGGATGTTTGCAGATAGAATGAACAATAACAATGTAGAATATCCATATTCTCTATACACTTTGAAAAAAGCCGAGATTGTTTTTTATGAAGAAGACTATAACAATGGTATAATACTTTTTAGATATAAATTATCAGATTGCACAGTCATAAAATATCGTGAAAGTTTTTGTAATATCAAGGGAATGGAAACAACCTTAATGCTTTCATCTGCAATACAATATTATAAAAATAATGGTGTTCTTTTACTAAAAGACTGGCACGAAAACTGGGAACCCCCACAGCCTTATAAAACACCTGTAATTGCGTTTAAATAGATTTTAAGAATACAAATTATTCTAACTTTACATTTTGTTTAAGAAAAGAAAAGTATTTATCATCTTCATCTTCAAAAATTTCTTTTCCTGCTAACATATAAGCACTTATAAGGGTGTTTTTTGCTTGTTCCATATTTTCTAACTCGTAATACGATTGCCCTAAACCTAAATAAATATAAGCATTTGATAAAGCATCAGGACATTTTAAGGCTTGATTATAAAAATTATTTGCCATTTCAAACTCTCTTAAATTAAGATAAGCATCGCCCAATGCCACATATAAATGTGTTGAAATTTCCCAATCATATTTAGGGTTTGGTACTAATGAAAGCCCTTTTTCATAAAATGTAATAGCCGTTTTGAAATTGTCATTTAAGTCTTCTGCATCTCCTTTTTCTATACATTCAATGATAGCATCGTATTGTTCATCTGTTAACTCTTTTTCTGCCATTACTTTATATATTTTTCAGGGTTTTGATAAAAATCTAAATATTTAGGGTCTTCATCTAGTTCTCTATTATTACTTAATTCTTGTGCCTCTTTGAATAAATCATATGCTTTTTGATAATCTCCTTTATGGAAAGCCAATACCCCCCAATGGTAATTTATTGTAGGCTTGTAAGTTTGTTTATGTAAATAAATTTCTATCCACTTTTCAGTTGTGTCAAAATCATTAATTTCCAAACATATATCAATCATAACCAAAGCCAAAAGTGTCCTATCTGTATCCTGCATTTTTTCGGAAGGCAAACTATCCCACACTTTGTTAACATATTCAATCTCTTTTTTTTGTTTTATTTTATCTTCTTTTTCTATTGCACCTACACAATCAACTAATTCAAAGATTTTTCTATTTATACTATTATTGTTCATATTTTAAATTTATTTGTTAAATTATACCATTTAATAAGGTTTTCTATATGTATGTGTTTTTCCTAAAATTGAACCAGCTCTTCTATTGTTCTTATAAAGCTCAAATCTATAATTTTTAGATGCTTTCATAAAGTTTCTTACTTTTTTACTTCTTGCACCATACTTGTAACCTACTTGATTCCACCACCTAACAGCAGATACTTTATGCCCCATATCTGCCTTTGATAAAAGATACCAATTGCCATCTGTTGGGTCTTTAAAGTGTTTTTTACCATTGATAAGTTTTGCAGTTCCTTCTTTAAGTTGCCTTTTCCATACTTTTATTCCAATTTTACTTGTTTTTCTAGGAGTACTTCCCATATAAGCAATCCGTTTGCCATACTTTCTTATTCTATCTGCTAAACTTAAACATACTCTTTTCGCATTATGCACCAAAAGCATTAACAATCCAACAAAATAGGTGTGCCAATCTTTGACCTCAAAATTATAAACTTTCTTTTTACTATACAAAAAGTTACTTGCTTTTATTTGTTGCCAATTTCCATCTTTGGTTTTTATCCTATCATTTGCTGTTAAATCACTTGCATCTTTCCACCCACTTTGTGTGTAAAAAGGGTGTTCAGCAGTAGTTTCAATGGTTTCATCACTCAAAGTAATTTGTATAGTCGCATCAATTTCTTTTTGCATTGTGCTTACAACTGGCTTTAAATCACTTTCGCCCGTTCCTTCATTGTATGCCCATACCAAATCGCCTACTCTTATATCTTCTATATTTTTATAGCCGTCTTTTGTAGCAACTTTTGTTCCCGCTGTAAAACAAGCAAATACACAAACATTACCCGTTTTTATTGCAATATCATCAACTTTTTTAGCAAGTGATTTAGCAACCACTTTTAGTCCTGCTTTTCCTAATTTACTTGCTTTCCCTACTTTACTTGCTACTTTTGTAGCCTTTATTGCTACACGCCCTAATTTCCCTGCTTTTATCGTTGCAGAAACTCCATTTCCTGCTCCAAAACTAAACAATCCTGCTACATCTGCAACCAAAGAAACAGCACTCAATCCAAACCCTAACCAATCCGTTGGGTCTTTTGTCGCAGACCTTACCATACCCACAACACCACCAATAAATGGTAGCATTTCAACTCCGTCTAACCAACTTAATCCACTATCATTTTCCGTTGAGTTTTCCTCTATCAGTTTATCATATTCCTCTGGTGGTATTTTTACTTGTCCGCTTGTAATAAATTTAATTTTTCCACCCAAAGAACAAGGTAATTCACTTTTGTATAAGAGTGTTTCTTGTCCTTTTACCTTAACCTTATAGGTATTTTCCCAATCTGTTGGCGTAGGATTACAAGGACTTCCTTGCAACATACTACACGCTCCCATACAAGGAATATTTACCAAAGGTAGTTTATCGGCTTTGGTACTTACCAAACACCCACTAATTTTTACACTTGTATTATAAGTTGGTGTAAAACTCGCAGGAGCAGTTCCTTTGTCGCACATTATTAGTGCATCTTTTACTATATATTCTAATTCGTGTGGCATCTTTAACTTCTTTTTTTATTAGAATATATCTGTATCAGGCGACTCTATTTTAATATCATTGCCTCCTTTTATTAGCACTTTTTCGCCTTTTATCTCTGTTGATTTTCCTTTGATATTCAGATTATTTTCACTTTGTAATTTTATTTCTGTTTTAGCGTTTATGGTTACTTTATTTTTATCACTTTTAAGGTCTATATCCTTTTCAGCATTTACGCTTATAGTTTCTTTTTGCGAATGAATTTCTATCTCTTTTTGAGCAATAATATTTATAGTTCCATTGCCTTGCTTTTGTGGTTCTGCCTTTAAATTGATACTATTGTTTGCATTAAGGTTAATATCTGTTGCAGAAAGAGTTAATGTATTTGGAGCGTGTATGCTTATATTTCCATTTTTTTGTAAAATAATTTGACTACCACTTGGGTTTGTTATGCTTATGCTTTGGTTTTCATCATTTAAACTAATATTGTTACCACTCTTTGTAATGATACTTTTAATATTGTTGTTATTTGCATTTTGCATATTTTGGGAATTAAATAAACTTCCCATTACAAAAGGTCTATTTGGGTCATTATGTTTAAATCCGACTAATACTTCATCGCCTATTTCTGGGATAAAAACAAACCCTCTATTTTTATCTACATTTTTACTACTTCCAGCATCAGGACTAATAACTTGTATCCAGTTAGTTGTCATACCATTATTTTGCCATTCCATTCTAACCTTAACACGCCCTTTCGGGTCTCTATTATCAACAACTAAGGCTCTTTGAGGACTTGCTGTAATTTCAGGTAAGTCAGGTTCAGGGAGGCATTTTACACCAGCAGGAATTGCTTTAAAAATATTGTAATATTCTTGATTTTGTTCTTCATAATGACTGATTTCTATAATCATATAATCACCACAATCAACAAGGTATTTTTTGTTGTTCTTAATGCAAACCACAGACCCTATATTCAATTCCTTTTTATTGGTTTTTACTTCTATAATATCAAATGATGCTTGTGTGCTTTGTAATTTATCCTCCAAATGTTTTTTCATATCGTGTATCGTATCTACTTTTCTATCAGGAAAATCACTTGAATATTTAGGGAAAAGTTCAAGCGATTCAGATAGTGCATCACTCATATATGAACTTGGAGGAGGTACTATTTCAGTTTTATTTGTTACCATTTGGTTTTCCATAAAACTATATTCAGCAAATTCTCTTTTTACAGGTTGCATTTGCACTTTTATTTTTAAATCTGAAATATCATTTGGATATTTTAATTCTATTTCTTTTTTAGGCTCTTTGGGTTTTCCAAAAAATAAATAACTACCATCATAATAAAGCCATTCGTTATATTGTTTTGCCAATCGTTGTAAAAACCTAAAATTACTTTCTTTATATTGAGCCTGATATTCAATCATTGATTTAAAAATAGGATTTACACTAAACACTATGCTTACATTTACTACATCCTCTAAAATTTTAGTCAAATAAACATCTGACCACGATTTTAGTTGTGAACCAGATTCTAACAAAATCGTTCGGGAATATCCTTTTAGTTTTATATATCCATATTCTTGATTTAATTCAAAATCAACTGCTGTAACAATTCCCGAGAAGTCATTGCCTTTTAAAGATATTAGTAAATTCTTTCCAATAAATTCTTCTGGTTTAAATTTTAGTTTTGTTTTCGGATTGTTGAAATATTCATTGTCTAAAACGAGGTCAAATGTATGATGTTCATTTATTTTTTGATGTAATTCAAATTTGACAAAATGTGTAAGAAGTTCGTTGTTTAAATAGATTTTTGTAAAATTAGTACTTGACATAATAAGTTGTATTAGCAGGAAACTGTTAGTGGGGGGAAGAAGAAGAAGAAATAACAGTTTCTATTTTATGTAATGCCACAAATTTACAAAAAAAAAATCAAATTACTACAATGTGATTGCTCAATATGACTTATATTTAATAAATACAATTCCAAATAATATATTAAAAGATTTGATTTGTAGGTGTATTTCTACTAATGATTTTAGATTGTAATAATCCCCTCAAATAACATATTACAAAAAAGAAAGTTGTTTAGAATATCATTGATATCTAACAATTATTTTCTATATTTGCATAAAGTTATTTGAAACTCTGTGAAATACAAAGAAGTTAGTACCATTACTAAATCATTACTCTATAACTTTAAAAATTGATTAAGGACTTTTTAATCAGTTATATATGAAATTTTGTAACTTTTTATTTAAAAAATACAATAACCTAACAATATGAAAAATCTACTAACAGCAACATTGCAAG
>JAGYHQ010000049.1 GCA_018456245.1 Tenacibaculum sp. | reverse complement strand
CGAACCGCTGTACAAGGTTTTGCAGACCTCTGCCTAGCCACTCGGCCACGACGCCTTATTGTGGTGCAAATTTAATTCATTTTTTGAAATAGACAAAATGAATTTTATAAAAAATTTACCATTTCAACCTAAAATGTTTAAAATAAAAAAGATATGTAGTGAAAAAAATTATTCTTTTTGACTAAAAGGAGGTAATGATAACTTGTATTTAACTGCTATAAGGCGTATAATCACAACTGTTAGTATTGTGAAAATATACGAAAAATCTGTAGAAACTCCCAATCTATACAGAATGATAAAAACAATTCCTCCAAAAATACAAGCCGTTGCGTAAATTTCTTTTTTGAAAATAATAGGCACTCTACTACAAAGAATATCTCTTACTACACCTCCAAAAGTGGCTGTAATCGTCCCTAAAGCGACACAAATAATTGCCGATAAATGATGATTGATGCCTGTTTTTGTTCCTATAATAGTAAAAATGCCGATACCTATTGTATCAAAAAGAGATAAAGACCTGTTTATATATTTTAAGTGATTTCTAAAAAGAATGGCAAGGACAATTGAAAATAAACTAATAAATACATATATCGTTTGTTGCATCCACATTACAGGTTGATTTCCTAATAAAATATCACGGATAGTTCCTCCTCCTACTGCAGTAACAAACCCTATGATAAACACTCCAAAGGGGTCTAATCTTCTACGCATTGCCACCAAAGCTCCTGAAATAGCGAATACTCCTGTTCCTAAATAGTCTAAAAATTCAAAATATCCCATTATATTAATGTTGATGAAAAATCAAGATGCAAACATACTATAAAAATTGATATAACAAATAAAAATATATCCACAAATGAGAAAAAAAATGTTAATAAATTTAACATTTAGATAAAGATAAAACTGTTATTTTTTCTCATCTTTGTACCGATTTTAACTTTAAACAAAAAAATAATGAAAAAAATCAAAAGCTGGCTTGTAGTAGGGTTATTTATGATAACAGCTACTGCTTTTGCACAAACAAAAATTTCGGGAAATGTAGTTGATGAATCAAATCAACCATTACCGGGAGCAACGGTACTCGTACAAGGAACTACTAATGGTTCTACTACCGACTGGGATGGAAACTTTTCCTTAACGACAAAGAAACAACAAGGAACAGTTAAAGTTTCCTATGTTGGATTTAAAACACGTGTTTTAAAATTTAATGGTCGTAAAAACTTTGGAACTATTAAATTGCAACCCTCTGCTGAGTCTTTGGAGGAAGTTGTGATTACAGGGTTGATAGATATTGCTAAGGACAGAAAAACTCCAATTGCTGTATCTACAATTAAAGCTTCTGAAATTCAAGAAAAATTAGGCTCGCAGGAATTTCCTGAAATCTTAAACCATACACCATCTGTGTATGCAACTAAATCAGGAGGAGGATATGGAGATGCAAGAATTAACATTCGTGGATTTGCACAAGAAAATATTGCTGTATTAATCAACGGAGTTCCCGTTAATGATATGGAAAACAGTAGAGTATATTGGTCTAACTGGGCAGGTTTATCTGATGTAACTACGGCAATGCAAGTACAAAGAGGATTAGGGTCTTCTAAATTAGCAATTTCTTCTGTTGGAGGAACTATTAACATCGTAACAAAAACAACGGATAAAAAGCAAGGTGGTACTGTTTTCGGTTCTTACGGAAATGACAACTACCATAAATTTTTAGCGACATACTCCACAGGAAAAAATGAAAATGGTTTTGCTGCATCTGTTTTATTAAGTAGAACAGCAGGAGATGGATATGTAGATGGAACTAAATTTGAAGGATATAACTATTTCCTTGGTTTAGGTTGGCAAATAGATGAAGACCACGATTTACAATTTATGATAACAGGTGCTCCACAAGTTCACAATCAAAGAACAGGAAGTTTCTACAATATGGCGACTATGGCTGATTATTTGAAGTATGGTAAAAAATACAACTATAATCACGGATATTTAAACGGAAAGGAATTTAATTGGACAAGAAACTTCTATCACAAACCTGTTACTTCGTTAAACTGGAATTGGAATATCAACGAAAAATCTTCATTGTCTACTTCTGCATACTTATCGTTCGGACGAGGTGGAGGAACAGGAGAATTAGGAAAATTGAACGGAAAATACGCATCTCACAAATCTCTTAGGAATCCTGAAAACGGAGAAGTAATGTGGGATGAAATCGTAAGACAAAATAGTGGTAAAAATAGAGGTTTAATCCGTAGAGCATCTATAAATTCTCATAACTGGGTTGGTTTATTATCTAATTTCAATACAAAATTAACAGAAGAATTTACTTTTGATTTTGGTATTGATATGCGTAGCTATACAGGTATGCATTATAGAAGACTTGATAATTTATTGGGTACAACAGGGTATGGAGTATACAAGGATAAAAACAATAAAGGTAAAGTTTATACGGAAACATATTCTTCTGATTTAGGAGGATTATGGAATGTGTTTAAAAGCATTGATGATGATGAAAAAATTGCTTACCACAATGACGGTAAAGTTCATTGGTATGGTGCTTTTACACAATTAGAATATAGCAAAGATGCTGTATCTGCATTCGTTCAGGCAGGTGTTTCAAGTCAAGGATTTAAAAGAATTGACTATTTCAACTACCTTGAATCTGACCCAAAGAGAGAAACAAAATGGAAAAACTTATTAGGAGGAAATGTTAAAGGGGGTATTAACTGGAATATCAATGAAAACCATAATATTTTTGTTAATGGAGGTTTTTATTCAAAACAACCTTCTTTTGATGCTATTTTCTTAAATTACAAGAATGATGTTAACCCTAACCCTCGTAACGAAAAAGTAATGGCTTACGAGTTTGGATATGGTTTTAAAACAGAAAAAATTCGCTTAAATGCTAATTTATATAGAACACATTGGAAAGATAGATTTTATTCTATAAGTTACAAGGACAAAAAAGGTAATAGAGGAAAAGCAGATATGCAAGGTGTAGAGCAAGTTCATATGGGACTAGAGTTAGACGGAACTTACCAAGTAACACCAGAAGTTAAATTATTCGGTATGATGTCTGTTGGAAACTGGGAATATGCTAAGGAAGTAACTGGTAAAGCATACGACAGAGACCAAAATTACATTGGAGATGTAACTTTATATTTAGATGGTGTTAAAGTAGGAAATTCTGCTCAAAATACAGCAAGTTTAGGAGCACAAGTAAAACTATTTGAAAACCTTAAAATTGATTACTCTCATAGATTTATTAGCAGATTATATGCAAGAGTAAATGCTGAGGATTTTTCTAGAAAAGGTCACAAAGGCTCTTTAAAATTACCAAGTTTCAATACAGGAAATTTAGGAGTTTCGTATAAGATTCCATTCAAGAAATACACTCAATCTTTAACGTTTAGATTGAATGTAAACAATTTATTCAATACAGAGTACATTGCTGAATCAGCAACAAATTATTTCCCAAGAGAAAATGATAAAACCTATAAAGGTGTAAGCGTGAACAATAAAGTATTCTTCGGTTATGGAAGAACTTGGAATTTATCTGTTCGTTATAAATTTTAATTTATTAGGATAACTGTTAAATTATAAAAAAGACTACCAAAAGGTAGTCTTTTTTATGTAATAAAATTAGGTGATAAGGTTTTGAATAAATTGAGAATGAATGATACTGTAACAATTAAATTGAGATTAATACCCCCCACAAAAAGAAAAGTACAATAACACACTAACAAAAAAAAGCCGAAAAACCCAATAAAAACAAGCGATACAGCCAAAAAAGGCTGTTTTTTTATGCTTTTATAAAAAGTACATTAATTACCATTTACTACTATTTAATTACCATTTAAAAAGGCTTTAATTACCATACAACCATAGGAAACTACCATAAACACCCCAAAAAGCCGTTAAAACTACTATTTACAAGCCTTAACAGACTTTTTTTAGTGCCAAAAACAACCAAAAAGAAACCATTTGGGCGGTGCCAACAAAATGGTATTACTTTTGAATTTGAAATGTACAAAAACAGTGTTGGGTGTAACTATGGGTGCAATTATGGGTGCAATCTAAATAACGTAAAAAGTATATGAAACACCCCCTAATTTGCAGTTTTTTGATACAAAAACACTTAAAAAGCAACTGAAACACCCCCTAATTTACAAATGATTTTAATTTAATTAATTGTAAAACAGTATTTTAAATATATTATTATCAGAAAAATGCGTTTATTTAGGTGTTTTAGAACATTGTATTGTATCTAATACTTGCTTTAACCATTGCTAAAGCGGTAATTTGATTGAATTTGATATCTTTTGGCTGGTGATGTTGGTTTTGACTAACTAAAGTAACATATTCATCTCCTTTGTTTGATTTTTGAATATACTTTACTGTAATATACTCCTCCCACTCGTCAATACGAACGCCAATGAGGTACATTTCTCCAAAAAACAAATTGGTGTAGTCGGTAGGTATTTCTTTGTATAATATAAGGTCGCCTGACTTTAATAGTGGATACATACTATCTCCTGTTACAGAAACAGCACCGTCACATTTTGGAATATTAGGAATTTTAATAGTATCTAATACAACCTGAGGAGAAGCACTACTAAACAATTCTTTTAATCCAGCTGTAGCCTCAAAATCATAAAGAGGTATTTCTTGATTTTCGATTAATTTATCAGTAGTTTTTCTATTTCTGTTAATAGGCTGTATTATTTTATCATTTTTTAACACATTTCCTTGCCCTGTTAAAAGCCACTCGGAATCAATATCAACAAATGATGATATTATTGAGTTTAAAACATCAAAACTTGGTTTGCTTTTTCGTCCAGAAACAATATTAGATATAACTTGAGGTGCAAACCCTATCATTTCAGCAAACTTTTTTTTATTGCTATTTGCTTTACAATCAATTAAATAAGAAATCCTATCATTAATATTTGAAATATTTTTCATCATTTGTTGTTTTATTTCATCATTTGTGTATATATTTGCAACATCAAAACATTATAACATATACACAATGACAAAAGTACATAATTTTAGTGAAATCGTTACAATTTGCGAACAAAAGAAACAAACGGGCGATATTCAAACAGTTGCGAGAATGTTTGGATTTACTACTGATGCTATAAGAATGAGATTATCAAGAAAGCACGAAGATACTTACAGAGCCCTATACAGAGTGATAGAGCAAAGGGAAAATTTAATTAAAGAATATCAAAACCAATAACACTAAATTTTTAAATGTTTTATAGGGATTAGTGCTGAAAGGGGAAAATAAAACCTCCCCTTTATTTGAAAAAGAAATAACAAAAAAATGAATACAAATACACCATACGAATATCACGAGGGTACTTTGGGAGTTAAAATTCTTTGGTTGGTCAGCGATGAAAAAGGCAAAAAGAAAAAACACCCCAAAAGCCTAAGCCTTATTAAATATAGGTCGCTTTCGCATCGTATGAATAGTAGAACTTGTATAGAAAAGTCTTTACGCCGTGCCTCATTAGGACTTGACGCATTAGTAACATTTGACAGCCTATGCAGAGAGTGGAAAGATGCTTTGGAGTTAAAATTTCCAAAACCAAAAGCACAAGCAAAGAAAAGTTATTTCGCAAAACACTACGAGGCAGACCGTGAGGCATTTGATTATTTCTGTGCTCATCGTTTTGGCGAAAATAACGAGCGAAAACTCGACCCCGAAGTTATCGAAATATATACTTATAACGCATCAGTACTTAATGCTGTAATTCAAGTGAAAAATAACCGAAAAGCCTATAAAAAGGCATTGGGCGATATGCACAACGGGAATATTTGGGAAAGTTTAAGCCGTGATGTAAACGCTTTTAGAGAGGTTAGCCACGATTTACCTACTACTCCAACGAGTTTGCGACACAAAGTAACCAAATATCAAAAACAAGGTTATTCAGCAATAATATCACGTAAATACGGTACACGAAACCGTGCCAAAGTAAAGAACAACGAGCAAATGGTACTCATTGAGGAACTATTGAAAAAACATCAAAATCTTAATAATGAGCAGATAGCGTGGCACTATAATAATGTGGCTCAATATGCAGGGTGGGAAAGCATTACCGCAGGAACAATCGCTACGTATAGAGAGAAATTTGGACTATACACCTATGCAGGTCAGCACGGAACCAACGAATTTTACCACAACAAAGCAATGCAAGTTAAACGCTCTCGTCCTACACTTCCAATGTTGTACTGGACTATGGACGGTTGGGACGCTGAATTATTATACCAAAAGAAAACCGTTAATAGCAAGGGCTATGAAGTAACAACCTATCACAATAGATTGACAATGGTTGTCGTATTAGACCCATTTAACGAATACCCAATAGGCTATGCCATTGGCGACCACGAAACACCCGACCTTATCCGTGAGGCTCTTAAAAACGCCATTAACCACACTAAAAAATTGTTTGGCGAGCGATACAAACCATATCAGTTACAAACGGATAATTACCAAATCAAAAATTTACGAAACACTTACGAAGTGTCTTGCAAGCACTTTACACCAGCAAAGGTCAAAAACTCTAAATCCAAAGTGATAGAGGGTTATTTTAACCGATTTAACAAGAAATATTTCCAAAAGGAAATGGTGCCGAACTGGTCAGGACACAACGTAAATGCGAAGAAATTAAATCAACCAAATGACGAATATTTAAACAAAATTCGTCATCAATTCCCTAACGAATTAGGAGCAAGAATGCAAATAATTGATGCCATAGAGAAAGACAGAGCCGAAAAGGTACAACAGTTTGTAAGTCAATGGCAAAATTTATCACAAGAGGACAGAATAC
>JAGYHQ010000048.1 GCA_018456245.1 Tenacibaculum sp. | reverse complement strand
GGTAATATCAAATTTGTAGATGCTATGGAAGATTTAGATATGGTCAACCATCTATTTATGAGCCTATCTGCAGTTAAAATATTAAGTTCTTTTCTAACATTTTCAACATGCTTTTCAAAGCGTTTAATTTCGTTTTCTTCTGCGTTTAAAAGCTCGTTCATAAACGGATTTTCTATAATAAATTTTGGTAGCATTTTTTCGCTAAGCAACATGTATAACCACCTCTTTTAATTTTAAAAATTCATTGAAAGAAGCCTGAATACTTTCTCTTGAGCCATTAAGTGTATAATCTAATATGTCAACAATACCTTCAGCATTAAAAGCTAAATCACCTATTTTAAAGTAACTTAAAGGCTTAGTTTCATCAAATGTAATAGTTTTTATATAATCGTTTATCTTATTTATTAAATCAGTCTTTATAACTTCAATACTAATATTTTCTTCTTTCTGTAAGGTAATATCTAATCTAATATCCTTACTAACAGCACTTTCTACTGTAACACTCGCTCCAATAGGGCGATTGTTTTCAATATGTTCTTTTACATTTTCTAATAAAAGTCCTGAAACCTCATCATAGTCTGATGATAAGACAATAACCTTAAGAGTTCCATTACCATTAAAAAGAGGAATAACCTTTGCTTCTCTAATTCCTGATACTTCCTTAGCCCAATAAACATAATGATTTTTGTTACCACTAGAAATAGGTTTCCTGATTTTTTCATAAATTCTATCTCTAAAATGTTCATCTTCTTCATCTTCTGTGCCACCAGTTATTTTTTCTACATTGATTACTGATTCCACACCAGTTATTGAATTTTTAAATGAAGTTATACTTCCTATCTCTGCATTACCAATAAGCCCATAATATTCGCATTCAATATCAACAAAACTAACTCCACTAGCACCAATTATAACATCATACATTGTTTTATAAGGCACATCACCCTTGCTTAAAAGCTCGGTGTCTTTATAAATAATAACTCCCGTAGAACCATTTACTTTTACTTGACCTTTTGCTTTTCTTTCTTTGTTTCTTACCATACCATACTCAAGAGCCTTAACATCTAACATGTGACCAGTTGCAGTATCAAGCATTATTTCATCAGGTATTGTATCAACTTCTGTTGCTGTTATTCTTGCCAGTTCTTTTGATACAGAGTTTATATTATCCATTGTAAAAGAACCTTCAATTTTACTCGCTTCTGTAGTTAAATCATCTTTCATTCTATTTCTAATTGCATCATAACTATTATCCATTTACAAACTCCATTTCCTGAGTAAAGTCAAATCCAAAGTAAACTGTTTTAACTTCAAAACTAACTTCATTTTGCTCTATATTTTCAAAAATCCTAAAATTACTAACCTCTAAAATATATGGATTCACAAGTAACGCTTCTTTGATATATCTTTTAATTTCTAACTTAACTATATCAATGTCCTTAGCTTTACCAATAAGCCTATATAATTCTGCTCCATAAGCATCATCATAAGCCAAATGCTTAAATCTAAATGTCTTTAACGCTTTATAAATCCATATTTTAAGAGCTTCATCTCTATATACTAAATATTCTCGACCATTTCTCGTTTTAAAAGTATTGTTTTCAAAATCATAGGCATATTCCTTAAATATAGGCTTTTCAGTTTTTATTGTTTCTTCTTTTTCAAAAAAAGGGAATATACCCATATCATTACCTCACTTTCGCTAAAATATAAAAAGTGTGTTCTCTTTTTATTACTATAACTACATCTCCAACACTTAATTTTTGTTTTTTATGCCATTTTTTAAGAAAATCAAACCATCTTTTAAGTAGTTTTTTACCATGTAAAATATCATCATCAAAAACACTCTCGTCATAATTAAATGAAAAGCCAGTTGTTTCATAAATAAATTTTTTTATAATTTCGCCATTTATTTCAACAGAAATAGGGCTAACACTTTTTACCTTTGCAAATATAATCTCATTATCAACTGTTTTATTACTAGCTGTTGACTCAAGTATATCCGTTGCCCAATTACTAGCCATTACATTCTCCTTATTTCTTAATTTCCTTAATATCCATTACATTTTCCAAATTAAGCTTTAAATCCATCTTGTGCATTCCGTTTTCAAATGTATGAGTATCCGACTCAATATAAAACTTACCAACAAGACCACTCATTGGTTCTTTAAATAAAAGACTATAACCTGATAACGCTCTTATATCGCCAAGAATAGAAACACTTGTTGTTCTTTCTGTGTTCTTCAGCATAGCTTTCGCTTTAAACTTATCTTCTTTACAAACTCTTTGTACTGTACCATATTTTTTAATAGATTCATCATCTTTTATAGTTTCTATTACTGCCCCTGTTTTATCTATAACAAGCACCTTATTTATAAGTTTAGTAAGCGTAAGAGTATAATTTACATCAATAATATTGTAATCGCCATCTAGCATTACACCACTATCTGTACCAAGTTCTTTTATAGTCAATTTGTCATCATCCATAAGAGGGATATATTTTTTCCCATTCTTACTAGAAACATAACTATATGCCATCATTATTGCGTTATATGCTTTTTCAGGTAAACATGTCATATAAACATTTATACCAGTTTCAGCAATCTCACCAGTTTTTGCTCCAAGCTCTGATGCAATTTTTTCAACAATACTTTCTGCTGTATCATCAAAAACCTTACTTATATCAGAATTATTTATGTAAAACATAAAATCAAATGCACTATAAGTAATTAAAGCACCTGAAACAGATTTTTTTATGTCAATAATAACACCTCTAAACATTACATTTTCATCATCATCTTTAAGCGTTACTATAAAGCCTTCTTCGATTGTAATATCTAACTTGCTATAAAAATAATCCGAATCCTTTATTCCAATAGTAAATTCTAATTTTCTAGCAACATTTCTTATATCGCCACTCCAAGTTATTCTGCCAACAACTTCTGTCAAATCCCTATCATTAACTATTATTTTCAATTTGGAATCACCAACCTTTGACCTGCATATATCATATACTTCTTTGTATGCTTGTTCTTTTTATCCATCATTTCTTTGTTTGCATTATATATTTCAGGATATCTTTTGCCATCTCCTAATTCCTTTTCTGCTATAGCCCAAAGATAATCACCAGCTTTTACTGTATAAACTTTTTTCTCAGGCTTAATAGTAGGTCTTTCTTTTAGTCCAGTATCTTTTTTAACTTCTTTTTTTTCAACTTTTGCTGTAGTTTTTTTTACTTTAGGAACTTTCAAAAAACGATATTCTGAAAGAGCTATAGTATATTTTATGTCTTGTACCCCTTCTGTTATTGTTTCTGAAAAGTTATCTATAAGCATTGGAAGATTAATATCATTAGTTGTTATTATCACTCGTATTGGTCTATCACTATCCTTCCACTTTTTTATTAAACTTACATACTCTTCAGCATTTCTATCTGCTCTTTTCCTATGTGGAGAATTTTCAGAAGGAAAAAATGAAGAAAAAGATATATTAGTAAGACCACGCTTTCCTTTTAAATTTATTTCTCCAATATTTAGAACATTAACTTTTGTATTAGTATGTGCTTGTGTGATTTCAATCGTGGCAGGATTAATTGGAATTACAAAACTTTCTTCATGGTTATTAAAACTAAGTTCAATCTTCATTTTTCCTCCTACGCTGTTACTAACTTCGCCATTTTAATTTGTTCAGCAATTTTTTCTCCTATTTTATCAATATCAGCTTCTTCTCTTACAACAATACTATCTGCAAGTTTTGCTAACTCAACCTTAATAATTTGAGAAGTTTTAGTTTCACTTCTTGTAGTTTTAACTTGTGGCATTCTAAAACCTTTATCTCGTTCCATAAGCCTAGCTGATGTTTTGTTTGGTAATATTCTTGAACCTTTAGGAAGGTCGACAAGTTCTGCTCCTTTTTCGCCAACCCAAGTAAGACCACCTTTCCAGTTATCTGTACCGAGTGCATTCTTTCCTGCTCCACCATCACTACTTTTTACAGCTCCTTCAGCAGGAGAATCAAAAACTCCACTAAATACATCTCCAAACCAACCAATAACACTTTCTACTGCTTCGCCAACCCAAGTCATTGCATCTGCAATTGCATCAAATATTGGCTTTAAAACTCCCCACACAGTTGTTATAATACCTTTAATAGCAGGGAATACAAACTCAACTACCTTCCATACTGCTTTAAACACAGTAATCATCAAATCCATTATCGGCTCTATTATTGACCATGCTGTTGTTAAAACTTCTGATATAAGTGGAACTACAAAATCAAATACTTCATGAACAAATCCCATTTTAGAAGCAACAAAATCAATTACAACTCCTACTTTCTCACCAATACTATCAAATATTGTTTGAAATACTGGTGCAAGTGTAGAAATAGCTCCTCCTATTATTCCAACCATTTCTGTGATAATAGGACTTGCCGATTGAATAACATTCATTACAGTATTGGCAACACTTTGAACAATAGGTATTACAGCAGGAATAACAACTCCTAAGGTTTGCATTATAGAATTAACTACAGGTACAACAGCGTTATACATATTCATTGCAATTGGCTTAAAAGTGTTAAAAAAGGTCTTTAAACGAGGTATAAAAGCAATAACTGTTTTTATTCCACTACCAATTCCATCAGCCATTTTTGTGCCAAATTCTTCAAAAAATGGTGCTGACTTATCAATTAAATCAACAACATCTGAAAATACTGGTTTCAATTTATCAACGACTTTTAAACCAAAATCATCAAAATTAGATTTAAGTTTTCCTTTGATTGTAGAAAGAATACCTGCTCCTGAATGTGATAATTTTTCAGATGCTCCACCATAAAACTCACTTAAATCACTAGCAACTCCTTTAAATCCTTTTTTATCAAATTCTTCTGCAGATACTTTAAAGCCAAACTCTTTTAGTCTTTCTGTTTCTCCAAGTTTTGCATCAGCAAGTGCTTCGATTGCATCAGATACACTTTTAGTACCACCTGATGCTGCAGCCATATCTTCAGCAAGTTTCACAAGTCCCATAGCCTCTTTTGTATTACCTGATGCAACTGCAATTGCACGAGAACCTGCTTGAATTACCTCGCCAGTTTCAAACGGGGTAGCGTTAGCATTATTTCTCAAATCTTTCATAAAACTTTCACTTACAGCTTTAACTTGAGACTTATCCATATCTTTATTAGTTGCACCAACAAAGTGTTCAATACTCATTTGTTGTTGTTCAAGTTTCATGCCACCCTGAACAGCCTTTGTAAGTCCAGCAACTCCACCAACAACTGCAACAGTAACTGGTACTGCTATACCTTTTAAGAGTGAGCCAAGCATACCTTTTATTTTACCAATACCTGAACCAACTTTGTTTTTTAGTTTTACAATAGGTTTAACACTCATTTTACCAAGTGCTTTAAGTCTTGCCTTTGTTTTTTGGATTTTTGCTTTTGTCATATCTTTAAGAGCAACTGCAGTAACCATCTTTTTGCGAAGTGGCTTTGTTTTATTCAATAGCTTTTTAACTGCTTTAGTTGCAGGTGCAGTTTCAATCTTTATTTTTCTCTTTTTATCATAAGTTTTCTCAAGAGTTTTTCTTGTTGAAATGACATCTTTTCTGAAAGACGATTGTTCTTTTTTAACGCTATGCAAGACAGCTGTAACATTATCTTTTATGCCAATAGCTCCTCTAACTCCCATTTTTAACTCCTTTTCTTTGCATTAAAATTGACTCTTGATTCCATCAACGATTGCATCTTTGGTTTCAAGAGCCACATGAATACTTGCTAAATAAAACGCTTTTTCTAAATAGGAAAGATTAAGAAGCTTATCCAAACTAATACCTTTTTGAAGATAATAGTGGAGCATTTGCATTTCGCCATCTTGCCTTATTAGTTTTTTAAATTTTCTACAACTTCAACTTTCTTTTCACTAGTTACATCACTAAGTTCTAAAATTTTACGAACAATCTGATTTCTCTCCTGCATATTGAATATATTAGTAACCTCTGTATATTCAGTTATTTCGCCTTGTTCTTTAAGTGCTTTTGCAACATCTTTAAGGTCTACAACTCCATAATATGCAGTCATTACATCAGACATGATTTCATCTTCAATGTTTAAAACTTCTGTAATTTCTTCTTTTGTTAAGTTTCTTATTTTGATTTCTTCATCTAAGCTAGGAACAAACAAAGTTTTAAATTTAACCTTCTTTTTATCCCTTAACCTTTGAGTTGCTTTCTGTGTTAGTTGTTCAAGTGTTTTTTTTGTTTGATTATCCATTTTTTCCTCCTATTAATTTATTAAATCTAATGCAACTAAATCGCTTACTGTAAAGCCACCTGATACTTCTTCTTCAATCGGAGCACCCATTTCAGCAGTAATTACAGGCAATTCATTAAACCAACAGTTACCTATAGAGTATCTTTCCATTTGTGAATTCCTTGCATTAGGGTCTTTTAACTTAGCAATTATTTCAACCCTTCTATCAATACCTTTCTTATATTCTTCAAGATATTTATTCCACCTTGAAAATACTTTTTTAATACCAATAGTAAATTCGCCTTTAAGCCCTGTCATAGTACTATCTATATCCATACCAAACTGTTGGTCTTCTCTATTAACTGTTACTTTGGCTTCGATTTTATTACATTCCCAAACTTTATCTCCATCAATCCAAACTTCAGCATGACTACCAACAAGGACTTTATTTCCTCTTATTTTTTCGTTTGCCATTTATTCCTCCTAATCTTATAGATGGTTGACCATATCTAAATCTTCCATAGCATCTACAAATTTGATATTACC
>JAGYHQ010000047.1 GCA_018456245.1 Tenacibaculum sp. | reverse complement strand
GTATTATGTTTACAGTAACCATTAAACAACTAGGGGAAAATTATGTCTATTGAAATTCTTGATAAATTAGAAAATAAAGTAAGAGAAGCAGTTGAAACTATTCAATTATTACAACTTGAGGTTGATGAATTAAAAGGAAAGAATAGTGAATTAAATTCTCAAAAAGAAAATTTAAAACAAGAAAACGAACAATTAAAAATGGAACAAGAGAACTTCCAAGATCGTTTACGTGTTTTACTTGGACAAATTGATAATATTTAATTGTTATTTAATGAAAACGGCTGAGATAATTAGCCGTTTTTTTTATCTTTTTACACATAAAGAATACTATTATGGCTAAACTTTATTTCTACTATTCCTCAATGAATGCAGGAAAATCAACGACTTTATTACAATCTTCTTACAACTATCAAGAACGTGGAATGAATACCCTTGTTTATACTGCAGCGATTGATGACCGTTTTGGTGTAGGAAAAGTATCATCACGTATTGGGATCTCACAAGAAGCACTATTATTTAATAGTGAATCAAATTTATTTGAAGAAATAGAACAATATTTAAAAGAAAATCCCCTACATTGTGTATTAATTGATGAAGCTCAATTTTTAAGTAAAGCACAAGTTTATCAGCTAACAGAAGTGGTTGATAAACTAAAAATTCCTGTGTTATGTTATGGATTACGCACCGATTTTCAATCAGAATTATTTGAAGGCAGTCGTTATTTGCTTTCTTGGGCAGATCAACTTAAAGAATTAAAAACCATTTGTTACTGTGGTTCAAAAGCAAACTTTGTAATTAGAATGAATGAAAAAGGTGAGGCCATCACACAAGGGGCACAAATTCAAATTGGTGGCAATGACAGCTATTTAGCCGTTTGTCGCCGTCACTATAAAGAAAAAACACAAAAATAATATTTGTTTTAGTGAGAAAAAATAGGACTAAATTAGTCCTATTTTTGTTTAAAATAATTCACTATGACTTGCTAATCTCACTAGTTTTAGTACATTATCTTCAACGTAATAAATTAGCAATAAATCAGGCTTAATATGGCACTCTCTGAACATTGCATAATTTCCTTTTAGTGCGTGATCTCGGTATTTAGCAGGTAACTTCACACCATTAATTAAGTAATGCAGAACATCAATTAGTGGTGCAATAAGTCCTACTTTTTTAAAATCTTTCTCAAAGGCTCTTGTTCTCTCAATGATTAACATTTTCAGCCTCTGCCCAAGCCAAAAATTCATCTGCTGTCGTTGTTGTTGTATTTGTACTCATAATTGCATCTTTCATTGCTTGTAATGTTTCAGCATTTGGTTCTGCTTCATTTTCTTCACAATAACGTAAAATAAGCTCCCGAATAATTAGACTTGCAGGAATTCCTTTACTTTGACAAGTTTGCAAAAAATGGCTTTTTAATGTTGAATCAATTTTAAAATTCATTGTAGTTTGCATTGGCATACATATTTCCTTAATTTTATATAAAAGGTAATTACATTATATATACGTTTTTAGGCATTATACAAGTTCTATTTTTCACTAATATAAGGATCTTCAAACCCCATAGATTGCATAATTTGCGTTTCTATCCCTTCCATTTCTTCGGCTTCTTCATCAACAATATGATCATAGCCGAGCAAGTGCAATGTACCGTGAACCGTTAAATGAGCCCAGTGAGAGTCTAATGAAATTTGCTGTTCTTTTGCTTCTCTCTCTACAACTTGACGACAAATAACCAAATCCCCCAGTAAAGGCAACTCAATCCCTTCAGGCATTTCAAAAGGGAATGAAAGGACATTAGTTGATTTATCTTTACCACGATAAGTCAAATTTAACTCGTGGCTTTCTGCTTCATCAACAATGCGAATCGTTATTTCTGTATCAGGGAAATCTTCGGTTTGTGCTTCTAACATTAAGGCTTGTTGCACCCAAAAAGTAAAATTTTCTATTGTGGGTAAATTGGTTTGATCTTCTGATACTATTTGTAAATCAATTATTGGTGTATTCATTATTATTTATTTAGTTAATGGTTAGTTATTCAGAGATAATTCTGCAAATTTTTATAAAAATATAACCGCTTATTTTAACAGCATCTACGATTTTGCCATTATATCTTTTTTAAACATTAAAATAAATTTAGAAATTGATATGATTTTATTTAATGTACAAATCGTTTTTTTTTTGTACAATTTGGTGGTGTTTAATTTACAAGCTATTTGTAGAAGAGTATTATTTGACTAGTTTTATTTTATACAATTTAATTAATCTTACTAAGGAGACATTATGAGAGACAAAGACGTTATATTACTCAATAATTTATTTTGTGGTGAATATATTGAAAAGAATATTGGTGGTGAAATTATAAATATGTACCAAGCGACTAATGGTAATCATTATATCTATGTGAATCCTTATGGGAATGTAAATAAAGAATGGGATAACAGAATTAAATTTATTCTTTTTTTTAGAAGTATTGGTCAAGGTATTGTAAAAGTTATTGGAAAAGCTAAAGTCGAAGAACAAATTGCTTTAAATGCAGTTGGAAAACCAAAAGAGAAGATAGTACAGAGTCAAGAGAATTATATTAAAAAAATGGATATAAGATATGGTAATGATGATGAAAGTGTATTACTTAATGAACTAGGTTCTTGGTCAAATTATTTTGTAACATTTAAAGCTAAATATGTTTACAAAGCAAAAAAAGATATTTATTTAAAAAAAATTGAAGATTTAGAAGAAGGGCAAGATAATAATATTATTGGTTTATCAAAAAAAATAAATAATCAATCACAAAAATTATATATAAAAAAGGATAATCCAAATTATCAAACCTTATTAGAACTTATCAATGATGATAGTAAATGGGAAAACGAGCCTGTTGGTAAGGTGGATTTGTCAAAAAATGATATTAGAGAACAGACTTTTTTATCTGTAATCAGAAAAGAAAATGATGAGTTAGCGATTTCAAATTTATTAGCCCATTTTTTAGAAAATGATGTAGATTTTTGGCACGATTTTACCGCAATGTTATCGGCAAAAACAGGTAAGAAAGTGGCAAATGATAAACCTAAAATTACCAGAGAATCATTCCACAATATTGATTTATTAATTGAAGTTGAAAACCAAGTGATTGTTATAGAAAATAAAATTAAATCAGGGATTACAGGTACAAAAAAAGACGGTTATTCTCAATTAACAAAATATTATGATAAAGTTGAAGAAAAATTTAAAGATAAAGAAAAATATTATTTTATTTTAAGACCTAATTACAATAATGAGCGTTATGAATATGTAAAAGATGATGATAAGTATGTAGAAATCAAACATGCTAAAAAATATACAGAAATTAAATACGCTGATATTTATGAAATAATCAAAAAAGGTAGGGGAGCTGATGATTTCTTCTTCAATGAATTTAGAAATGTAGTCGAAAAACATTCATCAGAATATGATAATGAGCTGTTTGAAACAATGGATAATCGATTTATTCAGGAAATAAAGAATAAAAAATAGAATGTAAATTTAGGGCTGATTGATATCAGCCTTAATTATATGTAAATCATTTTCTCCCTTTCACAAGCGGTCATTTTTCTCAAAAAATTGACAAAATTTTTATAAAAATAGTTTTTCAGCGACATATCTTGTCGCATTAAATGATTAAATATAGATTAAACCAAAAGTAATAATATTTAATCACTTAAAAGGAGAGAAAAATGACCAAACAAGATGATTTGGCTCAAAAATTACAACCGATTATTGATTGGGCGATTGAGAATAATATTTCGGAAGATGATATTCCAAGAGATATAAAAGAGCTAATTAAGTTAAAAAGGCTTTCTTCGTATGGTTGTTTGGATGAGTGCAATGAAGTAACTTATCTTCCTGATAGTATAGGTTATCTTCCTAAGTTAGAAGGGCTTCAGATTTGTTACCATAATTTAACAAAACTTCCTGAGAGTTTGGGTAATCTAACTCGGTTAGAAGAGCTTGTGCTTAGTAATAATAATTTAACAGAGCTTCCTGAAAGTATTAGTAATCTTATTTGGTTAGAAAGGCTTGATCTTAGTAATAATAATTTGATAGAAATTCCTGAGAGTATTAGTCATCTTACTTACTTAGACGACTTGGCTCTTCGTGAAAATAATTTGGTAGAACTTCCTGAAATTATTGGTAATCTTACCTATTTAGAAAATTTATCTCTGTATAAAAATAATTTAACAATACTTCCTGAGAATTTGGGAAATTTGACTCAGTTGAAGTGGCTTAATCTTCAAGATAATAAATTGACACAACTTCCTGAGAGTTTAGGTAATCTTAATCAGTTAAAAGAACTTACTCTGAGTGAAAATAAATTAACAAAATTACCAGAAAGCTTAGGCAATCTTAATCAGTTAGAAGAGTTTGATCTTCGTAATAATAATTTAACAACACTTCCTGAAAGTATCAGTAATCTTACTTGCTTAGCAGAGCTTGATCTGAGTAATAACAATTTAACAAAACTTCCTGAGAGTTTGGGCAACCTTAGTGGGTTAAATAGGCTTAAACTTAATGATAATAAATTGATAAAATTACCAGAAAGCATAGGTAATCTTAATCAGTTAAAAGATCTTGTGCTTTATAGAAATAATTTGACAGAACTTCCTGAGACTTTGGGTAATCTTAGAGAATTGGAAGAGCTTTGTCTTATTGAAAATAATTTAACATCACTTCCCGAAAGTTTGGGTAAACTTAATAAGTTACAAGAACTTAATGTTGGCAGTAATAATTTAACTGAGCTACCAGAAAGTTTAGGTAATCTTAGCCAGTTAAAAGAGCTTCATCTTGATAGAAATAACTTAACAGGGCTTCCTGATTGGTTAGGTAATTTTACCCAGTTAAGAACACTTTATATTGGCGGTTGTCAATTAACAGATTTACCAGAATGGTTGGCTAATTTTAGCCAGTTAGATACCCTTGCTATTGATAGAAATAATTTAACATATCTTCCTGAATGGTTGGGCAATTTTAATCAGTTAAAGATGCTTTTTATTAGTAGAAATCAATTAGTAGAAATTCCTGAGCAGTTAGGTAATTTGGAACAATTACAAGTGCTTGATCTGAGTTTCAATGATTTAACAGAAGATCAACTTCCTGATAGTTTAGGCAATCTGAGTGGGTTATATAGACTTAATCTTTGTGGAAATAATTTAACAAAATTACCTGAATGGGTCGGAAATTTACATCAGTTAAGTAGCCTTATTCTTGCAGGAAATAATTTAACAGAGCTACCTGAAAGTTTGGGTAATCTTAGTAGATTAAAAAGAATTGATCTTAGAGGAAATCAATTAAAAGAGATTCCAAAATGGTTAGATGAAATGGATTGTGAAGTCGTCATATAAATTCACTCACAAACGGTCATTTTTCTCAAAAAATTTACAAAATTAGTTTTGATGCGACACTATTTGTCGCATTAAATGATTAAATATGAATTAAACCAAAGGTAATTATATTTAATCACACAAAAGGAGAGAAAAATGACCAAACAAGATGATTTAGCTCAAAAATTACAGCCGATTATTGATTGGGCTGATGAGAATAGAATTAGTTATATTTATGTGCCAAGAGATTTAGAAAAATTAAATAAGAAAAGAAATATTTCTATTACTAGTTATGAGCTTACAGATCTTCCTGAAAGTTTTAGTCAGCTTAGTCAGTTAAAGAGTCTTAATATTTGGAATAATCAGTTTGCGAGTTTTCCTAAGTGTATAAGCAAACTTACTCAATTAAGAGTGATTGAGATGGGGCAAAATGATTTTACTACACTACCAGAGTCTTTTGGAAATCTTGGGCATTTAAAGAAACTTGATCTTTGGCGTCACAAATTAGCTACGCTTCCTGAATCTTTTGGTAACCTTATAGAATTAAAACATCTAAATATTAGTGATGGTCAATTAACAAAACTACCTGAAAGTTTTGGGAATCTTACTCAGTTAGAAACTCTTTGGCTTGATCATAATAAATTAACTGCTCTTCCTGAGTCTTTTGGTAATCTCAGTTATTTAAAAAAACTTGATCTTGGTTGTAATAAATTAACTACAATCCCTGAATCTGTAGCTAATTTTAGTCAATTAAAATCACTTGGTCTTTATTGTAGTGAATTAACTATGATTCCCGATTGGTTAGGAAATCTTACTAGGTTAAAGTATCTTAATCTTAGTCATAATAAATTAAAAATACTTCCAGAAAGTTTAGGAAATCTAAGAAAATTAGAAGAGCTTTATCTTGATGAGTGTGAATTAACTGTTATTCCCGAAAGTTTTGGTTATCTTAGAAAGTTAAAAGAGCTTAATCTTGAAAAAAATAACTTAACATTTTTGCCAGAGAGTTTAGGAAATCTTACTAGGTTAAAGTATCTTAATCTTAGTCATAATAAATTAACTGTGTTTCCTGAATATTTAGGGAATTTGCGTAAATTATCGGTGCTTAATCTTTGTGGAAATAGTCTAACAGAACTACCTGAAAGTTTGGGTAATCTGAATCAGTTAAATGATCTCGATCTTAGTTACAATAAATTAACTGTACTTCCCGAACGTTTAAGGAATCTTTGTAAATTACGGGATCTTAATCTTAGTGGAAATAATTTAACAGAGCTACCTGAAAGTTTAGGAAATTTTAGTGAATTAAGGAGTCTTACTCTTTATGGAAATAATTTAACAGAGCTACCTGAAAGTTTAGGAAATCTTAGTAAATTGAAAAGCCTTAGCCTTAGTGGAAATCGATTAATAGAATTACCAGAGTGGTTAGGTAATTTTAGTGAATTAGAGTGTATTGATCTTGATGAAACTAATTTAACAGAATTACCCGAATGGTTAGGTAATTTTAGTAAATTATGGATTCTTGATCTTAGTGGAAATAATTTAACGGAATTACCAGAATGGCTAGGTAATCTTAGTGAATTAAGGCAGCTTAATCTTTGTGAAAATAATTTAACAGAATTTCCTGATAGTTTAGTTAGCCTTAGTGGATTATCTGAGCTTAATCTTAGTAAAAATAATTTAACAGAACTACCTGAAAGTTTGTGTAATCTTAGTAGGTTATCTGAGCTTAATCTTAGTAAAAATAATTTAACAGAACTACCTGAAAGTTTGTGTAATTTTAGTTGGTTATCTGAGCTTAATCTTAGTAAAAATAATTTAACAGAGCTACCTGAAAGTTTGTTGTGTAATTTT
>JAGYHQ010000046.1 GCA_018456245.1 Tenacibaculum sp. | reverse complement strand
TGCATAACCGAAAAATATCGTATATTTATCCGCAACAGCGTAAACACCCAAACCGCTCGCTCGTTGTAATATTTAAAGAATGACCTACAATCAAGAAATTCAGAATACATTAAAATATTTTTCAAAGGATTTTATATTAGATTATTCAGGAACATTGAATGAAAATTTATTTGAAAAATATTACCAATTTTGCAGAGGGTGTCTAAATAACTTTTCAGAAAGAATAAATATTACTCCTAATATAATATTCTTTAACAATTTACTAAGTATTAATGCAAAAGCAGGTAAATATGATGGAACTTATATAATTACAATAAACCAAGGATTGTTTAGTAATTGTATAACTAATTATCTGCAAAATGAAAATTTAAAAAATTTTATTAATCAAAAGTTCAGAAATACTATAAGTGATTTAGATATAGAAGTTAATTTATTGGGATATCAAGTAACTACGCAATTTACATTTTACCACGAATTAGCACACTTAATTCAATTTACAAATTTTAATAATGAAATAGAACTTCAAGAAAGATTAAGAGAAACCGAAGAATATTGTCCTGTTAGACATAAACTTGAAATTAATGCTGATACATTTGCTTCAATTACTATTTCAACTCATATAACACAATATTGTGAAAGAATATTTCAAGAAAATTTAAGTCAAATAAAAGTTGAAGAAACAATAATTATAACTTGTAGTTATTTATTCAATTATTTGAATTCTTTTTCTTCTTCAAATGAACAAATATATTTCGAAGAAAAAACACATCCTCATCCATTTTTCAGAACACTTTTATTAACAATGAATCTATCATATCATTTAAATAGTAACAAGTTCTTAAATGAAAGAGGTATAAGATTAGACTATTTAAAAATTTTTAAGAAAATAATTGACTTCAATGAAAAATTAGAAAAGAATAAATTATTTGACACAAACTTCTACAGTAACATTGATAATAACTTTGAAAAAAAAGAACGAATTATAAATTTTATGTCAGAACTTATTAATTTTAATTGTGATGACTACTACGATGCAATGGAAGGATGGAATAAAAACATTACATAACACGGTGTATACGCAATAGCGGTTCAAGTCACTTAATCCAAAATGATTGCATTTTAACCCGCCAAACCTTATTTTAATTTTTTGTTTAAATTTGAAAAATTAAAATAAGGTTTGGCTAAGTGCGGTTCTTAAATTAAAGTTTTTGTTTTTTATTCCGCTACTGCTCATACACTAAACCGTATAATCGGCAAAAAGAAAAGTACAAATTTTTGGATTCAAAAATCCATTTTTTTAGCAAAAATGTAAAACCCTTTAATAATTATTTAAAGGGTTTTTAAATATAGTTTAAATAACATTCCTACACGTTCAATTCAAATTTAACTTTATTACCTTTTAGTAACTGTTCTGTGCTATCCAAATTATTAGCATATATATGTACATTACCCAGCATTAGCGTAATGCTCTTTAACGGCACATTGATTTGCCTACTTATCAAATATAAATGGTAAATGTCTGCAGGAAGCCCTAATGAAGCATCAGAGCTACGTTGATAAGCTGTTACTACTAATTTACCTTTGTCTATTTGGAATTGAATTAAAGACAGGCACGGCTGTTGATTAGTTTCAATAGTGTTTGCTCCAAGAAATAGTACGTAATTTTTACTTGGTCGCTTTTCCTTATTAATTCGCTTTATTAATGGAGGTAATTGTTCAAAGTAAGTAGGATAAGAATTAACCAATATAGGACCGCAATAATCCCACCATTCTATGCCTTTCTTTCGATAATTTTCTGTTAATCGTTCACCCTGTTGGAATAACTCTAACTCGTTACGTAATTTGTTCCGAGCTATTCCGTGTCCCTCAAATATTTCCAGTAAGTCTATTGGTTTTAATTCTAATAGCTCATTAGTTAAATATTTTATATTACCTTTTTTATTTTCCTGTAACCTACCTTTTACCAGTATTTTATTCAATATCTTATGGTACTTGTTCATTGTTATATTATTATTTTATATATATTCGCAGTTCCCCAACTAAACACAAAAAGCCACACGATACAGAAGACTTATTGTCCTCCGCAGTCGTGTGGCTCATGTTTTAAATCAGTTGGGGAACTATTTAAAAGCGGAGGGCATTTATAACACTCCCTCCAAAGTGTTTAATCACTTTTTAAACCATTTTTAAAAAGTGTTTTAATAGGACTTAAAAAGAATTTTA
This sequence comes from Tenacibaculum sp., assembly GCA_018456245.1. Classification (GTDB taxonomy): domain Bacteria; phylum Bacteroidota; class Bacteroidia; order Flavobacteriales; family Flavobacteriaceae; genus Polaribacter. The sequence continues at coordinate 5,201 of JAGYHQ010000046.1, read as the reverse complement.
ATCTCTCTATTATTTGAGGTAATAACCAAAAAGATATTAAGCCCCACAACCACCATGGGATAGTAGTTATTTTTTTAAAAAAGTATTCTGTATTTTGCTCTTCAGTTTCTTGCTTTGTGTCCTTTTCTATATTTTTATCAGTAACTACCGATTTTGTTTCCCCTATTACAGAAGCAATAGATAAAGCTAACCTATCATAATCAAACTTGGCGGTATAATGATTTTTACCACTTGTTTTTTCAGTAGAAAAACCTTTTAATCTTTGCCTTATAAGACTATCAATTTTTTTATCATTAGTTTTTAATGATAGTAACATATTATCTTTAATAGCCAGTGACCTATCCACAACTTTAGAACTATCTTTTTTTAATACGGTTTCTGTTGTTGTTTTTAGCTCGTGGTTCTGCTTAATAACTTTTTTTTGCCCAATACAACTAACCAAAAGGATAACTGTAAATAACATTATAATTTTTCTCATATTGATTGTATATTTTTGATTATATTTTCTGTTGTAAAATCTTTAGTGATAGCCTGTTTAGGCTCTCCATCACTATAAACAGCTATTACTGGCACTGTTTTAAAGCCGAATTTTTTAGATAATTCATTTACAGGGTAAACATCTGCAATAGCTTCAATCTCAATAAAAGGAAGTTTTAATTCTTCTTGTAATTTTGGAATTACGTTTGATTTTAAATGATTACACATATAGCAGCTCTCACGGCTCAACATAACAACCACTTTACTGTTCTCTTTTATTGCTTGTGCAAAATCTGTTTGATTTACTTTTTTCATAGTTCTTTTATTTTTAAAATGTGTTTTACATTAATCTTCTGTACTCTAAGAGCCTAAATTTTGGGTAGGCTGATATTTTTACTTGGTCGCTTTGATTTCCTCCTAAAACATACACCCAGTTAGGCGTTTCACGGATAAAAAACGCTACGTGCCCTTTCCAACTCTCAGGGCTTTCACGCCAAAAAACCGCAATATCTCCCATTTTAGGAGTATAAACTCTTTCTCCCACATTAAGCCAACTACGAGCTGTTAACTTGCCCGTATAAGGTAATCCTGCTCTTTTACATACCCAATTAGCAAATGCACTACACCAAGAAGTCTCATCATGTAGTTTTGTGCCATCATACCCTAATTCATTGAAGTATTTTAATACTTCAGGATTGTCAGTTTTTCCCGTTATTTCTTTAATACCTACCTGTGATAGGGCTAAATCTATATGTTTCATAACCTTTTATTTTGTTCTTAAATTCCTGTAAAATTCGAGTTTAATCGTGTCGTAAGCCAACTTAACATTAGTGTAAGTTCTATCCGCGTTTTGCTTATCATTATACACTTCCCTTTCTATCACCTTTGCCATTCTATCTATCCAGCTATCTTCTGTATAATAAGACAACTCCTTACCTGAATACGTGAAGTTGTCTAACTTACTATTTCTGTCGTTGTGTAAGTTTTGAAGTAGCACCATTATTTTTTCACGAGTTCCCTCTTTATCTGAAATATTATTCTCTTGGATTACTTTTTTAATGATTTTACAAACCTGCTCAATAGATAAATCAAAAGCTAATGATGATAACGATTTTATGCGAGATAATGACGCCTCCTCAAAACTTTCACTTATCTTTTCAAGTGTTTTTGTTTGCTCCTTGTTTTGCTCTAATAATTTATGTAATACTGTTTTATTTTGCTCTAAAACATCATTAACAAATTTTCTTAACATTAAAAACAACGTTATCATCATTAATGCAGATATTAACAAGTAGAAGCCACTCGTTACATTTGCCATTCCTTTATCTGAAATTTCGGTGCCTATCTTTAAAGCATTATCTACCAATTCCTTTTGTTGTTGCTCCATTTTATATTATTTATCTTACTATTTTCGCCAATAGGCAAATAATTTTCTCTTTTTTAAATACTCTAAATCATATTGATTTCCATATGCTTCCCTTTCAAATATTATATTTACATACGCCTTATGTTTATCTTTATATTTGATTAATTTTATCAAATAATCAATACCATAAATGATATAGAAAAACACTACCAACAACTCCTTTTGTTGTTTTATATGTATTTTTTCGTGATTTATAATCACTCTATTTTTCTTTAATATTTCTGATGAAAGGAAGATAAAAGGGAATAGAGTTATACCTCTAAACCCTTTTGGTACAATCTTCTTATTTACCCGTATCCACGTCATTTTCTAATGGATTTATTAATCTGTCACAGATTTCCCATACTTCAAAAAGTAACGCACGGTCACTTCTTTGTTTATCTCCGTGGGTTTGTGTTTGTAAATCCCCTGAACTATTTACACTACCACTAACAAATGGTTGTCCTGTAAATTTAGGGTCGCTCTCTTTACCTCTAATTATTGAAAAACCTACATAATGAGGGTTTTCATCTTTTCTGTGTGAAAAGTTTAATACTACCGTGTTGTTATTTACAACTCCTTGCTGTGTTTCGCTAACCTCTTGATTAACTACTTTAAAATTTTTGATTTCCATTTTTATTTAATTTATATTGATTATTAATTTAATTTTAAAAATTTGATCCATAATTAGGTACAGTATAAGTTCCTACTATTATTCCATTTTCTATTTCTAATCCATTTACTCTTCCTGTATAACCTATTCTATTTCCTACTTTTACATTTCCACTTTCTATATGTAATGCTACATCTCTTTCAGTACCGCTACCTGTTGCTTTAAGCCTCAATGCTGTGTTAGTACACATATCCCATTTAGTGTTAATATTATGGGTATAAATCATCGCACCTATTGTTTGCGAGAAATCTTCTTTAGTTTTTTCAATTTCTAAACGCAACGAGCCTCCTCCACCTGCAGATGGAGGTAAAACAGCCGAACCAATTGCTGTAAAAATCCCTTCATTATCATTTCTAAATACCATTCCACTATCTGAAAGAGATAAACCCTCTGAATTTTCCCAATCTCCAGCTTTGAGATAATTATGTGTAATTCCAAAACCTCCTATTTTACCACTTGAAGCCTCAATATGTCCTTTAAAACTACCGCTCGATGCTTCAATTCTTCCCTTAATGACAGCGTTCATAGCGTAAAGCATTCCATTATCTAACACACGAAATGGGGCAGAATTCATATTTTGCGGAGTAGCTCCTGCATACATTCTTACAGATGTAGGAGCAGTTCCCATTCCTGTAATTCCTGCATTTGCTCCATTTTGATTTCCAACTAATAATGTTCCTGTTGCAACTGTATTACCTTCTATTCTTGTTGTGCTCAAAAAGTCTGTTTTTATTGCTACCATATCTACTTCAGACAATATGTAATTTTTCTTTCCTAAATAAGAGTGAGCAATTAATGCGTCAGTTTTATCAATCGTTTCAATTTTAGCAACGTCAGTAGTATCACTTTCTAACTCAAAATCAAATACAATCTTTTGATAATCTCCTTTTGGTAAATCAAAATATTTATGTTTATTTCCTACTCGGACATAAATTCGACCTGTTTGATTTTTTCGGTAATTACGAGCATAGAAAGAAAATCTATATTTACCAGCTTTTAATTCAACGGGTTGACTCATTGAGCATTTACCCCAAATACTCATTGCTGTGCCAAAATATTCGGCATGTTCGTTATTTTTTTGAAGTTTTTTGTAAGAAGTAAAATCCCAATTATCAAAACTTTCAAAGTTTGGGTTCTGCAATAGGTTGTAACCTATTTGCTCTTTTAAATCATCATCAGCCAATCGCCAACCTGTACCTTTTGTACCTTTTTCAAGTTGGATTTTATTAATTCTTGATGATGAAGTACCTGAACTTGTTGCTTGGTAAATTCTAAGAAAAGGAGTATCAGATTCAGAAAATCCATCACCTTCTGTCCTCCATTGAAATTTGGCTTGATAAACACCATCTTTTATTTTTTTAGGTGTTGCTAACCAAATATAACCCCCTGAATTATACGCCCAAAAATCACTCCTATCGCTTCCTAATTCGCCCCAAAGTGTAAGTACACAATCTTCACCCTCTGTTATTTTTTCTGTTAAATAGTATTCTGCCAAGTTGTAGCTTGAACTGTTTATCTTTCTATCTGATTGTTTTAAAAGATTGCTTCCGCCTATTTCTAAAGCATCATCTAATTCTTTAGCGTGTGCTTTTGCCTCATTTAATTTTGCCTTTGCATCTGCTATTGCTCTACGTTCTTCCTCAGTTATTTTACCGTCGGCATACGCTCTTGCATTTTCTAAGGCAACATTACTTTTAGCTTGCGCTACATCTATTGCTCGTTGCTCCGATTGACTTATTTTTTTATCCGCATAGGCTTTTTGCTGAACTTTTAACAATTCATCCTGTGCAACAGCATAAGCCTTTGCTAAATTCATTTTTTTGGTAGCCTCGTCAATAGCTTTTTGTTCGGCTTCCGTTCTTACTCCGTCTAAATCTGCCTTGTGTGTAGTTTGTGTAACGAAATTTTTAGAATTTACAAAGGTTTCATTAGCTTGTATTACCTCTTGTTTAGCTTTTTTAAGTACATCTTTTAGTGACTGTTTATGTGCCGTTCTCTTATTTCCTTTCTCCAGTTGTACTGATTTTATTTTAAAATTAGCAGATGTATCTCTACTTATTTTTAAATACACCCTTGCTAAATTATTATTACCTGAATTAAATTTAAGTTCATTCCAACCTAATTGCATTTGATGATAGCCTGTAATACCACTCCACATACTATTTGTGTTATTACCACCAACTCCTACATAACAGTTATTAGTTCGCTCTTCAACATAAAGAGACAAAATATAATTTGTATTTAACTCAACATCTATATTTTGGTAAACACCTAAATTTGACGTATCTGTTATATTTACTGTGTTATCATTTACTATAACATTGTGTTCTTTATCCCATTCAGTTAAGTCATTATAATTTAACAGAAGATTTTCACCTCCTATTTCTAAATTATCGACCTTTTGATCAATAGTAGTATTTATTTGAGTTAAGGCAGGGCTATCGTTTGTAAACGTTACATCTGCATTTATTCGTACTTTATCTTCTAAAATTTCAATAAACTGTTGCTTATTTCCCGAAGACATTTTAATTCTGTCTTGTGCTAATTCAATAGTTTGTCTTCCGTTACCAGAGGTAATTACACCTGTTGTTATTTCCCCTGGTCCAACTTGTGAAAATCCGTAAGAAGTTTTGAGTCTGCGAAAAC
>JAGYHQ010000045.1 GCA_018456245.1 Tenacibaculum sp. | reverse complement strand
CAAAATCAGCCAAATGATGAATATTTAAACGCTATTCGTCATCAATTCCCTAATGAATTAGGATGCAGAATGCAAATCATTAACGCCATAGAAAAAGACAGAGCCGAAAAGGTGCAAAAGTTTGTACAACAGTGGCAAAATTTACCACAAGCAGACCGTATAGTCTTCCCTATAAACGAATTTTTACGAGTGTTCGGACAAACAACAGGTTACACTAACAAATTAACAGGAAACGGTGTAACACCAACAATAAATGGCGAGCAATACTACTTTGATAGCTTTGATTTGAACTTACGAAAATATATGCACGTAGATTGGTGCTTGTACTACGATGAAACCGATTTAAGCCAAGTATTAGCCGTAAATGCTGAAAGCCGAAACGGAAAATTAACTAAAGTTATAGATACGTTGGAGTTTGTTTTAGAGCAAAAATACGAGCAACCAATGGCACTATACGACAGAAAAGAGGGTGATGCTGAAAAACTACAAGAAGTATTTGATTTTAACAAGGAAACAAAGGAAACACTAATAAATAGAAATACCGAAAATATGGAAATATTACAAGGGTATTTCGGCACAAAACCAAAGTTAGACACTTTACAAAAATTATTAATTGTGGATAGTGAGGGGCAACACAAGGACCAAAAGAGTGAGGCACGATTAAATCCAAAACCAAAAAAGAAAACAATTACGATAAACGATACTGATGATTACGAAATCATAGAAGATTACAGAGATAGTTATTAATTCTTAAACAGTATTTAAAAACCTTTTAAAATGAATAGAAATAAACTTATACAGCATATAGAACTTTGGAAAAACAAGTTAGGAAGTTATGCCAAAGTAGCCAAAAAGTGTGGTATCAATGTCGGAGCATTAAGTACGATAATGAACGGCAAATATGGAGCTGATGAAAATAAAATGTTAGGTAAAATTGCCACAGCATTAGACTATAAGGATATTGATTGGACTATTGTTAAAACTATTGGTAATTATAGAAAAATCGCACAAGCTGTTGAAGATGCACAAAAGGAAAAAATGTGGTTTGCCGTATCAAACAAAGCAGGAAGTGGTAAAACGGGAACGCTTGAAGATATTTACAACCAAGACACCACAGGAAGCGTTGTTTTTATTCAGGCGGAAGAATGGTCAGCACGTCAATTTTTAACGCAATTAATCAGTAAAACGATAGGTATTTCAACTTTAAAAGGTAAATACAAAACTAATGGCGAATTGTTAGAAATCGCATGTAATTTCTTTAATGAACAGGCTTTTAATCATCCTGTATTACTAATTGACGAGGCGGACAAATTAAAACCTGCAGCACTTCGTTTACTTATTCCTTTATTCAATAAAACAGAGGACAGATTGGGAGTTGTTATTTCGGGTACTGAAAATCTACAAAAGGAAATTAAACGAGGAGTAAGACTTGCAAAAAAAGGTTATGACGAAATAGAAAGCCGTATCGGTAGGACTTACATAGAACTTAAAGGGGCAATTGAAAAAGAAGTGTATCAAATTTGTGAAGCAAATGGTATTACAGATGAGCTAACACAAATTAGTATTTGGAGTGAAGTTGAAAAGGTTAAAAAGCCTACAATGGTACGTACTAAAACAGGAGAGAAAGAATTGTTTGTTGAATATGCCGAAGATTTCAGACGTATAAAAAGATTAATCAAAAGAGAATTATTAAAGCAAAAACGAGCATAAATAATATTAAAATGAAGTTGAAAAAAGCCTTAACCGTTGCTAATATTCAAAACATCAAAATTGAAAGATTAAATTTTGAGGGTGCGTGGTATGATGCTTTTAAGCAACCTCAAAACAGAGGAGTTTGGTTTGTTTGGGGTGGCTCTGGGAGTGGTAAAAGTACTTTTGCTATGAAACTCGCAAAAGAACTGTCACGACACGGTAAAACTTTCTATAATTTATTAGAGGAAGAAATGGACGACAGCGACTTCATAGATAGAACGGAATTGTGCCAAATGCAAGATGTAGCCGATAATTTCAATGTACAGAGCTTTACGTTAGAAGAGTTAGACGCTTATTTATCAAAACGAAATAGCCCAGACCACGTAATTATTGACTCTTTACCCTACTTTCTTAACCATTGGGACGAATACAAGGCTTTTAAAAAGAAATGGGCAACAAAAAAGGTAATTGTATTTATTGGACATGCCGACGGTAAAAATCCAAGTACAGAATTACAAAAACGAGTAATGTATGATGCAAAAATGAAAATTTTTGTTAGTGGTTACCTCGCAACCTGTAAAGGTAGAACGATAGGACCGAAAGGAAATTATATTGTTTGGGATGAGGGGTATAATTCATTACAAGGAACAAACGCAGATAAACAATTAACAGAATAAAGCACTATGAAAACACACGAAATATTACAAATGTCAGCATCAGATTTTGATGTGGTAATGTGCCAAGCATTTACAGAGTGGGCAATGTTACGTACAAATTACAACAAAAAAATGGCTCAAAAATTAATCACTTATAAGCCATTAGCGAAATGGTTTGCTGTGGAATTTTCAAAGCGTTGCGATGAATTTAAAACCGCTTTTAAACCTTATTTAAACAGTAATGAAATGGACTTAAAAACAAGAATAAAGTTCTTTTGGAATATGGTTGATGGTGTGTTTCATATTTACCCAAGTGTATTAATGAATAGCTTTATGAAAAAAAATAAAGCTGAAGCTAAAGTTTAAGAGTTATGATAATTAAAAAGAGAACAAAATATCATTTAGGCAGATTTCACGACCATTATGTCGTAGAAACTATTTACACAATATTAGGAATTGTAGTTAAACGCAACCTAAAAACAGAAATGTTATGATAATCATTTTAAAAAATGTACTTGCGTTGGACAGTATTTGTCCGTATCTAAAATTTTACGAACGAATGCAAGTTCACGGAGCAATTTTAACAGAGTTAAGAAAGCCAAAGGAACTATGTAAAGGAATAAACACGGAGGTTTTACCATTGAGAGTTAGACAAGGTATTGAACTGATTAAAAGACATAAATGGGAAGCTCCAGAACGCCGTCATTTTGAAGATAGACTGAAACTACATTACTACGATGAAGATTTAGAAAAATGGCAACCAATAGAAAAATATAAACACGAAATATTAACAGAAATAAATACAATTAAATAATGAAGACAATAGATTTAAGCAACTTATCAGAAAAAGAACTCAAAGAAGAGTTAAAAAACCGCAAGGCACAAAAAGAGAACGACCGAAAAGCCTACAAAGAGTTAGTAAACGAAAGTTTACCACAAATTATGATGAGAATAAAAGGAGTTTCGGGGGATTTACAAACTGCAAAATTATACCTCTTTGAAAGCCTAAAAATATTATTAGATACGAAATGTGAAGTATATGATAGCCAAGGCGAAAATCAATCACATACATTTAGTGATGAGCAAGGAAATACAATTACTTACGGATTTAGGGTAATAGATAACTGGGATGACACAGTAACTGTTGGTATTCAAAAAGTACGAGATTTTATACAGTCATTAGCAAAAGATGATGAGTCGGCAAAGTTAGTTCACGGTATAAATAGCCTATTAAAAAAGGACGCGAAAGGGAATTTAAAAGCAAACAGAGTTATAGAACTTACAAAATGGGCAGAAGAAATAGACAACGAACAATTTACTGATGCTGTAAATATTATTAGAAAGGCGTACAAGCCACAACGTTCGACATTTTTTATAGACGCTTACCAAACAGACGCACAAGGTAAAAGAGTTAATATTCCACTTTCTATTACTTCTGTTGATTTTCCAGATGGAACGGATATAAACAGTCTATTTCCTGTACACGAAAAATACAAAAATTAAAACAGTAAAAAAGGTAATAAGTTCTTTATAAGTAGATCAAAACCCAGGAGGTTTAACCTTTCCTCCTTAATTTAAAAAGAAATTAAAAAAACAACACAGGATAAATATTAGCCCTATTTATACTCGCTGTCCTAATCTACCATTAGGCGATTGTTTTAGGTAGATGTTAAATCTGGAAACTCAATCGCCTTTTTTAAATTAAATAATAGAAATGCAACTAATAGAAAAACCACAAATAAAGCGAATACAAACCGCAATGAGTAAACGTTTTACTTCACGTGATGAACGTTTGGACTTTATTTCAGATTTTCTTCAGCGAGAAGTAAATTCAACAAAAGAGCTTTCAAAAGTTGAAGCCGACGAATTGCTTTACTTTCTTAATAAAGGAAAAACAAAGAATTACGAGTGGGGGCATTTTGATGCACAAAATTCACAACATAGAACAATATTATCTCTATGTCGCCAAGCACAATGGGTTGTCTCACACGACAAATATGGCGAAGTTGCCGACCTTGACCGATTATCAAACTTTTTGAAATCGCCAAAATGTCCTGTAAACAAGCCTTTAATGAAGATGACTAAACAAGAATTAAGCAAGGTAATAGTAGCATTAGAGGGAATAGTTGAACATATACATAGTTAGTTATGGCTAATAATATTAATATTTGTAATCACCCAAAAGAATACCATACAATCGTTGTTGTTGGAGGTTTTGCAATGCACGAGATTATACGTATTAAATGTACGAAATGCAATGAATTTATAAGCAAAGAAATTAATAATGATTAAAAAATGACACATCATTACACAATAGAAATAATAAGTAAGAAACTATTTTTTAAGGCGACTTACCGCAATAATAAGTTTAGAAAATTGGAGCATCTACGCGGAGAGTTAGACCAAGAAATAATGGACGCAATAGGTCAAACGATACCAGTAAACGAGGATGATATAGGTGATTTTAATAAAAAATGGTTTAAAAGGGTAAACTATCAAATTGAAGTTAAACAAGCTAAATCAGAGAGTTTGTACAAACGTTTTTTAGATGAATGGTTTAATTTCTATCAACAAATGAATGGAATTAAACCCAAATTTACAGGTACAGACGGAAAGGCTTTAAATCAAATTATTGGCTACTTTAAACAATTAACTGATACAGAAGATGAAGCCCTTACAGGTTGGCAGTTAATATTAGATAACTGGGAATATTTAAGTGATTTTCATAAAAAACAAGTAGATATTAAATACATAAATTCAAAATTAAATGTCATCATTACAGAAATTAAACAGCAAATCGGTACAACTGGCGACGTTGGACAACAGTTTGAAGTTTAGCCAAATAATTGTTAGTAATAGTTCTGCTCTTATAATGCAAGAACGTAAGCTAACCATTGCCGAGAACTTACAAAAGCCAACGTTAAAGCAATTATTTAAGAACAACGGAACAATGTGTTTTAATGTTATTGAAATACTGGTTAAACGCTTTTTAAATTCGTTTTCATTTAGTACAAAGTTGAATGCTGAGCAAATTAAAATATTAACAGCCGACACGATAGACCACTTTAGCTATGAAAGTCTGGAGGATGTGGTATTATTCTTTAAAATGGCACGAAGTGGAAAGTTTGGTGTAAGTAAACGAGGTATTGACGGTAATAAAATATTTGGCGAATGGCTACCTCAATATTTAGAACTTAAAGCCATAGAAAGAGAAAAATTAATTACTGAACGCAGAAAAAAACAAGAGCAAAATATAAACATTGAAGCTGTACAACAGACCTATAAGCAAGTTGAAGAACGAAAACAACAGGAACAAAAAAAACAAGCTCAACAGGAATTTATAGATGATATTGTAAAAAACTTTGACCGTCAAATGCTTGAAGATACCATTATAAGCTGGCAAACAGATGAAGATTTAAAAAAGTATGTTCCTCTATTAAAATTGAAACGAAAAATTATAAAATAAGCTATGAAAAAATACACGTTCAGAATAAGCATAAAATGGTATAAAAATGATAGTGGTGGCGATGTTAGAACTATTGGTATTTTATACAAAGATGAAGCCGATAAAAAAGCCCAAATAGATAAGATTTTAAATGATTTTAGAACAAAACCAATGACCATTACAGGTAATGAACAATATGACCGAAATGCAGGTAAAATACCTTATTCCGTAACAACTAAAATACCAAGTTTTAGAAAATATTAAAATAAATTTTGTATGTTTGTCGTTCCTAAACCGTTTTAGAGAGAAATCTCGAAACAACTTTTTAACGATAGAGTTCGCACAAGGTGTGTGATGCAGAAATGTCCACGATTCCATTCTCTGAAATGGTTTAGGACACCTGACGGCGAACTCGCATACATTAAAATCCTAAATAAGATGAATGCAAAAAATCAAAAAGTCGATGCCGAGACTATAAATCAGCAGACTTCGGAAGTTATTACTTTTAATTTTTCGGAGCAAAAAGCAAAAGTTCGTACACTTACTGAAAACGGCAAAATTTATTTTGTTGGCTCTGATGTTGCTAAAACATTAGGTTACAACCAACCACACAAAGCAATTAAAAGACATTGTAGGTACGGTATGAAACGTACCATACCTCATCCACAAAATCAAAATAAAGAAATTCAAGCATTAACTATTCCCGAAGGTGATGTATTTCGTTTAATTGTTAATTCAAAATTGCCCTCAGCACAAAAATTTGAAAGTTGGGTAATGGATGAAGTTTTACCAACCTTACGTAAAAAAGGTTATTATGCAATGCACCGCCCTGTTGATGATTTTATTGATGCAAGAGATATACCTTTTTACACTAAAAAAATAAATAATTATAACGTTCGTTGTGTTGATATAAATAACACTATTTGGGTTGTTGTTAATGATATTAATAAATCTATTCACAGTAGTACAAGTAGTAACCAAGTAGCCAAAAAACTTAATGCAAAACAAAAATTAGCTGTAAAAGTATGGTTATATGGTAATACTCATCCAGCTTGGTGTACTAATCAATTAGGAGTACAACTTATTTTAGCAGGTAGTAGAAAGTTCCAAGATGTTAGCCAATTAACATTAGGGCTATGAGAGTAACAGCGTATTTTAATAATAGCCAAGAAATGGCAGACAAGGCAAAAGTATGGAAACGTGAACGTAGTGATAGATGGTTTATTCGCACTACCTTTACTTGCGACCATATACAACACGAAAAGCGTAAAAGCATTGCTCTTGTAGAGGGCGAAACTATCGTTCAAAAATTAATTACTTGTAAAACTTGTAGTAAATACTCAGGTAATTTTGTTAAACTTTTAAATGAAAAAAATAATGACACCAAATAAAGAATTAATAGAAAAAATACAAGACAGGCAAAAGCAAATAATTGAGGACAAACCTATTGGTGTGGGAAAGGCTTATGAAAGATTATGTAATTTAGGAGCATTGCTCAATGTAAGTATGGGGGCATTGGCTCACTTTGAATTATATAGTAGTGATTTATCAGAGTTAGGAGGGCGAGAATTTACAGAGATACATTATTGTACTCCTCTTGATGTTATTAGTGTTTTAGACCACGCAAGAAAACTCCTACCTTACGAAGAAATAGAATTTGTAGATAGTGTAGCAGATTTATTAACTTAAATAATTTAAAACCGCCTATTATGGCGGTTTTTTTT
>JAGYHQ010000003.1 GCA_018456245.1 Tenacibaculum sp. | reverse complement strand
GTTGAACACCCTAATAATTCATACGAAGCATTAAACGGAATGGTTGAACACGTTAAAGATATTTTACGTGAATTAAAATTACCATACCGAATTTTAAGATTATGCGGTGGAGATACAGGATTTACATCAGCCTTAACTTTTGATTTTGAAGTTTATTCAACAGCTCAAGAAAGATGGTTAGAAATTAGTTCGGTTTCAAACTTTGAAACTTTTCAAGCAAATCGTTTAAAATTACGATATAAAGATAGCGACGGAAAAAATCAATTAGTACATACTTTAAACGGAAGTTCACTTGCATTACCTCGTGTATTGGCAGGAATTTTAGAAAACTATCAAACAAAAGACGGAATTAAAATACCTGAGGTATTAGTTCCTTATTGCGGATTTGATATTATAGATTAATTAAAAATACATTTTACAATGGCAGAACATATTTGCCCTAGATGTAAAAAAACTGGTTTTACTTGGCATATAGATGAAGAAATATCTATTTTAACCATTTGGAATTGTTCTAATTGCAATTATAAAGCATTGGAAAATGAAGAGAAAGAGAGAATATGTAAAAATTGCCAAAATAAAACTAAATCAAAGTTAATGAGAAAGACTATTGGTGGTGCGCGATTTGTAATATTACTGAAATAATTAAATAAAAAACTCTACGAGTTACAAAATAAAAAAAACAAAAATGTATAGAACACATACTTGTGGCGAATTAAGAGCCTCACATATTAATACTGAAGTAACATTATCTGGTTGGGTACAAAAAAACCGTAATAAAGGATTTATGGTTTGGATTGATTTACGTGACCGTTACGGAATTACTCAATTAATTTTTGATGAAGAAAGAACTTCAAAAGAAATCATAGAAAAAGCAAAAACTTTAGGGCGTGAGTTTGTTATACAAGTAACGGGTAAAGTTATTGAAAGACAAGCAAAAAACCCAAAAATACCAACAGGAGATATTGAAATTTTAGTTTCAGATTTAACAATATTAAACAAATCTAAACTTCCTCCTTTTACTATTGAAGATGAAACTGACGGTGGCGAAGATATACGAATGAAATATCGTTATTTAGATATTCGTAGAAACCCAGTAAAAGAAAACCTATTGTTTCGCCATAAGGTAGCAATGGAGATTCGTAACTATTTATCAAAAAAAGAATTTATTGAGGTTGAAACACCTTATTTAATAAAATCTACACCTGAAGGGGCGAGAGATTTTGTTGTTCCGTCAAGAATGAATGAAGGTCAGTTTTATGCTTTGCCTCAATCTCCTCAAACATTTAAGCAATTATTAATGGTTGGTGGAATGGATAAATATTTCCAAATTGTAAAATGTTTTAGAGATGAAGATTTACGTGCCGACCGTCAGCCAGAATTTACTCAAATAGATTGCGAAATGGCATTTGTTGAGCAAGAAGATATTTTAAATATTTTTGAAGGAATGACACGCCATTTATTAAAAGAATTAAAAGGAGTTGATGTTGACAAATTCCCAAGAATAACCTATGATGATGCAATGCGTTTATACGGTAATGATAAGCCAGACATCCGTTTCGGAATGCAGTTTGGTGAATTAAATGAAGTAACACAGCACAAAGATTTTAAAGTATTTAATGATGCTGAATTAGTTGTTGGAATTGCCGTTCCTAACGGAAATAAATTCACAAGAAAAGAGATTGATAAGCTAATTGATTGGGTTAAGCGTCCGCAAGTTGGAGCATTAGGAATGGTTTATTGCCGTTGTAATGATGACGGTACTTTTAAATCATCAGTAGATAAATTTTACGACCAAGAAGATTTAGCAAAATGGGCAGAAGTTACAGGTGCTAAAGCAGGCGATTTAATTTGTGTATTATCAGGCGATATTAATAAAGTAAGAGCTCAATTAAGTGCTTTGCGAATGGAATTAGCAGAACGTTTAGGTTTACGTAAACCAGATGAATTTGCACCTCTTTGGGTAGTTGATTTTCCATTATTAGAATGGGATGAAGAAACTGAACGCTACCATGCAATGCATCACCCATTTACAGCTCCTAAACCAGAACAAATTAAGTTATTAGAAACTGAACCAGAAAAAGTTAAGGCTAATGCTTACGATTTAGTTTTAAACGGAAACGAAATTGGTGGAGGTTCTATAAGAATACATGATAAAGAAATACAAGCAAAAATGTTTAATCATTTAGGGTTTACACCTGAGGAAGCAAAAAATCAATTTGGTTTCTTAATGGATGCTTTCCAGTATGGAGCTCCTCCACATGGTGGAATTGCTTTTGGTTTTGATAGGCTTGTTTCTATCTTGGCAGGAAAAGAAACTATTCGTGATTTTATTGCCTTTCCAAAAAATAATTCAGGTAGAGATATAATGATTGATGCTCCTGCAAATATTGACGAAAATCAATTAACAGAACTTAATTTAAAAGTTGAAATTAAAGAATAATAACTTAAAAATAAATCGTTAAAAATCCATCAAATTTTAGAATTTGATGGATTTTATTATTTGGCACAAATGTTGCTATATATAAAATCAATACAATAAAACACAAAATGAAATTTATATACATATTATTAATATCTATAATTAGTTTAATAAGTTGTTCTAAAGAAAAAACAATTTCTAAAAATGATTTACCTTTTGAAATAAAGGTTTACATAAGTGAACATTTTCCTAATAACCCTATATTACAAGCATCTGTTGAAGAAAACTTTTCATCAAAAGAATATGAAGTAATATTAAAAGACAATATTACTGTAGAGTTTGATGCGAAAGATAAGGTAAAGGAAATTAAAGCAAATACTAAATTACCTAATAGTGTAATTGCTAAACCTATTTTAGATTATGTAAAAACAAATTTCCGTAATAACATAATTACAAAATGGGAGTTAGATAAAAGAAAACAAGAAGTTAAAATTAATAATGGAATTTCTTTAGAGTTTGATTTAAGCGGTAATTTCATAAAAATTGACGACTAAAAAATATTAAAAATAAAGTTTGATTAGTTTATTTATTGGTTGGTTATTAATATAATCAATTAAAAGAAAGCCACTCTTTTGAGTGGTTTTCTTTATTTTTACACCAAAATTGAAAAATAAGCAACATATTATAATTTGTACTACAAGTAAATCTATACTAAAATGGAAAATAATAAAACAACAAGAACTTGGTTAAATAACTTTGGATTAAATCATCCATTGGTAATTGCAGGTCCTTGTAGTGCAGAAACCGAAGAGCAAGTATTAAAAATAGCACATGGGTTAAAAAATAGCAATGCCACTATTTTACGTGCAGGAATATGGAAACCAAGAACAAGACCCGGTAATTTTGAAGGTGTTGGATCAATAGGATTAAAATGGTTACAAAAAGCAAAACAAGAAACAGAATTATTAACAGCAACAGAAGTTGCAAACAAAGACCACGTAAAATTAGCTTTAGAACACGATATTGATATTTTATGGATTGGTGCAAGAACAACCGTAAATCCTTTTATTGTACAAGAAATTGCTGATACTTTAGAAGGAACTGACAAAATTGTATTGGTAAAAAACCCTATAAACCCTGATTTATCATTATGGTTAGGAGCCATTGAACGATTACATTCTAAAAACATTAAAAATTTAGGGGCTATACATCGCGGATTTTCAAGCTATGAAAAAACACGTTATAGAAACAATCCTGAATGGCAAATTGCCATTGAACTACAAAATCGTTTACCTAATTTACCTTTAATTTTAGACCCCTCGCATATTGCAGGTTGTAGAGATATTATTTTTGAATTATGCCAAACAGCTCTTGATTTAAATTATGACGGACTAATGATTGAAACACATCACAACCCTGATAATGCTTGGAGTGATGCAAAACAACAAATAACCCCGTCTTCATTAATTAAAATAACTACTGATTTAAAAGTAAGAAAAGCCACCAATAATGAAGCTAATTTTCGCAATAGCTTAGATATGTTAAGAACCCAAATTAATCTTATTGATAGCAAACTTATTGAAACAATTGGGGAACGAATGAAAATAGCAAAAAAAATAGGTGCATTAAAAAAAGAAAAAAATGTTGCAATTTTACAAAATAACCGATGGAATGAAATTTTAGAAAAAATAGTAATTGAAGGAAAACAAAATAATTTAAGTGAAGAATTTATATTAAAAATATTTAAAGCAATACATCAAGAAAGCATAAATCAACAAATAAACTTACATTAAAAAATATTCCCAAAATTCATTATCTTTTGAATTATTTTCTTGAATAATCTTAACTATTTCTTCTGAAAAATCATTATCTCTATTCAAGAAAATTGTTCCTATAGATCGTAAAAACAACTCAAAATCAGTAGATACTATTCTCCATTCAAGCCATTTATCATCTGATAACATAGCATATACATACCCATTACTACAATCTAGTAAAATAGTATAAGGGTCTGAATTTGCAATAAAAATAATATTATTAGGTCTTTTATCTCCTTGCCACCATTTATTAAAACTATCAGCCTCTGAATTTAATTTTTCTAATATTGTTAAATAATTATCTTCATATCCAAATTGGATATTACAAATTTCAAAATTTCCAAAATCATATTTGGATATTAAATTTTTAAAAGATTGAGGAAGAGAAATCTCTAATTTATTTTCAAAATTATTTATATCTTCAATTTTAGTACATTTATCAATAAGTCTTAATCCTGTTATTTCATCTTCTAATGGTAAAAATTCATCATCTAATTTTGATTTAATTTTTATTATTGAATATATCATTTTAATATATGATTTTTACTACATAACAAATATAAATTTTATTTTAAGAAATTAGTTTGATTTATTATAAAAAATAAATCTTCGTATATTCGCAAAACATTATATTAAATAAAAATAAGATGAATTACGGAAAAGAATTTGAAAAATACGCCACTAAACATCACGGAATAAACAGCACATATTTAGGTAAAATTACTAGCAGTTTAACACCGTATATTATGGAAGAACGCCAAATGAATATTACTCAAATGGATGTTTTTTCTCGTTTAATGATGGATAGAATTATATTTTTAGGAACAGGAATAAATGACCAAGTTGCTAACGTAATTCAGGCACAATTACTATTTTTAGAAAGTGTTGATGCATCTAAAGATATTTCAATTTATATTAACTCACCAGGTGGTGGAGTTTATGCTGGTTTAGGTATTTATGACACAATGCAATTTATAAAACCTGATGTAGCTACAATCTGTACAGGTATGGCAGCATCTATGGGAGCAGTATTAATGTGTGCAGGTGCAAAGGGTAAACGTTCTGCATTACCACATTCAAGAGTTATGATTCATCAACCATTGGGTGGAGCTCAAGGGCAAGCATCTGATATTGAAATCACTACAAGAGAAATCTTAAAATTAAAAGACGAATTATACAACATTATAGCACATCATTCAGGACAACCATTTGATAAAGTAAGCCAAGATTCTGATAGAGATTATTGGATGAAAGCTGATGAAGCAAAGGAATATGGTATGGTAGATGAAATTTTAAGTAGAAAATAAAAAGCTATAAATTCAAAAAATGTCAAAAGAAGAAAACTTACAATGTTCGTTTTGTGGTAGAAAAAAACCTGAAACCGATTTACTAATTGCAGGTATAGATGCACATATTTGCGATAAATGTATTGAACAGGCTTATAATATTATAGAAGAAGAAACTAATGAAGCTATTACCAATAGTTTAACTAAAGATTTAATATTAAAAAAACCAAAAGAAATTAAAAATTTCTTAGACGAATATATTATTGGGCAAGACCAAACAAAAAAAACAATGGCTGTTGCCGTTTATAATCATTATAAAAGGTTATTACAAACCAAGGATGACGATGAGGTTGAAATTGAAAAATCAAACATTATTTTAGTTGGAGAAACAGGTACAGGAAAAACATTAATGGCAAGCACTATTGCAAAAATGTTAGATGTTCCGTTTTCTATCGTTGATGCTACCGTGTTAACACAAGCAGGGTATGTTGGGGAAGATATTGAAAGTATTTTAAGTAGATTATTACAAGCTGCCGATTATGATGTAAAACAAGCCGAAAGAGGAATTGTATTTATTGATGAAATTGATAAAATTGCACGTAAAGGCGATAATCCGTCAATTACTCGTGATGTTTCAGGTGAAGGAGTTCAGCAAGGTTTATTAAAATTATTAGAAGGAACTGTTGTAAATGTTCCTCCTAAAGGAGGTAGAAAACATCCAGACCAAAAGTATATTCAGGTAAATACCAAAAATATATTATTTATAGCAGGAGGAGCTTTTTCAGGAATTGAGAGAGTTATTAGCAAACGTTTAAACCGCCAAGCTGTTGGTTTTGGAGCATCTTTAAGTGATGAAAAAGTAGATGAAAAGAATTTACTTCAATATATTATTCCTGAAGATTTAAAATCTTTTGGTTTAATTCCTGAAATAATTGGTCGTTTACCAGTATTAAGTTATATGAACCCTCTTGATGCCGAAACATTAAGAGCTATTTTAACCGAACCTAAAAATTCTATAATTAAACAATACACTAAATTATTTTCTATTGATGATATTAATTTTTCAATATCAGAAGATGCTTTACAATACATTGTAAATAAAGCTATAGAATACAAATTAGGAGCTCGTGGATTACGTTCATTATGTGAAGCTATTTTAACTGATGCTATGTTTGAATTACCAAGTTCTGATGAAAAAGAATTTACCGTAACAAAGGAGTATGCCGAAGAAAAAATAAATAAAATAAAAACATTATAAACAAATTTATCATGGAAATAAAACAAGATTGGGCTTTTTATTTTACACTTATTGATGATAAAAATGCTAGTATTAGGTTAAATTTGGCATTATCAGAGGTTGCTCCTATTAAAGATTATTCTATACGAACATGGTTTGGAGTTAAACTTTTAAACCCAGATGAAAATGGCATGACAACCCGAGAAGAATTTCCTAAAATTTGTGAAATAGAAGATAGTATATCGGAAATTTTAGAAAATAATGGTGCAATTATGGTTGGAAGTATTAAAAATGATGGAACTATGCAAATGTGTTTCTATTCAAAAGATGCTAAAAACCACGAAGAACTTATTAATTCTGTTATGCAAAATCATTCTGAATATCAATATGGAACAGATTATACAGAAGATAATGAATGGGGTTATTATTTTGATTTTTTATATCCATCAGAATATGAATATCAAACAATTCAAAATCAAAAAATAATAATGCAATTAGCTAATGCTGAAAATAATGATGAATTAGAAAGAGAAGTTGACCATTGGCTTTATTTTGCAACCGAAAATGATACAGAAAATTTTATTAAAGAAGTAAAAGAAATAGGATATACTATTTTATCAAAAGAAGAAATAGAAGGAGAAATGCCTATTTTACTACATATTTCAAGAAATGACACAACCATTTGGGGTGATGTGAATAATTATGTTTGGGAATTAATAACAATTGCTAAAAATAATAACGGAATTTATGATGGATGGGGTTGTCCTGTGGCTAAATAGTAAAATATTATAACCAAAAATGATAACCAAACAAACCATAGACCAAATATTTGAAACTGCCAGAGTTGAGGAAGTCATCGGTGAGTTTGTACAACTAAAAAAAGCAGGAAGTAATTTTAAAGGATTAAGCCCCTTTACTGATGAAAAAACTCCATCTTTTATGGTATCTCCTGTAAAGCAAATTTGGAAATGTTTTTCAACAGGAAAAGGAGGAACGGTTGTTTCTTTTTTGATGGAACACGAACATTTTTCATATCCTGAGGCTTTAAGGTGGCTTGCAAAAAAATACAATATTGAAATTGAAGAAACTGAGCAAACCGATGAACAAAAACAGCAGATAAATGAACGTGAAAGTATGTTTTTGGTATCAAAATTTGCCAAAGATTACTTCCATGATTTACTAATGAATTCTCAAATAGGTAGAGCTGTAGGCTTATCATACTTAAAAGAACGTGGATTTAGAGAACATATTTTAGAAAAATTTGACATAGGTTATTGTAAAGATGAATGGGATAATTTTACAAAATCTGCCTTAAAAAAAGGTTATGATTTAAAGTATTTAAAATCTACAGGATTAACTATTGTTAAAGAAGGTGGAGAAAAAGAAAGGGTTTTTGATAGATTTAAAGGACGTATAATGTTCCCTATCCATTCAATGTCAGGACGAATTTTAGGTTTTGGAGGGCGAATTTTAACGAATGATAAAAAATCAGCAAAATACCTTAACTCCCCTGAAAGTGATATTTATCATAAAAGTAAAATTCTTTACGGAATTTATCAGGCAAAAAAAGAAATTGCAAAACAAGATAATTGTTATTTAGTAGAAGGATATACTGATGTAATTTCATTTCATCAATCAGGAATTGAGAATGTTGTAGCATCATCAGGAACAGCATTAACGCCTGACCAAATTAGATTAATAAGTAGATTAACCCAAAACATTACCATTCTTTTTGATGGAGATGAAGCTGGTATTCGTGCATCTTTAAGAGGAATAGATTTAATTTTGGAACAAGGAATGAAAGTAAAAGTAGTTACTTTCCCCGACGGTGATGACCCTGATAGTTTTGCAAAAAAGAAATCAAATACCGAACTAAAAAAATATTTAGAAGAAGAAGCACAAGATTTTATAAAATTTAAGGTTTCACTATTAATTAAAGAAGTTAAAAATGACCCTATAAAAAAAGCAGGATTAATTAAAGATATTGTTACAAGTATATCTAAAATCCCTGACGGAATTCAAAGAGAAATATACGTTCAAGAATGTTCAAGAATAATGGATATTTCTGAACAAGTTTTATTTAATGAGTTAGCACAATTAATAAATAAAAGCAAAACAGATACAAACAAACGAGTTCAACAACCTGTTTTAGAACCTATAAAACAAGTTCAAAAAACCAAAATTGATAGTTTACTAATATTAGAAAAAGAAATTATTCGTATTTTATTATTATACGGAAATGAAGAAACTAATTTCTTTAACTGGGTAGAGGTAAAAAATAAACAAGGAAATTATATTTTAGAAAAGGAAGAATATGTAAATACCGTTTCTAACGAACTGTACTTAAACCTACAAGAAGATGAAATTGAATTTACAAATGATGTTTTTAAACAGTTATATCATGAATTAATTTATCAGTTAAATCAAGATGAAAAAATATCTATTGATAAATTAATTTCACACGAAAACCCCAATATTTCAAGTTTAGTGACCGACATTTTAATGGAAGAAGAAAAATACACATTAAGTGATTGGAAACGCAAAGAAATATTTGTTACTGAAACCATTAAAATTCTTCCAAAATTAGTAACTGACGTTATCTTAAATTTAAGACGTATTCTTATAGAAAAGAAAATTAA
This sequence comes from Tenacibaculum sp., assembly GCA_018456245.1. Classification (GTDB taxonomy): domain Bacteria; phylum Bacteroidota; class Bacteroidia; order Flavobacteriales; family Flavobacteriaceae; genus Polaribacter. The sequence goes on along the minus strand of JAGYHQ010000003.1, from coordinate 69,641 downwards.
AGAAATAATGAACGAGGCTAAAGAATTAACCTCATCTGAACAAAATATTTCTGTAAATTTAGAAGAAGTTATTAATTACACCGAACTTAAAAAGAAACTTTTTGACAAACTAAATAGAGTTGTTTAACTATATTTTTATATCCAACAGTTATTTTAACAAATAATAACAAAAAAAATGTATTAATTAAAAATTAATACATTTTTTCATATACAATAAAGCAAAATTATATTATTCTTTATCTGCCATTTTCTTAACGTAATCAGTAATAATTACTATTGTTTGCCCGTCAACTTTTCCTTCAATATATTTTGCGTTTTCAGGGTCTAATGAAACTCTACGAACAGCTGTACCTTGTTTAGCAACCATACTAGAGCCTTTTACTTTTAAGTCTTTAATTAAAACAACGCTATCCCCTGCTTCAATTATTGCTCCGTTAGAATCTCTATGAATTATTTTTTCACTTTCATCTAAATGTTCCCCTGTTTCTTGTGCAAAACGTAAATCTTCATCTTCTAAATAAAGCATATCTAATAAATCTTGTGGCCAACCTTCTTTTTTCAATCTACTTAACATACGCCATGCCACTATTTTTACAGGGCGGAATTCACTCCACATACTATCATTTAAACAACGCCAATGATTAGCATCAGTTTTGTCAGTGTCATTAATTTGTTCAATACAAGTAGCACAAGCTAGTAAACTACCATCAACTCCACCAGTAGTGATTGGTGGTACTTCATAAACTTCTAAATTTGATGTTGATGAACATAATTCACACTTATTTCCACTTCTATTTTGTAAATCTTGTAATAAACCCATTTTTATAAATTTTAAAATGTAAAATTTAGTTTTAAAAACTAACTTTACAAAGTTATTTAATGAAGTAAAAATAAATTAATCTAAATACAAATCAATTAATCCTTCAGGTGTTTCTACTTCAATAATTTTATTTGTTTTATCTACTTTTTTTATAAAATCATCAATCATTGGTATAAAAATCTCTACTTCTCCTCTTTCTATCTCTAAAAGAGGTTGTGCTGATTTATCATTAATATTAACAAGAGTTCCTACTTCTCCATGATTTGTATCAATAACAGTAAAACCAATTACTTCATGATAATAAAATTTATCTCCTGTTAATTTTGGCAATAAACTAAGAGGTAAATAAATACCCGATTTTACAATAGCATCGGCATCTTCTTCGGTGTTTACATCCTCAAATTTCACACGTAGCATTGTACCTTTACTTAATGATGATTTTTCAATAAAAAATGGAACCAAGTTATTGCCTAAATCGACAAAAACTGATTCCATATTTCTATAAAGTTCGGGTTCATCGGTATCTAATTTAATAATTACCTCACCCTTAAAGCTATGCTTTTTAACGATGCTTCCAAGATAAAAACAATCTTCTTTTTGCATTACATCGTTAATTTACTTCTACTCTTCTGTTTCTGGTGTTTCTTCAGTAGCTGGAGCTTCTGTTTCCTCTGCTACTTCTTCTGCAACAGCTTCTTGTTCTGCAGCTTTTTCAGCAGCGGCAGCCTCTTCTTCAGCAGCTTTTGCTGCTGCTAAACGGGCTTCATTAACTGCTTTTTCAGCCTCTAATGCTTTAGCCTTAGCTTCTTGCTCTGCTTTTGTTAAACCTTCTACTTTACCAGCAACTTTTTTAGCTTTTTCTTCTAACCAAGCATTAAATTTTTGTTCAGCTTGCTCTTCAGTTAAAGCTCCTTTTCTTACACCACCAACTAAATGGTTTTTAAGTAAAGCTCCTTTGTAAGATAAAATTGCTCTTGCAGTATCAGTTGGTTGAGCTCCATTTTGTAACCATTTTACAGCTCCATCAACATCTAAATTAATAGTTGCAGGATTTGTATTTGGGTTGTACGTCCCTATTTTTTCTAAATAACGACCATCTCTTTTTGCACGGCTATCTGCCGCCACTACCCAGTAAAAAGGTTTTCCTTTTTTACCGTGTCTTTGTAATCTTATTTTTACAGGCATAAAATGTTAATTTTTAAGGTTCACGACCTTGGTTATTAATTAAGGTTGCAAATGTAATCTTATTTTTTAATAAAACCACATAAATTTTAAAATAATTAAAATAAAAAAGAGCTTGATTATCAAGCTCTTTTAAAAAAATTAAATGATGTTCTTTATTAAATTACTTTAACGTCTACAGCGTTTAATCCTTTTCTTCCTTCTTTAAGGTCAAATTCTACTGTATCACCCTCTCTAATTTCATCAATTAAACCTGATACGTGTACAAAATACTCTGTGTTTGAATCTGCCTCTGTAATAAATCCAAATCCTTTAGATTCATTAAAGAACTTTACTGTTCCTTGTTTCATTATAAAAATATTAATATTAAAGTTACAAATGTAACGTTTAATTATTTAGTTTAAGCACTATTTTTATTTATTTTTAGAAAAAATTTATTTATAACCTACATTACCTTTAATCTTATATTTTTAACACCTATGATACAGGTAATTTATTAGGAGTATAAAGAATAAAACATAAAAATATTTAACACAACCCTTATATAAGAAGAAATCTCCCTATCTTCTTTCAAAATAATTAATGACAATATTAGGTTAATAACCGTTATTAAAAGTAAAAAATAAATCGCAATACTATACGTAAAATTTGTTATTCTTAATAATGAATAAATTATATACAAACATATAAAAGTAAAACTTGATATTATCTTTTTATCATCTATAGTCATAATCATTATTTATTAATATTTTCACGAAATTAATAAAAACAACTTAGTTTTTTAAACTATTTCTTAAAAATACATTAAAAATATTATTATTTATATTAAAATTACCTCAACCACCCCTCTCTATCTAAACTCCTGTACTGAATAGCTTCTGTTATATGGTGTGTTTTTACGTTATCTGATGAATCTAAATCAGCAATAGTTCTTGAAACTTTTAAAATTCTATCATAAGCACGAGCAGATAAATTCAATTTTTCCATTGCTATTTTTAACATATTTTTACTTTCTGATGACAATTTACAAAACTCTCTAATTTGCTTTACATTCATTTGTGCATTGTAATGTATATTTTCAAAATCTTTAAATCGTGCTGATTGAATTTCTCTCGCTTTCGCGACTCTTTTTCTTATATCATTACTGCTTTCTGCTTTATATTCGGCTGATAATTTTTCAAAAGGAACAGGTGTTACTTCAATATGGATATCTATTCTATCTAACAATGGTCCTGAAATTTTACCTAAATACCGTTGCATTTCTTGTGGAGATGACGTCATAGGACTATCAGAATTATTAAAATACCCTGACGGACTCGGGTTCATACTCGCCACCAACATAAAGCTACTTGGGTAATTTACCGTAAACCTTGCTCTTGAAATTGTAACCTCCCTATCTTCCAATGGCTGACGCATTACTTCTAAAACACTTCTTTTAAATTCTGGTAATTCATCTAAAAATAATACTCCGTTATGTGCTAAAGAAATTTCCCCCGGTTGTGGGTGGCTTCCTCCTCCACCTATTAAAGCAATGTCTGAAATAGTGTGGTGCGGACTACGAAATGGTCTTGAATATAACAACCCTGAATTTTTAACCTTACCAACAACTGAATGGATTTTCGTTGTTTCCAAAGCCTCCTGCAACGTCATTGGTGGTAATATTGACGGCAATCGTTTTGCTAACATTGTTTTTCCTGCCCCCGGCGGGCCAATTAAAATAATATTATGCCCGCCTGCAGCTGCAATTTCCATACAACGTTTTACGCTTTCTTGCCCTTTTACGTCAGAAAAATCAAACTCATTAATTTCAATATTTTTGTAAAATTCTGCACGGGTATCAATAATTGTAGGAATAATTAACTCTTTTTTATTAAAATGATTAATTACTTCCATTATATTTTCAGCTCCTAAAACCTCTAAATCATTTACTATGGCTGCCTCTTTTGCATTTTCTTTCGGAAGAATTAAATATTTAAATCCCTCTTCTCTGGCTTTAATTGCAATTGGCAAAGCACCTTTTATTGGTTGCAAACCTCCGTCTAACGAAAGTTCTCCCATTATAACGTACTTACTAATATCGTCCGATTTTATTTGATTTGACGCCGACAAAATACCCATAGCCAACGTTAAATCATAAGACGCCCCTTCTTTTCTTATATCAGCAGGAGCCATATTTATAATTATTTTCTTCCCCGGCAGTTTGTATCCATTATTTTTAAGTGCTGCCGAAATTCTATAAGAACTCTCTTTAACAGCATTATCTGGCAAACCTACTAAATGATAACCTATTCCTTTATCTACATTTACCTCAACGGTAATTGTTGTGGCATCAATACCAAAAACAGCACTTCCATAAACTTTTACTAACATTAACTTCGTTTTTCGCTAAATATAGTGAAAAATATACACTATAATAAGATTAAGTAAAAAACTATTAACTTTATTATTACTTTTGCCTATATGTCAACAAGAACAAAACATTCTTTTAAATTAGATAATTTAACCGATTTTAAAAACAAATTATTACTATGGGCTCAGCAATATGAAACTGCTTTGTGGCTTGATAGTAATAATTACAATCAGTCATACTCAAGTTTTGATACTTGCTTGGCTGTGGAGGAATTTACATCAATTAAAACCGATTATAATAATGCCTTTGATACGCTAAAAGAATACCAATCTTTTACCAAAGATTATATTTTTGGCTATATTTCATACGATGTTAAGAATGAAGATAAAAAATTAAGTTCTAATAATTTTGACGGATTAAATTTTGCCGATTTATACTTTTTTCAACCTCAAAAGATAATTACAATAAAAGATAACACAGCCGAATTTAATTATTTAAAATGTGTTGATGATGAAATTGAAGATGATTTTAAATCCGTTTTAAATGTAGTTATTCCTAAAAAAGAGGAAGCAAAATCCGAAATAGAAATAAAATCTCGCATCAGTAAAAATGAATATTGTAAAAAGGTAAATGAATTTTTAGAACATATTCAAAAAGGAGATATTTATGAAGCTAATTTTTGCCAAGAATTTTATGCAGAAAATACTGTTATAAATCCTATTGAAGTATATAATCATTTAAACGAAATATCAGAGCCTCCGTTTGCTACTTTTTTTAAAATGGAGCATCAATATTTATTATCTGCATCGCCTGAAAGATATATAAAAAAAGAAGGAGAGAAAGTAATTTCACAACCCATTAAAGGTACTGCTAAACGATTTTCTAACAAAATTGACGATGAAAAAGCCATTTTAAAGTTAGAAAATGATGAAAAAGAACGTTCAGAAAACATTATGATTGTTGATTTAGTTCGTAATGATTTATCAAAAACAGCAAAAAAAGGAAGTGTAAAAGTAGAAGAATTATGTAAAGTTTATTCTTTTAAACAAGTTCATCAATTAATTTCAACCATAACCTCAAAAGTTGAGCATACCACCCACCCTGTTGATATTATACAAAATACTTTTCCTATGGGAAGTATGACGGGGGCTCCTAAAATTTCAGCAATGAAAATTATAGAAAAAATAGAAGAAACTAAACGAGGATTATATTCAGGAACAGTTGGTTATTTTACACCCAATGGAGATTTTGATTTTAATGTAATTATTAGAAGTATTTTGTATAATTTTGATAAAAAGTACGTTTCATATTCGGTTGGTGGTGCAATTACAGCAAAGTCATCTGCCGAAAAAGAATATGAAGAATGTATGCTTAAAGCAAAAGCAATGAAAGAAGTATTAATGAAAAATAAATAAAATGATACACAACGAATTTAGATTTAATTTTCATAAAACCGATTTCTTTGGTCAATATTGGAAAGCTCCTGAAACAAAAGCAGTAATTGTACTTGTTCACGGAATGGGAGAGCATTCATCAAGATATGCCGATTTTGTTGTTCCTAAATTAACTGAAAATAATTATTCTGTAATTTCTTTTGACCATTTTGGACACGGAAAAACAAAAGGAAAGCGAGGCTATTGCCCAAGTTTTGAGGCTGTTTTAGATAGTGTTTCTGTTGTTATTGAAAAAGCAAAAGAATTATTCCCTAACAAACCTATATTTTTATATGGTCATTCAATGGGAGGAAATGTTGTAATTAATTACACATTAAGAAAAAATCCTGATTTAAAAGGAGTTATAAGTTCAAGTCCGTTTTTAGGTTTGGCATTTACTCCACCCAAATGGAAGATGACAATAGGAAAATTTTTAAAGAAAATAATTCCGACAATAACGTTAGATAGCAAATTAGACGATTCAAAAGTTTCAAGAATTAATAGTGAAGTTGAGAAATACAGAAAAGATACATTAATTCATAGTAAAGTATCTCCAAATTATTCAATTTCATTTATAGAAGCTGGTGATTGGGCTATAAAAAATGCAACAAAATTAAATATCCCTATATTTTTAGTTCACGGTACAGCCGACGGACTAACAAATTACAAAGCATCAGAAGAATTTGCTAAAAAAACAGATTTAGTAACATTTAAAACATATGAAGGAGGTTATCACGAATTACATAACGACCTTTGTAGAGAGGATTTTATGGCAGATATCATAAACTGGCTTAATACACATATTTAATGTTAAAAGAATTTAAAAAACATATTGAACAAAAACTCCCTTTTCTTTCAGAAAATAAATTATTAATTGCTATTTCTGGTGGAATTGACAGTGTTGTTATTACACATTTATTACATAAATTAAACTATAAAATAAGTTTAGCACATTGTAATTTTAAACTACGAAATAATGAAAGTGATTTAGATGAAGAATTTGTTAAAAATTTAGGGAAAGAATTAAATATTGAAGTGCATACAACCTCTTTTAATACAAAGGAATATTCTAAAATAAACAAAACCTCAACACAAATATCAGCCCGAGAATTGCGTTATGATTGGTTTAATGAATTAGTAAAAAAACATAGTTTTGATTATATCATAACAGCACATCACGCAGATGATAATTTAGAAACTTTTATTATAAACCTAACAAGAGGAACGGGGTTAAAAGGCTTAACAGGCATTCCTGAAATTAACAAAAATATTATTCGCCCTTTATTAAATTTTTCAAGAGAAAATATTAAAAATTATGCTTTAAAAAATAACATAACTTGGCGAGAAGATTTAAGCAATTCTGAAACAAAATATATTAGAAATAAAATAAGGCATAATATTACACCGAAACTTAAAGAAATTAACCCTGAATTACTAAATAGCTTTAGTAAAACATTAAATTATTTAAAACAAAGTGAGCAAATAATAGAAGATAGAATAAACGAAATTTCTAAAAATATTCTTACCAAAGAAAACAACATTTTAAAATTTGATATAGCAAAATTAAAAAAGCTTTCAAACCCAAAAATTTATTTATACGAGCTTTTAAAAAATTACGGATTTACTGAATGGGACAATATTTATGATTTACTATCAGCCCAATCAGGAAAACTAATAACTTCTAATGAATATCAATTATTAAAAAATCGTGAGTTTTTAATTCTATCAAAAATTAATGATAATTCACAAAATACTGAATTTTCATTCCCTATTAGTGAGCAAGAAATTGAGCAACCTATAAAACTAAAAATTGAAACCACCAATAAAACCGAAAATACTTCTAAAACCTCTATTTTAGTTGATAAAGATTTATTAAATGAAAATCTTACAATAAGAAAATGGCAAAAAGGCGATATTTTTTACCCAATAGGTTTAAACGGAAAAAAGAAACTAAGTAAGTTTTTTAAAGATGAAAAACTATCAATAATTGACAAAAAAAACACTTGGTTATTATGCAATAACAATGAAATAATTTGGGTTATAGGAATGAGACAAGACCGAAGATTTTGCATTAATAATAAAACTAAAACCATATTAAAAATAAGTATTAATTAATATATTTGCACAATTCTCATAAAGGGGTGCCAAATATCGGCTGAGATTATACCCAATGAACCTAGAACAGGTAATGCTGTTTAGGGAATTGTGAAATTTATATGCAATTTATTGTATATAATTACTGTTTAATTATTCAATAACATACGAGTAATTACCTCTTTTTATTCGGTTAAAAAATATTTTAACTGATGAAAAAACAAATTTTTTCACTATTAATTTTAGCTATTTCTACTCTCGGATTTGGACAAGAAATAGAAAAAGGCACTATTAAGTCTGAAAAGTTAGACGAAGTTATCGTAAATGCTGTTAGGGTAAAAGAAGATACTCCTGTAACGCATTCAAATCTAACAAAAAAAGATATTTCAAAACGTAATTTAGGACAAGACATTCCCGTTTTGATGAACTATTTACCCTCTGTAATCACGTCTTCGGACGCCGGTGCTGGGGTTGGATATACCTATATGCGTGTTCGTGGTTCGGACGCCTCTCGCATTAACGTAACTATTAACGGAATTCCGTATAATGATGCTGAAAGTCAAGGCACTTTTTGGGTAAATATGAGTGATTTTGCCTCATCAACTGAAAGTTTACAATTACAACGTGGTGTTGGGACATCAACAAACGGTTCAGGTGCTTTTGGTGCAAGTTTAAATATTTTAACTGATAAAATTTCAGAAAAATCAAATGCTGAAATTTCAAATTCATTCGGAAGTTATGGCACAAGAAAACATACCGTAAAATATTCAACAGGAAAGATAAACAACCACGTAGAATTTGCTGGACGATTGTCAAACATTCATTCTGATGGTTATATAGACCGAGCATTTTCTGACTTAAAATCGTACTTTTTACAAGGAAGTTATTCCGATGATAATACCATTATAAAAGCATTAGTTTTCGGAGGAAAAGAAAAAACTTATCAGGCTTGGTATGGTATAGATGCAAAACAACTGAAAGAAAATCGCCGTCAAAATCCGTACACTTATGACAACGAAACGGACAACTATCAACAAGACCATTATCAGTTGCATTGGACACAAAAATACAACAAATATTGGTCAACAAACGTTGGATTAAATTACACAAAAGGAAAAGGTTATTACGAACAATTCAAAGACAAAGAAGAGGCTAAAAATTTTAAAAATTTAATTACTGACGGAAGTGATGTGATTGTTCGTCGTTGGTTAGATAACGATTTTTATGTGATGAATTTCACAGCGAATTACAAAAAAGGAGGTTTAGAAGTTATCGGAGGAACATCTTTCACAAACTATACGGGTGACCATTTTGGCGAAGTAATTTGGGGAAGTGATTTAGCATCAAATACTAAAATCCGTGATAGATATTACTTTAACGACGCTGTAAAAACAGAAAATTCAGCATTTATAAAAACGTCTTTTCATATTTTACCAAAATTAATGGGATATGTTGATTTACAAGGTAGATTTATCAACTATAAAACCAAAGGCGTTAATTCTAACCAAAGCAATTTGGACGTTAATAAAGATTTTAACTTTTTTAATCCAAAGGCTGGTTTGACTTATAAGTTTGACAATTTTAATAGTGCTTATTTATCGTATGCACGAGCAAACCGTGAGCCAAATCGTGATGATTTCAAAAACGGAACAGACCAACACGAAACACTAAACGATTTTGAATTAGGATACCGTTATAATAGCGAAAACATTAAAATAAATGCTAATGCATATTATATGGGTTATGAAAATCAGTTGGTTTTAACGGGGGAAATTAACGATGTAGGAAGCCCAATCAGAAAAAATAGTGGAAAAAGTTATCGTGCAGGAATTGAGATTGATGCCTTTTTCAATATCAATAACAAATTAATTATTCAGCCTAATTTCTCTTATAATCATCATAAAAACGTAGATTTTAGAACTGAAATTGACGGAAAAATTGAAAATTTAGGAAATACAGCGATTTCTTTCTCGCCAAATGTCATAGCTGGAAATATCATTACTTATATTCCTACGGAAAATTTACAGATTTCATTTTTATCTAAATACGTTGGAGAGCAACATATGAGTAATTTAGAAAATCGCATAAACGGCGAAGCATGGGGAATTCCTTACAGCGATTTATTAGAAGATTATTTCACTTCTGATTTGAATGTTACTTACGAGATAAAACCTAAAAAGATTTTTAAATATATCGTTTTATCAGGGCTTGTAAATAACATTTTTAACAAAGAATATGTGGACAGAGGTTACTTTGGAACTTATGTTAGTAAAGGTAAAACCGTTGGTTATTCAGGGTATTATCCTCAAGCAACACGTAACTTTTTAATAGGTTTAACTTTGAAATTTTAGTTTTTATAAAATATCCTAATTTAAAACAATTCTCCTTGTGAAAGATTATTTTTAATCTTTCCAAGGTGTTTATAAGCTAAATCGGTTACTTCTCTACCTCTTGGGGTACGCATTATAAAACCTTGCTGAATTAAAAAAGGTTCGTAAACCTCTTCAATGGTTTCAGCATTTTCACCCACTGCGGTAGCTAAGGTAGAAATACCAACAGGTCCTCCTTTAAATTTATCAATTATTGTAGATAAAATTTTATTATCCATTTCATCCAACCCGTAAGAATCTACATTTAAGGCTTGTAAAGCAAATTTGGCTATTTTAATATCAATTTTACCATTGCTTTTTATTTGTGCAAAATCTCTCACTCTGCGTAGTAATGCATTGGCAATACGTGGCGTTCCTCTACTTCTTCCTGCTATTTCAATGGCTGCTTCCATAGAAATTGGCACATTTAAAATATAGGCACTCCTTTGTACAATGGTTGATAATAATTCAGTTGAATAATAATGTAAACGGCTACTAATACCAAACCTTGCTCTCATTGGTGCTGTTAATAATCCTGAACGAGTTGTTGCACCTATTAATGTAAACGGCTCTAAATCAATTTGAACAGTTCGTGCGTTAGGCCCTGATTCAATCATAATATCAATCTTATAATCTTCCATAGCCGAATACAAGTATTCTTCTACAATTGGACTTAAACGATGAATTTCATCAATAAATAAAACATCTCTTTCATCAAGATTGGTTAACAGCCCTGCTAAATCACCCGGTTTATCTAAAACAGGACCCGATGTTACCTTTATACCAACATTTAATTCATTGGCTAAAATATGTGCTAGTGTAGTTTTCCCTAACCCCGGCGGACCGTGAAACAAAGTGTGGTCAAGAGCTTCATCTCGCATATTTGCCGCTTCTACAAAAATTTTAAGATTTTCAATAGCTTGGTCTTGCCCAGTAAAATCATCAAACGAAAGAGGACGTAGTTTTTTTTCTACATCTAAATCTTCATTTGTTAAATTACTATTTTCAGGGTTTAAATTTTCATTCATATACTTACAAATATAACAGAACTTTTAAAAACTTTTTAAAATTTCTTCGTATTCTTTAAAACGGTGTTCTCTAATAGGACGAATTTTAGGCTCGGTAGAAAAATACAACAATAAACAAGGAGATATATTCTTGTATTTTTCTACATATTCATAACCTACTAATTCATCGTTTTTTATACGTTGCTTAATTCTATTATGATAAGGATACATTTCGTTTACAATTTTAAACAAATTTACAACAAATCATATTATAAATTTTACTCATAATCTTTTAAACTTTTCATATACGTTTCTAAATCCTTATCTCCTCGTCCTGATAAATTTACCACAACCACTTGGTCTTTTTTAAACTTCATTTTAGATAAAACTGCCACTGCGTGAGAACTTTCTAATGCAGGAATAATCCCCTCAATTCTGGTTAGTTCATAAGCTGAATTTAAAGCTTCATCATCGGTTACACTAATTAATTTTATTCTTCCTACATCATTTAAATGGGCAAAAAGAGGTCCTACTCCGGGGTAATCTAATCCTGCTGAAATTGAATATGGCTCTATAACCTCTCCGTTTTCATCTTGCATTAAAATTGTTTTACTTCCATGTAAAACTCCCTCTTTTCCTAAATGTAAGGTAGCCGCCGTTTTCCCTGAATTTACTCCACAACCTGCCGATTCTACTACAACTAATTCCACCTCTTCATCATCTAAAAAATGATAAAAAGCACCTGTGGCATTACTACCTCCTCCAACACAAGCAATAATAGTATCAGGGTTTTCTTTTCCTGTTTTCTCTTTTAATTGTTTTTTAATTTCTTCGGAAATAACCGATTGTAACCTTGCAACCATATCAGGATAAGGGTGAGGACCTACTACCGAGCCTATTAAAAAAAATGCTGTTGGGTCTTCCATCCAATACCCTAATGCCTCATCAACAGCTTCTTTTAATGTTGCTGAGCCTGAATTTGCTGGTTTTACAGTTGCCCCAAGCATTTTCATTCTTGATACATTTGGTGCTTGGCGTTTAATATCTTCTGCTCCCATAATAACGGTACATTCCATACCCATTAAAGCACAAGCTGTTGCTGTTGCCACCCCGTGTTGCCCTGCTCCTGTTTCTGCAATTATTTTTTTCTTTCCAAGATGTTTTGCTATTAAAATTTGACCGATAGTATTGTTAATTTTATGTGCCCCTGTATGGTTTAAATCCTCTCGTTTTAAATAAATATGTGTTCCATATTTATTAGATAAGTTTTTTGCATAATACAACGGACTTGGTCGTCCCACATAATCTTGTAATAATTCTTTATACTCTTTTTGAAATGCTTCTGACTGAATAATTTTTAAATAATTATCTTCTAATTCTTTTACATTTGGCTGTAGCATTGGCGGAATAAATGCTCCTCCAAACTTTCCGTAATAACCTTTTTCGTTTACTTGATACTTCATTTTAATTGTTTTTAATTTATTATTATTTGTTTTTTTTTAACTAAAAAAGACCTATCGTGAGATAGGCCTTTCTGTAATTTTATTATATACACGGATAAACTCACTAACTTGTGTTTTGAGTTATCCACCACCAATTATTTAATTTAAAATTTGTCATTTGTTTATTATTTTTTTCAATAAAAAAAGGCTTATCATGAGATAAGCCTTTCTATAATATTTTTTGTACGAAAAATAGTCCCACTAACTTTTGTTAAGAGATTTCCACCATATTGTATTTGTTGAATTCTGTTTCATTGTTACTACAAATGTACACTTTTTTTATTTAAACTAAAAAATTAATTAATACTATTAATAAAATTAGCCATCATTTTTTTTCCAAAAGGCGTTAAAATACTTTCAGGATGAAATTGAACAGCCTCTATTTTGTGTTTTTTATGTTTAATTGCCATAATATTACCAAATTTATCTTCACAAGTAACTTCTAAATCTTTTGGAAAATTATTTTTTGATGCAACCCACGAATGATATCTCCCAACTTCAAATTTTTCTGAAATATCTTTAAATAAAACACTATCCGTATTCATTACATTTACTGTTGATGCAACTCCATGAAAAACTTCATCTAAATTCTTTAACTTCCCTCCAAAAACTTCAACAATTGCTTGTAAACCTAAACACACTCCTAAAATTGGAATTTTACCTGCATAAGTTCTTATAACTTCTTTTAAAATTCCTGCTTCACTTGGCAAACCCGGCCCAGGTGATAAAATAATAATATCATAATTTTTTATTTCATCAACCGTTATTTCATCATTTTTATACACATCAGGTAATTTACCTGTAATATCTTCTACATAATGTGCTAAATTGTAGGTAAATGAATCATAATTATCTAATATTAGTATATTCATATATCTTAATTACAAAAAGGATGTCATAAAAAACAATGACATCCTTATTATAAATTACTTTTATTTTTTAACTTTCTTTTATTGTTGCAATGGCCGAAGCTACCCTTGCAATAGGAACCCTAAAAGGAGAACAGCTTACGTAATCTAAGCCGTTTCTATAACAAAACTCTACTGAACTTGGCTCTCCTCCATGTTCTCCACAAATACCAAGTTTTAAATTTTTCTTTATACTTCTTCCTTTTTTAGAAGCTATTTCTACCAATTGTCCCACTCCTTCTTGGTCTAAAACTTCAAAAGGATCAACTTTTAAAATTCCTTTTTCAAGATAAATAGGTAAGAATTTAGCTGCATCATCACGCGAATACCCAAATGTCATTTGAGTTAAATCATTTGTTCCAAAAGAGAAGAAATCTGCTCTATCAGCAATTAAATCAGCCGTTAAAGCTGCTCTTGGTATTTCAATCATAGTACCTACCAAATAATCAATAGTATCATTTCTTTCTTCAAAAACAGTATTTGCAGTTTTTTTAATAATATTTTCTTGCTCAATATATTCTTCAACAGTTCCTATAAGAGGTATCATTATTTCTGGCATCGCTTTAACACCTTTCTCTTTTAAGTTTAAAGCAGCCTCAATAATTGCTCTTGTTTGCATTTCAGTAATTTCAGGATATGTGTTTCCTAATCTACACCCTCTATGCCCTAACATAGGGTTAAATTCCTCTAATTCTTCTATTTTAGATTGAACTTTTTCTAAAGAAATACCCATTTCATCAGCCATTTCTTGTTGATTTGCTAACTCGTGAGGAACAAATTCGTGTAAAGGAGGGTCTAACAAACGTACTGTTACTGGTAAACCTTCCATTGCCTGAAAAATACCTTCAAAATCAGAACGTTGCATAGGTAATAATTTACTTAAAGCCAATTCTCTTTCCTCTTTGGTATCTACTAAAATCATTTCACGCATTGCTTTAATTCTATCAGCTTCAAAAAACATATGCTCTGTACGTGTTAATCCTATTCCCTTAGCACCAAATTTACGGGCAATTTCAGCATCTTTTGGTGAATCAGCATTTGTTCTTACCTGCATTGTTGCATATTTATCAGCCAATGCCATTATATCTGCAAAATCCCCTCCAACTTCAGGGTTTATAGTATCTATTTTACCTTCGTAAACATTTCCTGTTGAACCATTTAAAGAAATCCAATCTCCTTCTTTATATTCCTTACCATTAACAGTAAGCATTCTTTTCTTGTAATTAATTCTTAAAGCTCCTGCTCCTGACACGCAACATTTTCCCATTCCCCTAGCAACAACGGCTGCGTGAGAAGTCATACCTCCACGAGCTGTTAAAATACCTTTAGCAACATTCATTCCTTCTAAATCTTCAGGGGAAGTTTCAACACGTACTAAAATACTTTCTTTATATTTTTTTGCTTCATCTGCAAAGAATACAATTTGTCCTGTTGATGCACCCGGTGAAGCTGGTAATCCTTGTGCTATTAATTGTCCTTTTTCTAATGATTGAGGATTGAAAATAGGATGTAGTAATTCATCTAATTTATTAGGCTCAATTTTTAATAACGCTTCTTTTTCTGTTATTAAACCTTCTTTTAGCAAGTCCATTGCTATTTTAACCATTGATGCCCCTGTACGCTTTCCATTACGAGTTTGCAAAAACCATAATTTACCTTCTTGTATGGTAAACTCAATATCTTGCATATCTTTATAATGGTTTTCTAAAGTTTTTTGAAGTTCATTTAATTGATTATAAATTTCAGGCATTAATTCTTCTAAAGACGGATATTTACTAACTCTTTCTTCTTCTGATATTTTTGCCAATTTAGCCCAATTTAATGACCCCTCTTTTGTAATTTGTTGAGGAGTTCTAACACCCGCAACTACATCTTCTCCTTGTGCATTTATTAAATATTCGCCATTAAAAACGTTTTCTCCTGTAGCTGAATCTCTGGTAAAACACACCCCTGTTCCTGAGGTATTACCCATATTTCCAAACACCATTGATTGAACGTTTACAGCCGTTCCCCAATCATTAGGGAAACCATTCATATTTCTATAATAAATAGCTCTATCACTATTCCAACTATCAAAAACAGCAATAATTGCTTTCCATAATTGCTCCCAAGGATTTGTTGGGAATTCTTCTCCTATATATTCCTTAACAACTTTTTTAAATTTAACTACTAAATCTTTTAAGTCATCAACAGTTAATTGGGTATCTAATTCAAAATTTCTCTTTTCTTTTACTTCTTCTAAAATTTCTTCAAAAGGATCAATATCTTCTTTTGATTTCGGTTTCATATCTAAAACAACACTACTATACATTTGTATAAAACGACGATATGAATCCCAAGCAAAACGCTCATTATTTGTTTTTTTTGCTATACCAATAACTGCATCATCATTTAAACCTAAATTAAGTACGGTATCCATCATCCCTGGCATAGAAACTCTCGCCCCTGAACGAACAGAAACTAATAACGGATTTTCTTTATCTCCAAACTTAGCACCTATAATATTTTCAATATAAGCTATAGATTCTTCAACATCATTCTTTATAGCATTAATTACTACATCTTCACCTAATTTGTTATATTCTGAACAGACTTCTGTAGTTATTGTAAACCCCGGAGGAACAGGAATACCTATACGGCTCATCTCAGCCAAATTTGCACCTTTACCACCCAAAAGGTTTCTCATAGTACTATCTCCATCTGCTTTCTTATTACCAAACTTGTAAATACTTTTTTTAACTTCTAATTTCGTTTTCATTAGATACCTTAATTATTTGTTGTTGTTGTTAATTATAATTTTGTTAATTACTTTAATTTTAAATATTTATAGTTCTTTTTATTTATAAAAATTCTTCACAAATATACATCTTTAAACTTCACATCAAAATATATATTTTTGTTAAAATACTAACAATTATACACCCAAATAAAATTCTTTAATAATTGATTGTTAAATAATTATATTTGCAACAAATTTTATATGTTAAAAAGTATGCAAAACGAAAGTTCGGTTAAAACGGAAGAAAAAATTACTACAAAAACACAACAAACTAATGAACACCAAATAATTTTACATAATGATGATGTAAATACTTTTGATTTTGTAATAGAAAGCCTCATCACAGTTTGCGAACATACCCTTGAACAAGCTGAACAATGTGCCTTTATAGTTCATTACAAAGGAAAATGCACGGTAAAAACAGGCGAACTTAAAGATTTAAAACCACGATGTTCAAAACTTTTAGAATTAGGCTTATCGGCTGAATTAGTATAAAAAAAGCGAATAGAAATAACTTAATCTCTACTCGCTAATTTTACTAAACTATTAAAATTTATTATAAACTAAATGTAACTGTTCCTATAATTCTTGAATTATTATTTTTAATTTCAATAGGTTTTACGTCTCTTGGGTATCTAGAATCATACATTTCATACGAACTATTGTTGTTACTATTTCTATATGATAAATCAATCTTCATTTTACCAAAATTATAACCTGCTCCTAAAGAAAATCCGTTTAAATTACCTTTAAATTTAGTGTTTTCATATGGTGATTGTTCATAATGATAACCTCCTCTAACACTTACCTTATCAAAACGCCACTCAGTACCAATATTAAAACTATGTGTTGCTTTAAAAATACTTTCTAAATTTTCGTTTATATCATTTTCATCTATATACTTTATTCCTTTATAATTTTTGTAAGTATAATCTATACTTAATAAACCTTTTTTAGCAAAAACATAAGCACCACTTGCCGTTAATCTTCCTTGAGTCTTCAAACTATATTCATTAGTTCTTGTTTCATTTTCTGCACTAACAGCTCCTAAATCATTTGTTTTTATTTCTGTAAAACCAAACAACCAATCATCAAATACAGGATCCTCAACTAAATTATTTTCTTCAATTACGTTTGAATACCACGTTGGAGTTTCATAAGCTAAACCAAATCTAAAATTACTATCTGTTTTATATATAAAACCTACTGATAAAGATACCCCAGTAGCTTCAAAAGCACTCGTTTGTTCATTAAATGCCGTTAATTCATTTCCTTTATCATCTAAATTTACTTCGGTTAAATTAGTAACCTGATCTAACTTAAAACTATGAATATTTACTCCTCCCCCAATGTATAATTTATTTTGATATACTGAAGAAAGACCTATATTGAAAACACCGGACTCCCCACTATAAGTATTTGAAAAATATTGCTCTTTAGCTTTATTATATTTATTTGTTGGGTTTGATTTATCACTCGGGTGCTGATTAAACAATGCAAAACCACTATTACCCTTAACTGAATAAGATTTATTAAAATCTGATTTCATTTTATAATTAAATGAAATAGCAAAATTATTCCAATTAGAATTTTTAGCACCACCAAAAACCAAAACTCCCCCTATTTGTGATAAATTAAAAGAATTATCTCTCAAACTATTTTCTGCACCATAATAATTGGCTTTTGAATTTACACTTGTGTTTCCTGCAGTAATTGAAAAATTACTTCTTCTTGCAACTGCACCGCCCGCAGGATTAATATGTACTGATGATAAATCTCCTCCTAATGCCCCGAAAGCACCACTCATAGCTTCAAAACGAGCTGTTCCAAAATTATCATCTTTAGCAAACATAACTCCTAAATCATCATAACCTAAAGATTGTGAATAAGTTGAAACCGAAAAAATAACGGTTAATAAAAATATAATTTTCTTCATTTTTAATTTTTTAATTTTATTTATGTCTTGTTTTATCTTTTAGAATAATCTCTTGATGTTCTACGAACGCCTGTACTTACCCCACTACTACGTGATGTTGTATTGTTATAAGAGCTACTTCTTCTGTACGACCTGTTACTACTTCCACTATAATTATAACTTTTTGTAGAACGATTACTGTTTGACCTTGAATAAGAATTATTACTTCTTCTATAACTTCTACCTCTAGAAGAACGTGAATATGATTTTCTATTTCCTCTATTATGATAACCTCTTCTTGAAGACGAAGCAGAACCTCTTACTCCTCTATTTATGTTAGTACCCCTTTTAATATTTCTATAATAATTATTATACCCCCAATAATCTCTATACCTGTTATATCCATACCAGTTTCCATATGGGTAATAATAATAATAATAATAATAAGGATCATAATAGCTATAACCTAAATACCAAGGATTTGAATAATATGAATACCCACCATACCAGCCCATTCCGTAATTATAACTATATCTCCAAGGTCTGTTCCAAAAAGGATAAGCATAATTATTGTAGTAATTACTTCTACCCCAATAATAATCGTTATAATCGTTGAAATACACATTATTATTGTAGTAATAATTTCTCGGCGTATTGTAACGAGGTGATGAAGCTACTCCGTATCTATCATCATTAACAACATCTTCGTCATTTCTATAATTAAAATCATTACGCTTATATTTATTAACGTCTTTAACAATATCAGTTCCGTTTATTTTATCTAAACGTTGTAATTCTTTGGTGAAATAATTTTCACTACGGTTTTGGTTATTTTCAACAACAACTCTTCTTTGTGTAGGTTCACTTCCATAAATTCCATCATCATCGGAAACTACTTGCATTGTACCGCAAGAAACCAACGTTGTTAACATAAACAATGATAAAATATAAAAAGGCAACTTAGTTTTGTAATATGACTTCATAATATTATTTTTTGGTTCTGTAAAATACTCTTTTTTTAGTTGATAAGCAAATTTTATGTAGCTTTGCAAACAACTAGTATGTGTAAAGAAACACAATTTTTATGCCAAATATTTGATTATGAGCAAACACTTAACAAAGAGAACAGATGATTACTCTAAATGGTACAATGAATTAATTGTAAAAGCCGATATGGCTGAAAACTCAGCAGTTCGTGGCTGTATGGTTATAAAACCCTACGGATTTGCTATTTGGGAAAAGATGAAAGAAGTCCTTGATAAAAAGTTTAAAGAAACAGGACACGTAAACGCTTACTTCCCACTTTTTGTACCCAAAAGTTTGTTTGAGGCAGAAGAAAAAAACGCTGAAGGATTTGCAAAAGAATGTGCTGTTGTAACTCATTATCGTTTACAAAATGACCCAGATAATAAAGGCAAATTACGCATTGACCCTAATGCAAAATTAGAAGAAGAGTTAGTTGTTCGCCCTACATCTGAGGCAATTATTTGGAATACTTACCGTGGTTGGATTGAATCTCACAGAGATTTACCACTACTAATAAACCAATGGGCAAACGTTGTTCGTTGGGAAATGAGAACTCGTGCGTTCTTACGAACAGCTGAATTTCTTTGGCAAGAAGGTCATACAGCTCACTCAACTAAAAATGAAGCAGTAAAAGAAGCACAACAAATGCAAGAAGTTTATGCTGATTTTGCTGAAAATTATATGGCAATGCCTGTGGTTAAAGGAGTAAAATCAGAAAGTGAAAGGTTTGCAGGGGCTGATGATACTTACACAATTGAAGCCTTAATGCAAGACGGAAAGGCACTACAAGCAGGAACATCACACTTTTTAGGACAAAATTTCGCTAAGGCGTTTGATGTAAAATATACATCAAAAGAAGGAAAACAAGAATATGTTTGGGCAACTTCTTGGGGTGTTTCTACTCGTTTAATAGGTGGATTAATTATGACTCACTCTGATGATGCTGGTTTAGTTTTACCTCCAAAATTAGCTCCAATTCAGGTAGTTATTGTTCCTATTTATAAAAATGAAGAGCAATTAAATGCAATTTCAGAAAAAGTTAATGAATTTGTAAGCGAATTTAAAAAACGAGGAATTTCAGTAAAATTTGACACAAGAGATACATACCGCCCCGGAGCAAAATTTGCCGAATACGAAATGAAAGGTGTACCTGTACGAATTGCAATAGGTAACCGTGATTTAGAAAACGGAACGCTTGAAATTGCACGCCGTGACACTTTTGAAAAACAAACAATTAACCAAACAGAAGTTATTAATTTTGTAGAAAATTTATTGAATGAAATTCAAGAAAACCTATTTAAAAGAGCATTAAATTACCGAAATGAACATATTACCGAAGTAAATTCATTTGAAGAGTTTAAAGAAGTAATTGAAACAAAAGGCGGATTTGTTTCTGCTCACTGGGACGGTACAGCCGAAACCGAAGATAAAATAAAAGAACTTACAAAAGCTACAATCCGTTGTATTCCTAATGATGTAAAAGAGGAAAATGGTGTGTGTATATTTAGTGGAAAACCATCAAATAAGCGAGTGTTATTTGCTAAAGCTTATTAAAAACAAAGAGAATTAATTATAAAATTAAAAATTTTAAAAAATAATTTTGCAGAATTAAAAAACATTTATATATTTGCACTCGCAATTTAAAGGATTGTAATGGTCCGTTCGTCTAGGGGTTAGGACGCCAGGTTTTCATCCTGGTAACACGGGTTCGATTCCCGTACGGACTACAAAAGTTTTTTTATAAACATTTTAAGAATTTAAAAGAATGGCAAATCATAAGTCAGCATTAAAAAGAATTAGAAGCAACGAAGCTAAGCGTTTATTAAACAAATATCAGCATAAAACAACACGTAATGCTGTTAAAAAATTAAGAGAGCTTACTGATAAGAAAGAAGCAGAAACTATGCTTTCTTCTGTTGTATCAATGTTAGATAAATTAGCAAAGAAAAATGTTATTCACAAGAATAAAGCAGCTAATTTAAAATCTAAACTTACTAAACACGTTGCTACTTTATAGAAATTATAGTTTTAAGGTTAGTTAAAACAAAGGCACTTCATTTTTTTGAAGTGCCTTTGTTTTTTTATATTTTTTAATAAAATATTAAATGTTTTAGCTTACTTTCAATATAGTATATCGTACCCCCCAATATATATAAACAGTTTAAAGTTTAATTTTATATTTAAGCATTATACGTAATATCAAGAAATAAATATTATAAATCATAAGATTTATGAGCATTTAATCTTATGAAGATAAATAACAGTATAGTAAAACTCCAAAGAGAAGACCCCCCATAACTAAAAAATGGTAACGGAATTCCTACAGTAGGCAAAAGTCCTATTACCATACCTACATTTACCACTAAATGGAAAAATAGGATTGATGCTACACCATAACCATAAATTCTAGTAAATTTATTAGCTGAATTTTCGGATAAATAAACTATTCTAAGTAATAATAGTATAAAAAGAATTATTACTATGCTACTTCCTACAAACCCCCATTCCTCTCCAACTGTTGAAAAAATATAATCAGTATGTTGTTCAGGAACAAAATTACCTTTAGTTCTATCTCCTTGTAAAAAACCTTTCCCTAAAAAACCTCCCGAACCAATAGTTAGTTCAGATTGATATGAATTATACCCTATGTTTTTATTATCTATACTTTTTCCTAATAGAATATCAAAACGATCACGATGGTGTTGCTTAAAAACATTATTAAACACAAATCCTGACATTAAGATATATACACCAACTAAACCATAAAAAAACAATATTTTCAAGCCGTTAAAACGTAAGAATTGTTTATCTACACGTAATCTATAAATAACAAAAAACGTAATTATGGAAAATACGGCAATTAAAACTGATTTAACCCCAAAATAAATTATTAATAAAAATAATAGTATTGCCAAAACACCTAAAACAATATATATAAGTGTTAACCCCTCTCTATTTAAAACAAAAAAGAATGTAAAATATATTAACACTGATCCCATATCTGGCTGTAAAGCCACTAAAAATGCAGGTGTAAAAATTATAACAAATGTTTTGATTTGGTTTTTAATGAGGTTTAAATTATAATTTCTATCACTCATTAATTTAGCTAAAGCCAGGGCAGTAAATACTTTTGCAAATTCAGCTGGTTGAATGCTAAAACCGCCAAAACTATACCAAGATACTGCTCCGTTTATTTTTTTACCAAAAATAAATAAACCTACTAATGAAAACAAAGACACTAAATACAATACCCCTGAAAACCTATCATAAAAATTAGCATTAAATAAAAGTATAAAACCTATTAAAGGCAAACTTAAACCTATCCACAATAATTGTTTTCCGTATTTGGTTGAAAAATCTAATATTTCTGGTGCATCACCTATAGATGATGCCGAATAAATATTCATCCACCCAAAACCGACTAAAAGTAAGTATAAGATGATTAATATTAAATCTAAATTTATAAATATATTATCTTCTCGTTTCAATCGAATCTATTTTTTTAATCTGTTTATCATAAATATGTTCTAAACTTAAATTTATCATTCTTTCCTCTACGTGTTTCCTCAATACTTCCCCATTTATATATTTTTCAATTAATAAACTGGTTATAGGAGCTGCAATTGTAGAGCCATACCCTCCATTTTCTACAAAAACAGCCAAAGCAATTTTAGGGTCATTTTTAGGTGCAAAAGCAATTAAAATTGAATGATCTTCAAGTTTTATTTTGCTACCATTAACTCTTATATAATTTTCTGAAGTTCCTGTTTTACCACAAATATCAATACCTTTAACCTGACTATAACGCCCCGTACCCGTTTTAAAAACATCATGCATTGCTTCAATAACTTCATTAAAATACGTAGAGTTTATATTTGTGTTTTTTTGTTTAGTATACAAAGTGTCTTTTATTAGTTCATTTTGTATTTTTTTAACGATATGTGGAGTATAATAATACCCTTTATTCGCTATTGCAGCAGTCACATTTGCTAACTGAATAGGTGTGGTTGAAACTTCTCCCTGCCCAATAGCATTAGAAATACTGGTTGTAGCTCCCCACTTAAAATTTCTATAAAATCTATCATATAATTTTGAATCAGGAATTAAACCTTTTTGCCCCACTGGTAAATCATATCCTAAAAAATTACCCAAGCCGAAACTTTTTACATGATTACTCCAAATATCCATACCCTTTCTAGCTGTTTGGCTATTATCAATAATTTTTCTATACACAGTTGCAAAATAAGAATTACATGATTTTGCTATAGCTTCTCTTAATCTTACAGGTCTACCATAAATACCACAATGACATCCCATAAAAGCTCTTTTATTTCTACCATATTTATAACCTCCATTACAGTATACCGAAAATTTTTCATTAATAACCCCCTCTTGTAAACCTATTAAACCATTAACAATTTTAAAAGGTGATCCTGGAGGATAAGCCCCTTGTAACCCTCTATCTATCATTGGTTTATTAATAGTATCATTAAATAACCTTAAAGAATTAACCCTTCTTTTTCTACCTACTAACATATTAGGGTCATAAGACGGTGCTGTTACCAATGCTAATATTTCTCCTGTTTTAGGTTCAATAGCAACTATTCCACCTCTCTTACCTTTCATTAATACTTCTCCGTACTTTTGTAATTCAATATCAATTGTTAATGTTAAATCTTTACCAGCCACTGCAAGTGTGTCATATTTTCCTTTTTTATAAACTCCTGTTATTCTATTTAAATTATCTCTACTAAAATATTTTTTTCCCTTAACCCCTCTTAATACTTTTTCATATTGTTTTTCAACTCCCCACCATCCTATTAATTCTCCTTGCTCATAGTAATCACTATTTTTTGCAACTCTTTCATTAACTTCACTAATATAACCTAATACATTAGCAGCTGATTTTACGGGGTAGTTTCTAATAATACGTTTTTGAATATAAAACCCCTTAAACTTGTTTAATTTTTCTTGTAAAACAGCGTAATCTTCTTTTGCTAATTGTTTTAAAAATACTGAAGGACGATAAGTAGCATAATTTATAGCCTTATTTATACGCTTTTTAAAGTTTTCTTTATCTATTTTTAAAAGAGAACAAAACTCTAAAGTATCTAAAGGCATTACTTCTTTAGGAATAACCATTACGTCATATGATAATTGATTTGCCACTAACAATCTTCCCTTTCTATCATAAATATAACCTCGTTCAGGGTAATCATATTCAATTTTGACAGTAGCACTTTCTATTGGATTTTTATTTCCATGTTTAATTATTTGCAAATAAAAAAGACGCCCGATAAAAATTAATCCGACGAGAATAATTGAAAAAACTAATAAAAATCCTTTTTTCATTATTTTTTATTGCTAAAAATATAGTTTCCTGTAAAATACAATAACAATGTAAAAACACTTGATAAAAAAGTATTAATTAATACATTTAAGTAATTATTAAAACTAAAATTAATTAAATTAAACAAAATAAAATGATGTATAATAGTTAAAACTGCTACATAATTAAAAACCCTACCAAAAGGCTCTTCTTTAAAATTAAAAAAAACATCTTCACTTTCTGATTTGTTGAAAATAGTTCTTAAAAAATATGTTCTTAAATACGCTATAAATAATGTAGCAAAAGCATTAGCTCCCCCTGAATTTGTAAAAAAATCAACACTTAATCCTAATAAAAAAGATAAAGTTAAAAACAAAAAACGATTCCCAGTAAATGGATAAATAAAAATAAAGGCTATATATAAATACGGATTTATATAGCCAAATAATAATATATTATTAAAAACTATAACCTGTAATAACAATAGAGAAAAAAAAACAATAAATAGATATAAATTTTTATTCATCTTTCCCTTCTTCTAATTTTTTAATTTCTTGCTTGTGAAAACTATTAACAATATAAACATAACCTAAATTACTCATATCATTAAATAATTGAATATCTATAGTGTTTGATGCTGATTTTTTCTTTGGCAAACTAATTACTTTACCTATAGGTATTCCTTCAGGAAAAATACTTGACCTTCCTCCTGTAATAATTGTATCTCCTAATTTAAAATTTGCTTGTCTTGGAATATCTGTTAGTTGAACAATATTATAATCTTTTGCATTCCATGTTAAAGTTCCGAAATAATAACTATTTTTAAACCGAGCATTTATTTTACTATTTCTGCTTAAAATAGACCTTACACGAACATAACCATTTGTTACATCATCCGTTATACCTATTATACCCTTACCATTTATAACAGCCATTTCTATTCCAACACCTTGATTTTCTCCCCTATTAACTGTAATGTAATTATAAGATTTTGTATATTCATTCTTTATAATTTTACCAAGTACATAGCTATACTTTTGTTTGTACTTTAAACTATCTATAATTGTATTGTATTTAACACTATCTAATTTAGATAACAAAAATTGTACTTGATTTTTAAGCTTGTGGTTTTCTTCTAAAAGTATATCATTTTTTGATTTTAGATTAAAATAATCACCCATTTTAGCTACATTATTATAAATTCCTCCAGTAATTAAATTAGCTGAACTTATAATTTTACTCTTATGAAAATTATGATTGTTCACTGTTAAAATTAAAGAAAAAATTTGCAACAATGAAAAATAAAGAAAAAATTTATATCTCTGAATAAAATAAACAAATCGTTGCATAAAGCCCTAAACTATTCAGATTATTTAATTAATACCACTTTGTATTTGTCTAAATTTTTCAAAGCTATACCTGTACCTCTTACTACTGAACGTAACGGGTCTTCAGCTACATAAACAGGCAAATCTGTCTTTCTAGATAATCTCTTATCTAAACCTCTTAACATAGAACCTCCTCCTGCTAAATAAATTCCTGTATTATAAATGTCTGCTGCTAATTCTGGTGGAGTTTTTGATAAAGTTTCCATAACAGCATCTTCAATTCGAAGTATAGATTTATCTAATGCTTTTGCTATTTCTCTATACGAAACCTGTACTTGTTTTGGTTTACCACTTAGTAAATCTCTACCTTGTACCATAATATCTTCTGGGGCTTCTTCTAATTCTTCAGTTGCAGCACCAACTTCTATTTTAACTCTTTCCGCAGTACTATCTCCAATAGATAAGTTATGCTGAGTACGCATATAATACAAAATATCATTTGTAAACAAGTCTCCCGCTACTTTTACTGATTTATCACAAGCAATACCACCTAAAGAAATAACAGCAATTTCTGTAGTACCTCCTCCTATATCAATAACCATATTCCCTTTAGGTTCCATAATATCAATACCCACACCTATTGCTGCTGCCATTGGCTCATAAATAAGAAAAATCTCTCTAGCATTCATGTGTCGTGCAGAATCAATAACAGCACGTTTTTCAACTTCAGTAATTCCTGAAGGAATACAAATTACCATTCGTAATGAAGGTGGAAATA
Organism: Tenacibaculum sp.; assembly: GCA_018456245.1. Lineage (GTDB taxonomy): Bacteria > Bacteroidota > Bacteroidia > Flavobacteriales > Flavobacteriaceae > Polaribacter. The sequence goes on along the minus strand of JAGYHQ010000003.1, from coordinate 42,821 downwards.
TTTTTTTTCTTATTGATGGGATTTGCTTAACAAATTCTTTTATCATTTCTTCAGAAGCATGAAAATCAGCAATTACCCCATCTCTTAACGGGCGAATTGTTTTTATATCATCATGCGTTTTACCCTGCATTCTCCTTGCAACATCACCTGTAGCAATAATTTTACCAGACACCCTGTTTTTTGCAACTATTGAAGGAGCATCAATAACCACCTTACCATCATGAATGATAAGAGTATTTGCTGTTCCTAAATCAATTGCAATATCTTCCCTCATAAAATCAAAAAATCCCATAAAATAGCTTTATATTTTTGTAACTCTTTAAAGAGTTTTATTATTAATTACTTCAACACACAAACTTACTAAAACTTAACATCATAAACAATATAAAGGAATAGTCTTTTTGGTTAAATTTTAACGAAATTTATTGTAAAATATTTGATACTTGTAAACAAATATATTCTAAAAGTTCCTCATCCTCTTTTTTGAAAGGATTTTTTGTGTGAGAATCAATATCTATTTGCCCAATATTTTCATCATTTACAAAAATAGGAATTACAATTTCAGATTTCACTTCTATTCCACAAGAAATATAATTATTTTGTTCCGTAACATCTTGAACAACAAAATTTTCATTTGAAATAGCAACTTGCCCACAAATTCCTTTTCCAAAAGGTATAATTGTATGTTGGGTTGGTTTTCCTGAAAATTGAGCCAATTTTAACTGTTCCTTATCTTCATCTTTAAAATAAAAACCTACCCAATCATAATAAGAAACTTCATTTTTTAAATAATCACATATTTTTTGAAGTATATCTTCCTTTTTATTGGTTGTATTAAAAATATTATCAATTCCTTTTTTAAGCATTTCTATACTTATCATACAAAAAATTTAAATAAATTAAATAATGCTATTGCTACAAATACAAGTTCAAATATAAAATTAGGAACATTCCTATCTTGCCAAACTCTCCAAGCCAAACAAACCCCACCAGCTAAATTAATTACATTATATTCCAAACTTTTTGATGTAAACAACTCTTGTACCGTTAAACCATAATAAGCAAATAATAAACATATTACTCCTGCCCAACCTACTATATCTTTGTTAAATTTCATTTTTATTTTTTTATAAAATTTACTAATATTACATCATATGTAAATTATTAATTTCTTGATTTGTTAACTCTCTCCACCTACCACGTGGTAAATTTTTCTTTGTTAACCCTGCAAAAACAACACGGTCTAATTTTGTAACAGTATAACCAAAATGTTCAAATATTTTACGAACAATTCTATTTCTTCCTGAATGTATTTCTATACCAACTTCCGTTTTTTTCTCTCCTGCTACGTATGAAACGGCATCAATAAATACTTTTCTCCCCTCAATAATTACATCTCCTCTCAATTTATCTAAATCAGACATTGATAGTTTTTTATCTAACGAAGCGTGATATAATTTACGAACATTATGTTTTGGATGCGTTAATTTTTTAGCTAACTCACCATCGTTAGTAAAAAGTAATAATCCTGTTGTGTTTCTGTCTAATCTTCCAACAGGGTAAATTCGTTCTTTTGTTGCGTGTTCTATTAATTCCATTACTGTTTTTCTACCCCTATCATCTTCCATAGTTGTAATGTAATTTTTTGGCTTATTTAGTAAAATGTAACGTTTTTGCTCTAAAGATATTAACGAGCCATCAAAACGAACTTCATCATTAGGTTTTACTTTATAACCCATTTCAGTAACTAATTTACCGTTTACTGTAACGCTTCCATGTTCTATATATGTATCAGCTTCACGGCGAGAACAAATACCTGAATTAGAAATAAATTTATTTAGCCTAACACCATCATCTTCTGATTTTACTGATTTAGGTTTTGTAGTAGTCCTTGATTTTTTATAATCTTTCTTAAATTTACTTTGAGGATTACTGTTCTTACCAGTTTGTCGTCCTCTCGACGAGTTATTTTTTTGCATATTCATTATTTTAATAAGTGCGCAAAATTACATTAATTATTTTATAATTAAATATTAATTCTACTATTTTAATTTATACAATTACGTATAACTCAACATTTTAATTATTCTATCAAAAATTAAAGATTTATTTATGAAAATTAAACAAAACACCCATATTAACAATAAAATTTTTAAAATGTTATGTACCAATAAATAATGATTAATTGTTATAGATTTTTTAAGATAAAAAGCTACAAAAACAGTAGTGATAGCAAAAATGTAAAAATAATATTTCATAAAATTAAAGCCAGAACAAGTAAACAAAACATAGATAGGAATTAATGCCAAAAACAATAAAAAAACTATAAGAAATTTTGTTGTTTTTTCACCGTAAACCACAGGAAATGTATCATAATTACCTGCTATTGCACCTTTTATATTTTCTAAATCCTTCACTAATTCTCTTGCCATAATTAAAAAGAATACGAAAAAAGCATACATTAAAATTACAGTAGAAAAATTCTTATAATAAATAAAAATTACAAAAAAAGGTAAAACAGTAAGTGTGGTTACTGAAATTAATCCTAAAATAGGATATCGTTTTAATTTATGGGAATAAAACCAAATACCAAATATATAGGTTGCAAAAAACAATGATGCCCTCCACGAAACCAAAGAACCAGATACAAACCCTAAAAAATTTAATAAAAAATATATACTAAGCCTTGTTTCCTGCCTTATGTAATTATCTAAATAAGATTTTATTGGTCGGTTTATTTTATCTATTTTATTATCATAAAAATTATTAATGATATATCCCCCTGCAATAACACAAACTGTAGCTATAACAAGGCAATGCAATTTATAATCAAATAAAATTTCTTTGATAGATTGTGTTTCAGAAAAAACGAAAAGAGACGACAAATACAACGCAACAACAAGAACAGCAATGTTATAACCTCGTATTACAGATAGTAAACTAAATACTTTTTTTGCTAATATTTTGTCCATAGCAAAAAAATGCTTGATTAAAAATTATAAACCAATTCTAATTTGTAATTCTCTAAACTTTTTTTAGCCTTTTCATAATCTTCTGTAAAACCTAAAATATAACCTCCACCACCTGATCCACAAAGTTTTAGGTAATAATCATTAGTTTGAATACCGTCTTCCCATACCTTATGAAAAGTATTAGGAATCATAGGTTTAAAATTATGTAAAACTAATTTTGATAATTGCTTTACATTACCAAATAATGATTTTACATCTCCTTTTAAAAAGTCATCAATACAGGCATCAGTATAAGTGGCGAATTCCTCACTTATCATTTTACGGAAACCTTCATTTTTCATTTTATTCATAAAAATATTTACCATTGGCTCTGTTTCTCCTATTTGTTCAGAATCTAATAAAAACACTGCCCCTTTTCCCTCTTTTTGTGACGGAATACCAGCAGGCTCTAAATTATCTTTTGAATTAATTAAAATTGGTAAACTTAAATATGAATTTAAAGGGTCTAACCCTGAACTTTTTCCGTGAAAAAATGATTCCATCACAGAAAAAATATTTTTTAGTTTTAGTAATTTATCTCTCGTTAAATTCTCTAAAACAGTAATTTTATTTATTGCATATTTATCATAGATTGAAGCAACTAATGCCCCTGAACTTCCTACTCCGTAACCTTGTGGAATTGAAGAATCAAAATACAAACCTTCATTAATATCTTCTTTTAAGCTCTCTAAATCAAAAGACACTAAATCGGTTTTTAAATTTGATAAATAATTATAAAACCCCAACAAACTTTCGTTTGATTTTTTAGCATTTCCCTCTAAATTTTTAGATGATTTTAATGCTCCTTTGTAAGAATTAAAAGGAATAGCCAAACCTTTGGAATCTTTAATAATTCCGTATTCTCCGAAAAGTAAAATCTTAGCGTAAAATAAAGGTCCTTTCATTAATTTGGTGATTTTAAGCTCGCAAAGATACAATTTTTCTTTGATTTTAAGAAAGTTATAAACAACTTTTAAACGTAAACCACAAATTTTACTAAATTTATGGTTAAATTATTTCTTTTGCACCAAATCCTAAATTATCACAAATATTTTGCCCCTTATCACAAAAATCAGCTAATTCATTTTTTATAAAAACCTCAATCTGTTTTTTTTCTTTTAACGGATATAATAAATGAACATTTGCACCAGCATCTAAAGTAAAACAAACATTACTATTGTTTTTGGCTCTATATTCCCAAATTTTATTGATGATTTGCAATGTGTTGGGTTTCATTAAAATAAAATAAGGATTACTCGTTAACATCATTGCGTGAAGTGTTAAAGCCTCACTTTCAACTAAATTAATGAACTCTTTTATATTGCCATTTTGCAGAATTTCAGACAGTTTTAAAACGTTTTCATTAGCTTGTTTAAAACGTTGTTCAGCATATGGGTGGTTATGCATTAAATTATGCCCAACGGTACTTGATACTTGTTTTTCGCCTTTATCTACCAACAAAATAGTATCTTGATAATCTTTAAAAGCAGAGTGAATTTTATAAGGAAATTTGATTCCGTATAAGTTTGATGATTTTTCAATTTTTGAATGACTTCCCCAAACAACTACATCTCCCTCAATACTTCTACTTGCACTACCCGACCCTAAACGAGCCAAAAATGATGCTTTTTTATTAAAAAACTCGTTAGTAATTGACGGATTTAATTCCCTTTCCAAACTCATTAAACACATTGCAATTGCACTCATTCCACTTGCTGATGATGCAATTCCACTACTATGCGGAAATGAATTTTTAGAATTTATAATTATTTTATAATCAGTTAAATATGAACAATATTTTAATATACGATTGAAAAACTCTTTAATTTTTGGTTTAAATTCATCTTTCTTTTGCCCTTCAAAATATAACTCAAAATCTATTTTGTTTGATGATGATTTTTCAAACTCCATAGTTGTAGTAGTGTGGCAATTATTTAATGTAAAACTAATTGATGCGTTTTTAGGAATTTGCGGATTAGTTTTACCCCAATATTTTACCAATGCAATATTACTTGGTGTTTTCCAAGTAAATTTTGCTTTGTCAATTAAATCTTTTACTCCTATAAAAATAAACTCTGATGTTTCCAATACTTAAAATTTTAAACAAATATAGTGGTTTTGTATAAATTAAAACTCATACAAAACCACTATATAATTGTAAACTACTTTTTAAAAGTATTTATTTAGTTGTTATAAAATAACGTTTCTGTAACTTTTTCTGTAACTTTTTTTACTCCATTAATAGTTCCATAATATTCATAAGTTACAGTTTCAGGTAAGTCATCTACATAAGTATACTTATAATTTGTTACTGTACCACGACCATTCATTTTAGAAATTATATTATTATTACTCAAAAAATTCTCTAAAATTATGCCTTCACCTAATGACCCTAACTTAAAATTATTAGGAAACACTGAATTTGTAGGATTTATTTTGTTGTCATAAGTATAAGTAGCTACATCGTCACTACTAAGTTCACGATCATCATATTTTATTACTTTCTTTGAAACATTACCCTCAACATCATACTCATAAGTTGTTGTATAAGCATGATTTTTTTCTTTTCCTTCATCTTCATATGTTCCTTCATATTTAACTTCAACAAGTAAACCTTTTTTATCATATTTATAAATACGAATATCTGTTCCTTCACTATCATTATCTTTAATAGATGTTATCCTACCTTTATCATCATAATTTACCAAAGCTGAACCTGAAAAATCATCTTCATCATTTTCTTTCACAAAATACTCATATTTATTAATATAATTTTTAGAATTATAATTAAATCTAACAGTAGTATTATATTCATATCCTTCTTCATCAAACATTTTATCTGGTTTAACTACTTCATTAATATCAATTTTTTCAACAAAGCCATTTCCTCCGTAAGTAAGAATAGTAGTTTCAGTTCCACTATTTGATGTTCTAATTATTTTCTGTAATTTTCTTTTAATTTTTTCTTTTTCAGGATTATTATTTCCATCGTCTTTACTACAAGACGTAAATGCCAATAATGAGGCTACTAATACTAAAAATAATTTTTTCATTTTTGTTTGATTTTAATTGAGTTAACCTCACAAAGAAAAAAAAAAAAACGACTTATCCTAATTTATAAATTAATATAAAACACTGGCTTTATGTATTTTACATTTTTTTAAAGTGATTTTGCACAAATAAAACCACTCGTCCAAGCATTTTGGAAGTTAAAACCACCTGTAACGGCATCAATATTTAAAACTTCGCCAACAAAATATAGGTTTTTATGAAGTTTACTTTCAAAGGTTTTAAAGTTAATTTCTTTTAAATCAATTCCGCCAGCGGTTACAAACTCGTCTTTAAAAGTTGATTTTCCGTTTGCCTTAAAAGTGCATTTTGTAAGTTGTTCGCAAAGTTTTCGTAGTTGATTTTTACTTAAATCAGCCCAATTTTCATTAATATTATTTCCTGATGCAATAACAATTCGTTCCCATAAACGTTTTGGAATTTCAGAAAAAGGCGATTTTATACCAATTGTTTTACGTGCGTTATTTTGCTTTAAATCATTAAGTTGTAATAATATTTCTTCAAACGGAACAGAGAGCCAATTAACCTCAACTTCATAATTATAATCTTTTTCGGCTAAAATTCTTGCCCCAAAAGCCGATAATTTTAATACCGCAGGACCACTCAAACCCCAATGTGTAATTAATAATGCCCCGTAATTTTCAAGTTTAGTATTTACAAGTTTTACCGTTGCATTTGGCACTGAAATTCCACCTAAATCTTTAATAATTTCGTCGTTAATATTAAATGTAAAAAGCGACGGAACAGGCTCAATAATCGTATGATTTAATTTTTTTGAAATATCCCAAATTCGTTTGTTACTTCCACACGCAACGATGATTTTATCGATAGTAAAAGTTTCGTTTTTGGTTTCAATAATCCATTTGTTTTCTTTCGGATAAAAGTCATTTACTCCACACCCTTTTTTAATGATGATATTGTGTGTTTTTGCTAAATTTAAAAAGCAATCAATAATGGTTTGTGATGAATTACTTTCGGGGAATGCTCGCCCGTCTTCTTCAATTTTTAACGGAACGCCCCTATTTTCAAACCATTCAAAAACATCTCCTGTCATAAATTTATGAAATGCTCCTAGTAATTCTTTTGCTCCTCGTGGGTAAAATTTCACGAGTTCTTTCGGTTCAAAACAAGCATGAGTTACATTGCAACGCCCACCACCAGAAATTTTGACTTTTTGCAAAACAGATTTGCTTTTTTCCAAAATCACAACCTCTAAATTTGGGTTTTGTTCTTTTATGTTTATTGCTGTGAAAAATCCACTTGCACCACCACCGATTATTATTACTTTTTCCATAAATTTATGACAAGAGAGTTAATTTATTTAATCTCCAAAAACTTGATTATGTTGTTCTTGCACACGGATAAAAGTTGTTCGTTTTGAAAGTTCTTTTAATTTAGATGCGCCAATATAAGTACAAGTTGAACGAACTCCACCTAAAATATCTTTTACCGTTTCTGCAACTGCTCCTTTATATGGTACTTTCACAGTTTTTCCTTCCGATGCTCTATACTCTGCTACCCCTCCTGAATGTTTGTCCATTGCTGTTTTTGAACTCATTCCGTAGAATAAACGGAATTTCTCGCCATTTTCTTCAACCATTTCGCCACCACTTTCATCGTGACCTGCAAGCATACCACCAAGCATTACAAAATCGGCACCACCACCAAATGCTTTTGAAACATCACCGGGGATTTTACAACCTCCGTCGCCTATAATATGTCCGCCAAGTCCGTGAGCAGCATCGGCACATTCTATAATTGCAGAAAGTTGAGGATAACCAACCCCAGTTTTTACACGAGTTGTACATACTGAACCCGGCCCAATACCAACTTTTACAATATCAGCACCCGATAAAAGTAATTCTTCAACCATTTCGCCCGTTACAACATTCCCTGCGATGATAATTTTTTCAGGATATTTTTTACGAATTTTCCTCACGAAATTAGCAAAATGCTCCGAATAACCGTTTGCAACATCAATACAAATAAATTCTATGTTGGTGTGTTTTTTTAATATGATGTCAATTTTTTCTTCATCGGCTTTTCCTGTTCCTGTACTTAACGCGATATACTGAAAAAATTCTTTATCCTTGTCTTTTAAAAAGTTGTCCCACTCCTCAATAGAATAGTGCTTATGAATTGCTGTTATTATTTTATCTTTTGCCAAAGCATTTGCCATTTCAAAAGTCCCGACAGTGTCCATATTTGCTGAAATAATAGGAACACCTTTCCATTTCTTTTTTGTATGTAAGAAAGTAAATTCTCTTTCTAAATCAACTTCTGAACGAGATTTAAGTGTAGAGCGTTTCGGACGAAACATTACATCTTTAAATCCTAATTTTAATTCATGTTCTATTCTCATATTTTCTAAATTCGTGTTTTATAATATTATTGTTTTATCATTTCGTTATACTTTAAAATAGTATCAAACCCTTTATTTTTAAAATATCTCGGTGTGTCATCATTTCCTGTGGCAAGAATAAAATCGCCACCCCAAGCACCAAGACTTTTTATTTGCCCAAAATAATCATTAAATAACCTAATTTTTACAGGTTTTTGCTTAATTATTGAATTTATAATTTGCTCGTGTTCGGTTATAATTTTATCTAAATCATTTATGTTTTTTGCTGAATAAAATTCATTAGAAAGTTCAGAAACTTGCTTAATTTCAGAGGTTAGATTGTTTCTGTTTTTTTTGTATTCGACAATTCCTTCTCGGCTGTTTTGCTTTTTGTTTAAATGAATAAAAAATAATTCATCTTTATAGTTTGGTTGAAAATTTACATTTTCAATAATCGGTTTTTTATTTTCAAGCGTATAAAAAATAGCCGTATTTTCTTTTGCACAAGCAATATCGTAACCACTGCCCGAAAAACTATTCCAAAGTAATGTAAACGGATTGACTTCTGCCCAAGTCGCAATATTATTTATCAAAGTTGATGAACTTCCAAGCCCCCAATTTTGAGGAAACGTTAAATACGTTTTAGCTATAAATCCGTTTTTTGTATCTAAAAATTTTGGATTTAATCTTCTTGCTTCTTGAAGAATATTTTGCAAAGTTTCAGCAATCATTTCGCTATTTCCCTCATTATTTGAATTAAACGTTGCCGATATCAAACGGATATTTGGCAAACTAAACCGAGCCTCAAACCAACAAATATTTTCGTTAGTAAAACTCGCCCAAATAAGTTCATTTTCTTGTATCGGTTCTAATTGCAAATCTTGCCCAAATTTTGTAGGAATTGCTAAAGATTTTGCTCCATCTAAAACAAGATATTCGCCTGTTAATAATAATTTTCCATTGCTGTAAAAGTTCATTTATTTTGAATTCATAAACCTGTGAGGTTTGATTAGAATTTATTTTCGTAATTCGTTAAATTTATTAAGTACAGCACTATGTGTAACTGTTTTATTTTCAAAATATTTTGAAATTACTTCTTTTTCCTCATCAGTAGCGTTTAACTGATTTAAAATATTATTTAAGTGCATTTTCATATGCCCATATTGAATTCCTTTGGTTGTTAAAGCACTTAAAGCACCAAAATTTTGAGCTAAACCTGCCGTTGCCATAATCTCCATTAATTCCTTTGCTGACGGTTGCTGTAATAATTCTAACGATAATTTCGCCATTGGGTGTAACTTAGTTAGCCCACCAACTGTTCCTACTGCTAAAGGAAGTTCTATCCAAAATTTAAAATTATCATCTACAACTTCACAATGTGATAAACTTGTGTATTTTCCGTTTTTTGATGCATATGCGTGAACGCCTGCCTCAATAGCCCTAAAATCATTACCTGTGGCTAATACAACTGCATCAATTCCGTTCATAATACCTTTATTATGAGTAACTGCCCTATATGGCTCTATTTCTGCAATTTTAACTGCTTGTTCAAATTTTTTGGCAAATTTATATGGATCTTCCCCTCCTAAATCTTCAATTTTACAGCTTACCTCTGCCCTTACTAAACATTGAGGAATGTAATTTGACAGGATACTCATTATAATATCAATATCATCTTTTCTAAAGGAATTTGCAATGGCTTCTAAACAAGAGTTTATGAAGTTTGCCCCCATTGAGTCTTTGGTGTCAAACGTAACGTTAATTTGATAATAGTTTTCTAAACTTAATGTTTTATCAACCAATTCTATATTTAAAATACCTCCACCACGCTTTTCCATATTTTTGGTAATGCTTGATGTTGCTGTTTTAAAATCATCTTTTTTTGAATTGAAATAATCTTCTAAATCAGAAAAATTACCCTTATATATAAAATGAATTTGACCTGTTTTTGTAGTAGAAATTACCTTAGTTTTAAATCCTCCTCTCGTACTCCAAAATTTAGCAACTTTTGATGCTGATGCAACCACAGAACTTTCTTCAATAACCATAGGAATAACGTATTCCTTATTATTAATTACAAAGTTTGGAGCAATACCATAAGGCAGATAAAAATTTGTAATGGTATTTTCTATAAAATCATCATGAAGTTGCTGTAATTTAGCATTAGAATGCCAATATTTTTTAATGATTTTTATAGTTTCCTCTTGGTTATTAAAATAATTTTCTGCTAACCAATTTATTTTTTCCTCTTTCGTAAGTTTTGAAAATCCTGATATTAATTTTGACATTACTGTGTTTTTTTATATCGTAACCCTACCCAATTATTTCGTTCAATAGTTTTTTCTAACAATAAATCGTATTTCATTGCCTCTTCATCAATTATTGAAATATCTTCTTTATAGAACCCACTTAAAAGTAAAACACCTCCCTTTGATAAACATTTTGAATATTTTTTAATATCATTTAACAATATATTTCTGTTAATATTTGCAATAATTATATCATAATTTTTACCATTTAACAGAGATGCATCACCCTCAAAAACTGAAATATTATTACAATTATTTCGCTCTACATTTTCAATTGAATTTACATAGCACCAATTATCAATATCAATAGCATCAATAGGTTTTGCTCCTTTCATTTCAGCGAAAATTGCTAAAATTCCTGTTCCGCATCCCATATCAAGAACTTTTTTGTTTTCAATATCTAAATCAATTAAATGTTGTAACATCATATGAGTAGTTTCATGATGCCCCGTTCCAAAACTCATTTTTGGCTCAATAACAATATCATATTTTAAATTTGGTTTTTCGTGAAAAGGAGCCCTAACACTAACTAAATCATCAACTTGAATTGGTTTAAAATTCTTTTCCCACTCACTATTCCAATTTGTTTGCTCAATCTCTTTTATCTCATATTTTATTAAAAATTCATCAGAAGATAAAATATAAATATCTGATAGAATATCTTCATACCATTCATTTTTTTGAATGTATGCAGTAACTCCATTATCATTTTCAACAAAACTTTCAAATCCTGCATTTCCTAGTTCTGCAATTAAAATTTCAGTAGCAGGGTCTTTTGGCTCTACTATAAAATTGTATTCTATATAAATACTTTCCATAATTAAATCGATTTTATAATTGCAGTAAAATCATCAGCTTTTAATGATGCTCCTCCTATTAACCCACCGTCTACATCTTCTTTTGAAAAAATTTCTTGTGCATTATTAGGTTTCACACTTCCTCCATATAAAATAGAAATTGAATTTGCCGTTTCCTTATCATACTGCTCTGCTAATAATTTTCTTACAAAAGCGTGTATTTCTTGTGCTTCATTAGCAGTAGCGGTTTTACCCGTACCTATTGCCCATACGGGCTCATACGCTAAAATTATATTTTTTATTTCTTTTTTTGATAGGTGAAATAACACATTTTTTAATTGGCTTTCTACTACCTTAAAATGATTTTTATTTTCTCTATCCTCCAATTTTTCTCCAAAGCAAAAAACTATTTCTAAATTATTTTTTAATGCTGTATTTACTTTTTTTGTAAGAATTTCATCAGTTTCTCCAAAATATTCTCGGCGTTCAGAATGTCCTAAAATAACAGTATTAACACCCAAATTTAACAACATATCAGCAGAAATTTCTCCTGTAAATGCTCCTTTTTCTTCGTAGTGCATATTTTGTGCAACAACCTCTATTTCACATTTTTTTGTCTTTTTTACTGCTGTTCTTAAATTTACAAACGTAGGCGATATAAAAACTCGTGTGTTTTTAAGGTTTACCGATTTTAAATTTTTCTTAATTTCTTTAATAAGTTTCTTAGTTTCACTAAGATTATTGTTCATTTTCCAATTACCTGCTACTATATTCTGTCTCATTATTATTTTATTTTTATTCTTCAAAAAGATATAATTCTACAATTAATAATTACAATATGTTATTTAAACAAAAGTTTTTAAATATAACTATTTATAATCCTGCAAAGCAAAAACTTTACGCAATAAATCTGTATTTCTTGCTCCTATGTTATTACGGATTTTCTTCTCCTCTAAAGTTATCATTTTAAAAACTCCGTTTAAGGCTTCATTTGTAACATAATCGGTTAAATTAGGATTTACCTTTTTTACAAATATTAGGCTATTATATTTGTTAATTAAGTTAGTCCAAATTTGGTCTGCCCCAACCTTAGCAAATGATTTTTTAATAATAGGGTTAAATTTAGAATACAATTCCTTTTGTGTTTTACCTTGTAAATAACTTGTTGCAGAATTATCAGCCCCTAATAAAATATTTTTAGCATCAGTAAATGTTATTTCTTTTACTGCGTTTACAAATACTGGTGTTGCTGTTTTCACTGCATCTTCAGCTGCCCTATTAATAACTTTTAAACCCTCATCTGCTAATTTACCTAAACCTACTTTTCTTAATGTTTTATCAACCACTTGCAGTTCCTTTGGTAATAAAATTTTAACCAATTCATTACGATAGAAGCCATCAACAGCTGTTAATTTTGTTACTTGATTTTGAATTCCATTATCCAATGCCTGACGCAATCCTTGTTCAATATCTAATTGAGATAAAACTCCCCCTTGTTGCCCTAATTGATAATTAACAGCTTTTTGTAACTCTGCACAACCTGTTAATAAAAATACTACTGCTATTACTACTAATTTTTTCATACTATTTATTTTTAAACTTGTCTGTTTTTTTATCATATCCATAAGGGCAATGTTTACACCCACTTTTACAACAATAGCTACGTTTTAAATGATATTTTTCTGTAAAAACACGATAACCCTTTTCATTTACGTAATAATCTCCTTTTTCAGGTTTTAATATTTTATTTACCATTAATGTTATTTATTGTTAAAAATTCATCTAAACTACTTATAACATAGTCTACATTTTCTAACGTTTTTTCTCTTTTTATATTTTCAGTATAAGCGAAGAATTTATGTGTAACACCTGCCTTTTTTTGGTAAACTATATTATTTTTATTATCTCTTGTAAAATTTATACTCGTATTTGTTAAATAATTGTTTATTAAAACACCAAAAGTAAGCCATATGCTAATAAATATAAAAATTAGTTAAAAAATATTTTGTATTCATTTGCAATATGTTTTGTATTTTAGTGGCTTTATGCACCTTAAAATATTAAAATTATAATGAACACAAATTCATTCCAACTACGTCATATAGGCTCTAATGAAGATAAGCAAAAAGAAATGCTAAAAACTATTGGAGTTAATAGTTTAGACCAATTAATTAATGAAACTGTACCAAGTAATATTAAATTGCAAAATGAGTTAAATTTAGCTCCTGCAATGAGTGAATATGAGTACTTAAACCATATTAACGAATTAGCACATAAAAACAAGGTTTTTAAAAGTTATATTGGTTTAGGATATAATGAAGCTATTTTACCGTCGGTAATTCAAAGAAATATTTTAGAAAACCCAAGTTGGTACACGGCTTATACCCCATATCAAGCAGAAATTGCACAAGGAAGACTTGAAGCATTACTAAACTTCCAAACTATGATATGCGATTTAACAGGAATGAAATTAGCCAACGCATCATTGTTAGATGAAGGAACAGCAGCTGCAGAGGCAATGGCTTTATTATTTAGTGTTCGTGAACGTGAAAAGAAAAAAACAGGGGCTAATAAATTCTTTGTTTCAGAAGAAATTTTACCTCAAACCTTATCTGTTTTACAAACAAGGTCTACACCATTAGGAATTGAATTAGTTGTAGGAAATCACGAAAATTTTGATTTTTCTGAAGATTTCTTCGGTGCAATTTTACAATACCCTGCAAAACACGGGCAAGTTTATGATTATACTGATTTTGTAGAGAAAGCAAACGAAAACAAAATAAAAGTAACTGTTGCGGCTGATATTTTATCATTAGCAATGTTAAAAGCTCCTGCTGAGTTCGGGGTTGATGTTGTAGTAGGAACAACACAACGTTTTGGTATTCCGTTAGGTTATGGTGGACCACATGCTGGTTATTTTGCAACCAAAGAAGAATACAAACGTAATATACCGGGGCGTATTATAGGTGTAACAAAAGATGCTGACGGAAACAGAGCCTTACGTATGGCGTTACAAACCCGCGAGCAACATATTAAAAGAGAACGAGCAACATCAAACATTTGTACTGCCCAAGTTTTATTAGCTGTTATGGCAGGAATGTATGCAGTTTATCACGGAAAAGACGGAATTAAATTTATTGCTGATAAAATTCATTTTAATACAAAAATGATTAACATCGAATTAAAGGAAGCAGGAATTAAACAAAAAAATTCTGTATTTTTTGATACCTTATTAGTAGAAGTTAAAGACGTTACAAAAGTTAAAGAAATTGCCGAAAGCAAAAAAATTAACTTTAATTATATTGATGAAAAATACATCTCAATTTCTATAAATGAAACGGTTGAAATGAAAGAAATCGTTGATATTTTATCGTGTTTTGGTGTTAATAAAAAAATTGATATAAATCATTATTCTACAGATTGTGTTAAAAATATAATCCCTAAAAATTTACAAAGAAACACTCCATTTTTAGAGAGTGAGGTATTTAACAAGTATCAATCGGAAACCGATATGATGCGTTATATTAAAAAATTAGAACGTAAAGATTTAGCATTAAATCATTCAATGATTTCATTAGGCTCTTGTACGATGAAATTAAATGCTGCCTCTGAAATGTTACCGTTAAGTAACCCACAATGGGCGAATATTCATCCTTTTGTACCTGCAAATCAAGCTGAAGGTTATCGTGAAATGCTTTCTAATTTAGAAAAACAATTAAATATTATTACTGGTTTTGCAGGAACATCTTTACAACCAAATTCTGGTGCTAACGGTGAGTATGCTGGGTTAATGGTAATACGTGCATATCATAACGCAAATGGGGAGGGTAGTAGAAATGTATGTTTAATTCCTGCATCAGCACACGGAACAAATCCTGCATCGGCTGCCTTAGCAGGAATGAAAATTGTAGTTACAAAAACCGATGAGAACGGAAATATTGATGTAGAAGATTTAAAAGAAAAAGCCGAATTACACAAAGATAATTTATCGGCTTTAATGGTAACTTACCCATCAACTCACGGAGTTTTTGAAAGTTCTATTACCGAAATTACAAAAATTATTCACGATAATGGAGGGCAAGTTTATATGGACGGTGCCAATATGAATGCTCAAGTAGGACTTACAAATCCTGCAACAATAGGTGCTGATGTTTGCCACTTAAACCTACATAAAACATTTGCAATTCCTCACGGAGGTGGAGGACCGGGTGTAGGACCAATTTGTGTTGCTCCTCAATTAGTTCCGTTTTTACCAACAAACCCTGTTGTAACAACTGGCGGAGAAAAAGCAATTACAGCCGTTTCTTCTGCTCCTTGGGGGTCTGCATTGGCTTGCCTTATTTCTTACGGATATATTGCAATGTCTGGTGCTAACGGACTAACAAACGCTACAAAAAATGCCATTTTAAATGCAAATTATATGAAAAAGCGTTTACAAAACGCCTACCAAACTTTATATACAGGAGAAAACGGACATGTTGCACACGAAATGATTTTAGATTGTAGAGCTTTTAAAGAAAACGGAATTGAAGTTGGCGATATTGCTAAAAGGCTAATGGATTACGGTTTCCACGCACCAACAGTTTCTTTCCCCGTAGCAGGAACATTAATGGTTGAGCCAACAGAAAGCGAGAATAAAGAAGAGTTAGACCGTTTTTGTGATGCGTTAATATCTATACGAAAAGAAATTGATGAATCATTAAAAGATGATGAAAATAATGTTTTACACAACGCACCACATACCGAGGCTATGCTTACCGCTGATGAATGGAATTTACCATATTCTCGTAAAAAAGCAGGTTTCCCATTAAGTTATATTGCTGAAAATAAATTTTGGCCATCAGTTCGCCGTGTTGATGATGCCTTTGGTGATAGAAATTTAATCTGTTCTTGTAATGGTATTGAAGATTATGTTTAAGAAAATTATTTTTCTTTTGTATTTGATAGGGTCTATATCTCTATTTATAGAGATAGTTAATTATACTATATCAAATACTACTTTTTACATTATTTCTGTGGTTTTAATGTTATTGGGTTTATTTTTATATCCCCTTAATAAAAGGCTTAATGAAATATCTGATTTTCTAATAATTCCATTTATAGTTATATTTTTATTTAATATTGTTAATGTGTCTTTTATTAATAATTTTAATAAAAATATCTCTTTAATAAATATTTTATTTGGTGCATTTGGATTTAGTCAGTATTTTCTCAAACGATTAAAAAAATAAAACAAAATAATTATAAAAAACACAAAGTATAATATTGTAAAAAACATATACTATCATACATTTTTTCACTAATTTTGGCAAAATTTTTCTTCTCTTTTGTTAAAGAAGGAATAAAACAAAAAAAGTGAAAGAATTTTTAATTCAATTTAGGGAACAAACAGTTTCTATTTTACAAGAAACAATACATTTACCTGCATTTTGGGCTGTTGTAGTGCAATCAATTATCGTATTTATATTAATACTTCTTTTTGCTTGGGTTGCAAATAGAATTGCTACTAAATTAATGAGAAGTTTAGCTCCTGTAATTATAGGAAAAACAAAAATTGGTTGGAGAGAGGCTTTGTTAGAAAATAAAGTTTTTTCTAAAATCTCTAACTTTATACCCGCAATTGTTGTATTAAATTTCTATCACTTTATAGCATCTGAAGATTTACGCCATATTATTGAACTTTTTATAGATAGTTACTTTATAATAGTGTTTTTAATATTGGCTAACTCAGTTATAAATGCCATTAGTGATATTTCTAAAAACATTGAGGGAGAGATAGATAACCCTCAGTTATACCTACAACTTATAAAAGTTATTCTGTTCTCTTTAGGAATTATAGCAATAATATCAATTTTTGCAAACAGAAATTTTATTGATATCCTAAAAGGTTTAGGTACTATGATTACCATTCTTTTAATTGTATATAAAGACACAATTATGGGGTTTGTTGCTGGTATTCAGCTTTCAGCAAATAAAATGGTTAAAGTTGGTGATTGGGTTTCTTTACCAAAAGATAATGCTGACGGAACAGTAACTGAAATTAGTTTAAATACCGTTAAAATCCAAAATTTTGACCAAACCATAACCACAATTCCTACCTACAAATTAATGGCGGAATCTTTTACCAACTGGAAGGGAATGGAAGAATCTGGCGGAAGAAGAATAAAAAGACATATTAAAATTGATATGAATTCTATTCACTTTTTATCTACTGAAGAAATTAACCGTTTAAGAAAGTTTAAACTATTAGAAAAATATATTTCAAATAAATTAGAAGAACTTGAAAACAGTAATAAAGGGGAAAAAGAATGGGTTAACCAACGTAAAATAAGTAATATAGGAACTTTTAGAAGATATATTGAAAATTACTTATTAAGTACAGGATACGTAAATACTGATATGACCTTTATGGTACGCCAATTACAATCTACCGAAATTGGTGTTCCTATTGAAATTTATTTCTTCTGTAAAGAAAAAAGTTTTGTAAACTATGAACAAGTTCAGTCTAATATTTTTGAACACATAATTTCAATAGTACCTGAATTTAATTTACAAATTTACCAAAGATTATCTGATAGGCTTAAGAATAAATAGGCTTTAAAATTTAATAAAGCCTATTTGTTCATTGTTTTATTATGATAAAATTGCATCAATCCCTGGTAATTTTTTACCCTCTAAACTTTCTAACATAGCACCTCCTCCTGTTGAAACATAGCTTACCTTATCAGCAAACCCAAATTGTTTAACAGCAGAAACGCTATCACCCCCACCAACAAGTGAAAATGCTCCGTTTTCAGTTGCCTCTACAACAGCATTACCCAATTGTATAGTTCCGTTAGCAAATTTTTCCATTTCAAAAACTCCTAAAGGACCATTCCATAAAATAGTTTTTGAATTTTTTAAAACCTCTGCAAATTTTTCGTTGGTTTTTAAACCTACATCTAACCCCATCCAACCGTCAGGAATTTCATTTATATTTACTACTTGCGTATTTGCTTCGTTTGAAAAATTATCGGCAACTACTACATCTGTTGGTAAATAAATTTCAGTATTTTTTTCTTTTGCTTGTTTTAAAATATCTAACGCTAATTGTAATTTATCTTCTTCAACTAATGAATTCCCTACACTACCTCCTAATGCTTTAATAAAGGTAAATGCCATTCCTCCTCCTATAATTATATTATCAACTTTATCAATTATATTATTAATAATGGTAATTTTTGAAGATACTTTTGAGCCTCCTAAAATTGCTGTTACAGGCTTTTCTGAATTATTTAAAACCTTATCAATACTCTCAATTTCTTTGGCTAACAATAAACCAAAACACTTATTTTCAGGGAAAAATTGTGCAATAACTGATGTTGATGCGTGAGCCCTGTGAGCTGTACCAAAAGCATCATTTACATATATATCTCCTAATTTTGATAATTTTTCGGCAAATTGAACGTCTCCTGCTGTTTCTTCATCATAAAAACGTAAATTTTCTAATAACAAAATTTCTCCCATTTCTAATTCTGCCACTGCTTTTTCTGCTTTTTCCCCCACACAATCATCAACATAATTAACCTGTACCCCAATAATATCAGTTATTGAATCTACTAAATAACGTAATGAATACGTATCCTCAACGCCTTGTGGTCTCCCTAAATGAGACATTAATACACAACTACCACCATCTTCCAAGATTTTAATTATGGTTGATTTTGCAGACTGAATTCTGTTATCATCAGTAACCTCAAAATTATCATTTAAAGGCACATTAAAATCTACACGTATTAAGGCTTTTTTATTCTCAAAATTAAAGTCGTTTACTGTTTTCATTTCGTTTTATAGGTTTTTCAGCAAAAGTAATATATAAATCACTAAAAAGGCAAGTTTTTAGGCTCTTTAAAATTTTTATTAATATTAAATATTTCTTGAAGTAATATTTTAATTTCTTCCATAAAATCATCAATTTTTTCTTCTGTAATAAAATTATCAGGATTTCTATAATTTGATGAAAAATTAACCTTTAAAAAACCACTTTTTAAATTTTTAAACGAGAAAACACCTGCTTCTAAAGGATTATTTTCATTATAATTCTCAGAATTAATATACAAAAACGCGTATAGCAAAACTTGAATACATTTTGAGTATTTATAATCTTTTATTTGGTTAAAATCTACCATTTTTAATTCGGTTGAGCTTACCATTCCTGTTTTATAATCAATTATTCTTGTTGTTCCGTTAAGCTCGTCAATTCTATCAACTTGTCCGTGTATTTTTATTGGGAAATTAACCCCGTCAATAGTTATTAGTACTGATAAATTTTGTTCAGTAGCAATAATTTTTAATCTATTATTTTCATCAGAAAGTAATTTTTTTTCTTCTCTTAAAAAATTTTCTACAAACCTATTAGTTACTTCAAAAATTAATCTGTTTTTTCCTGTAGATATTTCTCCATTTTTAAAATAATTAACAAAATGCTTTTTTACCAAAGGCTTAACCTTTTTTTGCATTTCTGTAATATCATCTAAAACAATAAATTTACCTAAAAATGGCTTGTATAACTCCTCTAAAGTTTCGTGAACTACATTTCCTAAAGTATTATATGCAATTTCTTCCTCTACTTCTTTAAATTCACTTATTTTTAATATTTTTTGCTTATAAAATTCAATAGGATTATACAAATAATTAGTTATTGCTGAGGGGGAAATTCCTTTTTCAGCTAATTCTTTTAAGTTTTTTAAAACTTCATTATCTTTTTTTACTTCTTGTAATTCGGTGTTTTTAGTTATTACTTTTGGACTTATATTTTTTGATATTATTCCGTTTTTTAATAACTCTAACTGCATTATAAATCTACTTTTTTCTCCATTTCCAAAACTGTCGTGTTCAGTATTGTAGATTAAATATATATTTTCTGCTCTTTGAATTAATCTAAAAAAATGATACGAAAAAATAGCATCTTTTTCTCTATACGTAGGTAAGCCAAAGGCTACTTTTACATCAAAAGGGATAAAAGAACTTTGTTGAGTGTTAGACGGTAATACCCCCTCATTAACTGAGGTTAAAATAATATTTTTAAAATCTAAAACACGAGTTTCTAACATTCCCATTAACTGTAAACCTTGTAATGGCTCTCCTTGAAAAGACAATGTTTCAGATGAAATTAATTGTTTAAAAAATTTATATAATGTTTTTAAATCGGTTAAATATTCGTAGTGAGAATGTAAATTTTGTAACTGTATAAATACCGTATAAAACCTAAATAAATACTCCTTTTCTAACTCATTTGCTTCTTCCTTTAAAAGATTTATTACATTAATTATTCTATCAATAAAATTAGCGATTGAAACATTTTTCTCAAAAACTGAATTAATTATATTTTGTGTTTCTTTCGGTAATTCTTTTAAAAAAGATGCTAAATAATTTTGTGAAATAAATGTTTTATTCTCTTGTGAAATTTGTGAAACAATTTTATCTGAAATGAATAAATTATTACCATTTAATAACTTATAAATAAGTGCTTGTTTTACAAAACGTACCACATCTTTATGGTAAAAAAGATTTCCCTCTACTTTCTGTAATTTTTCCTGACTAAGAAATAATTGAAAAATTGAAAAAAATAAATTTGTTGTAGGAATATTCTTTAATGGGTACCCCATTGTAATGTTAATATCCTTTACATTTTCAGGTAAAGAATTAAGGGTAATTGGCAATAAAGTTTCATCTGCCAATACTAATGCTGTATTTTCATAATCAGGAATTTTTGATAAAATTTCTCCTGCATATTTTAGCTGAGTTATATTTTTTGAAGCACCTATTACCTGAATATTTTTATCTTTTTCAAACCAACTTCCTATTGATTTAATTTCATTTTTCTCGTAAAACTTCCACTCTTTCTTGTATTTTTTAATAAAATTTCCTGCTTGATGATTAGTATTTAAAAACGATGAATCAATATCCCAATAAACCTCTGCTTTATTTTCAGAAAGTAATTTTTGAAACAAAAATTCTTCTACTTTATTTAAAGCATTAAATCCTATAAAAAAGAACTTTTTATTTCTGTTTTTTTCTAAAAAATTATCAATCTTTTTTACTGCTTCACGGTATAAAATTCCTTGATAACCAATTTTATTTTCAATTAAAAATTTATAAAACAAATTGTAATATTCATTTAAATTTTCAATAAATGAATTATGATTTTTTATTAATTCCGTTTCGTTAAAAGTTCCTTTTACTGACCATTTTTTTAACCTATTAATATCTCTTAAATAAACAAAAATATCTTGGGTATTTATTAAATGCTGGTCTATTTCATTAAAATCTTGTAAAATAGTAAATGCCCACGAAGAAAATACATCAAACGTATCAGGATTTTTTTCTTTTTCTTTATAAATTGTATAAAAATGAAATAATAATTGAACAGAATCAATCTTTTTTATTTCTGAAACTTGAGAAACAAATTCTTCAATATTTATAATTTCGGGTAAAAAACCAACCGAAATTTCATCTTTTAAACATTGTTTTACAAAAAAACCTGAACGCCTTGAGGGTAATACAAAAACAACATCTTCAAACGATTGTGTTTGTTGTAAAATATCTTTTATAGTTTCTGAAATAAAAGTTTGCATACAATTAAATTTATTTTACGAATATACGCAAACTAAAAAAACCGATACTTAAAGTACCGGTTTTAGTTTAAAAATTATAATATATTATTACCAAATTCTAACTCTATCTTCTGGTTTTAAATACATTTTATCTCCTTCTTTAATATCAAACGCTTTATAAAAAGCATCAACATTTTTTAAAGGAACATATCCTCTAAATGGAGCTGGAGCATGAGGGTCAGTTTTAACTTGATTTCTCACATATTGGTCGCGAGATTTTGTTCTCCAAACAGTTGCCCAAGATAAAAAGAATCTTTGCTCTGGTGTAAATCCGTCAATTTTTTCAGGACGACCATTTTTATTTAAGAAAATTTGTAATCCTTCATAAGCCGCTTGAACACCTCCTAAATCTCCAATATTTTCACCCAATGTAAATGTTCCGTTTACATGCACATCATCAACAGCAACTAAATCATCATATTGCTTAATTAATGCTCCACCAACTTTTGCAAATTTTTCAGCATCTTCTTTTGTCCACCAGTTGTTTAAGTTTCCATCTCCATCAAATCTTGCTCCTGAATCATCAAAACTATGTGAAATTTCGTGTCCAATTACAGCACCAATTCCTCCATAATTTACAGCTTCATCAGCTTGATAGTTATAAAATGGTGGTTGTAAGATTGCCGCTGGGAATACTATTTCATTATTTAAAGGACTGAAATAAGCATTAACTGTTTGTGGCGACATTCCCCATTCAGTTTTATCAACAGGTTTACCTAATTTAGAAATACTTCTGTGGTGAGCCCATTCTCTAACACTTTTTAAATTTTCAATTAAAACTCCTCCATCTTTTACACTTTTAATTTGTAATTTAGAGTAATCTTTCCACTTATCAGGATAAGCAATTTTAACTGTTAATTTATCTAATTTTTCAACTGCTTTTTTCTTTGTTTCTTCACTCATCCAAGTTAATTGAGCAATACGCTTTTTAAATCCTAAACGAACATTTGCAATCATTTCTTCGGCTTTCTTTTTAGCCTCTGGTGGAAATCTTTTAGCAACATATAACTTACCTAATGCTTCACCAATAACTCCATTTACTAATGCTAATGCTCTTTCTTTACGAGGTCTTTGTTCTTTAGCACCACTTAAAGTTTTAGCATAAAACTCCCAATTTATTTTTTCTAATTCAGTAGTTAAATACCCGGCAGCACCATTAATAGTACCTGCACGAAGTAATGTTTTTATATTTTCAACTGAACTATTTTTAAATATTTCACTCATTGCTTTAAAGTAATTAGGGTCGGTAACAATTACTTTATCAAGTTCTGTTACCCCTAATGCTTTAAAATGAGCATTCCAATTAATTGCAGGACATAATTTTTGTAACTCTGCAACTGTCATAGGGTTATATTTCTTTCTTGCATCTCTACTTTCTTCTTTAGTCATTCTTGGTTTTGCCAAAGCAACTTCAAAAGCAAGAACTTTTTCAGCATTTTTATCTGCAACTTCTTTACTATCTCCTATTTTTTGGAATAAAACAGATACAAATTCCTCGTATTTTTTACGCTTTCCTTTTGTATCTTCATCTTCATCAACAAGATAATCACGAGATAACCCTAAACTACCTCCACCTAAATATCCTGCATTCATTTTACTATTTTTCATATCATTGAAAACACCAAAACCAAAGAATGGATTACCTTTATAAGATGCAGTTTCATTAATAAAATCTTCAATATCTTTTTTAGTTTTAATAGCTTCAATTTTTGCTAAAATAGGTTTTAATGGTTCAACTCCTTGTTTATTACGAGCTTCAACATCCATTATACTCTCGTATAAATTAACCGCTTTTTCTTGGTCACTACCTACTTCGTAAGATTTGTTTTTAATAGCATCATCTAAAATTACTAATACATCTTCGTCAGTTTTTTTACGAAGTTCACCAAAACCTCCCCAAGTACTTCTATCGGCAGGAATTTCAGTTTTATCAAGCCATTTTCCGTTTACATATCTGTAAAAATCATCGGTTGGTTTTACCGAAGTATCCATATTTTCTAATACTATACCTGGCACTACTTTTTCTGCTTTTTTCTCTGTTTTACAAGCCCCAAATGTTAATGCTAACACTGATGCTGTAATTATTGAAATTTTACGTTTTTTCATTAGTTTTATTTATTAGTTGTTTTTAGTTAGACTTCATTTTTTAAAATTTGTTACACTTTTTTTTCAATTATTTTTTAGGAAGTTCTTTAACTCCCATATTCCAAAGTGTAAACCCAAATATATCAGCGTATTGCTGAACAATTTTTGCAACAGGAGTTCCTGCTCCGTGCCCTGCATTAGTTTCAATTCTAATTAATACTGGGTTTTTACCTGTTTGTTTGTCTTGCAATTCGGCAGCAAATTTAAAACTATGTGCTGGTACAACACGGTCATCATGGTCACCTGTAGTTACCATAGTTGCAGGATATTCAACACCTTTTTTCACATTATGAACTGGCGAATATCCTTTTAAATAGTTAAACATTTCTTTAGTTTGTTCTGATGTTCCGTAGTCATAAGCCCAACCTGCTCCTGCTGTAAATGTATGGTATCTCAACATATCTAACACTCCTACTGCTGGTAGTGCCACTTTCATTAAATCTGGTCGTTGAGTCATTGTTGCACCAACTAATAAACCTCCGTTTGACCCTCCACGAATTGCCAAGAAATCTGACGAAGTATATTTTTCTTTAATTAAATATTCTCCCGCTGAAATAAAATCATCAAAAACATTTTGCTTTTGTAATTGAGTTCCTGCTTTATGCCATTTTTTACCATATTCTCCACCACCACGTAAATTTGCAACAGCATAAATTCCTCCATTGTTTAGCCAAACAGCATTTGCAGTACTAAACCTTGGGGTTAAACTAACATTAAACCCTCCGTAACCATATAAAATTGTAGGATTTTTTCCATTTAATTCAATTCCTTTTTTATAGGTGATAATCATAGGAACTTTTGTACCGTCTTTTGATGTATAAAACACTTGTTTACTTTCATAATCATCAGAATTAAAATCAATTTCAGGTTTCCAATACAACTCATATTTTCCGTTTTTTGGATTGAATTTATACGATGAAGTAGGTGTTTTATAATTTTGGAATGAAAAATACAATTCCGTTGCTTTTTCCTTTCCACCAAAACCACCAGCAGTTCCTATTCCTGGTAATTCCACCTCACGAACTAATTTTCCTTTATAATCATATTGTTTTACTTTTGATACAGCATCAACCATATATTTTGCAAAAATATAACCACCACCCGTAGAAACATCAAGTACATTTTCTGTTTCTGAAATTAAATCTTTCCAGTTTTTAGGAGTAGGATTTTTAACATTTACAGTAACTACTCTTTTATTAGGAGCATTTAAATTGGTTACTAAAAATAATTTATCTCCTTCGTTGTGGATTAAATTTGTATCGCTATCAAAATTATTGATAATTGTAACTAACTTGCTATTCTTTTTAGATAAATCTTTAATAAATAATTTATTACCTGAAGTTGAAGTTGCTCCTGAAATTAATAAATATTTTCCGTCATCAGTAACTTGCCCACCAACATAACGGTGTTTTTCTGCATCTGTTCCACCAAAAATAACTTTATCATCTTTTTGAGGTGTTCCAAGTTTATGATAATATAGTTTATGTTGGTCGGTTTTTGCTGAAAGTTCACTTCCTTTTGGTTTATCGTAACTTGAATAGAAAAAACCTTCATTACCTTTCCATGAAATCCCCGAGAATTTTATATCAACCAAAGTATTACCTACAATTTCTTTATTTTCGGTTTTCATTACGATAACTTTTCGCCAATCGCTACCACCTTCTGAAATAGAATAAGCAACTAAACTTCCGTCTTTTGTAAATGAAACTTGGTCAAGCGAAGTCGTTCCATCTTCAGCAAAAGTATTTGGGTTTAAAAAAACTTCTTCTTTTCCATTTTCATCTTTTCTATATAAAACTGCTTGATTTTGTAATCCGTCATTTTTATAAAAATATGTGTATTTTCCTTCTTTAAAAGGTGTTCCTACTCTTTCATAATTCCATATTTTTGATAATTGATTTTTCAACTCCTCACGATACGGAATTTGCTTTAAATAATTAAAAGTTACTTTATTTTCAGCCTTAACCCATTCTTCAGTTTCTTTACTTCGGTCATCTTCAAGCCAACGGTAATTATCGGTTACTTTTTCTCCAAAATATTCATCTACTACAGGCTTTTTAGCTGTTTCTGGGTACTTTACATTTATCATTTTTTCGTCTGATTGTTTTTTACAAGCAGTAAAAAATACCACTGCACTTAAAATAGGGATAATTACTTTTTTCATATTTTTATAATAATTCATTGATTGATGTACCAAATTTAATATAAAATATATGATTTATTTAATTATTTATAAATATTTTAACTTAATTTATTAACTTTACATAAAAATATAAACAATGGTAGAAACGTTAACAAAAGATACTTTTTTAGAAAAAGTATTTAATTACGAAGAAAATAACGAGTTTAAATATACAGGAAAACTTCCTGCAATTATTGATTTTTATGCAGATTGGTGTTCTCCATGTAAAATGCTAGCTCCTATTTTAGAGCAATTAAGCGAAGAGTACAAAGAAAAAATTGTAATTTATAAGGTTAATACGGAAGTAGAACAAGAAGTATCAGCTATTTTTGGTATTAGAAGCCTACCTTCTTTATTATTTTGCCCAATAAATGAAGACCCACAAATGGCAACAGGAGCTTTACCAAAAGTAAAACTTGAACAAATTATAAATGATGTTTTAAAGGTTAGTAAATAATTTATACTTAATATTCCTTATACGAAGAATACGAATTAGGAGTTGTTTATAAATTTAAACTCTTCTCTAAAACTTGGGTATTGGTGTGTCATTCCTTTCTTATTGTATTGGATGAATAGTTCTTTTACTATTTTTTGGTCTTTTACTTTTACAAAACCAATTCCAATATTTGTAATATTTTTATTACTAATAACAGGTAAGAAATCTGTTGGACTATGATTATCATTCGCATTTTCATAAATAAAATCTGTAACAGAATTTGTATTATAAAAAGTAGTAAAATCACTCATATTTTTACAAGAAGCTAATCTAACTCTTTTTAGTCTTTTTAATTTTTCAATATTTGGGAATTCTTTAATTTTATTTAAAGTTTCTAAATCTATATACTGTAGATTTTTCATATTTGAGATAAAAGATATATCTTCTAATTTATTAATACGCCATAATTGTAAATATTGTAAGTTTTTTAATTTTTCAAGAGTTGATAATCTATAAACTCCACCTAACTGAATTATTACTTTTTTTAATGATTGAATATGAGAGATACATTCCAACGAATTTATAGAGGAAATAGACCGTAACCTTATTACCTCTAATTTATTTAAATTTAAAAATATATTTTCTAAATTTTTACCATAGCCATTAAAACTTATCGTTTTTAGGTTTGTTAAATTTGCAATGGGAGTTAAATCTATATTTTTTATTATTTTTGAATTTTGCTCTAATCGGAAAACTTCTAATTGAGTTAAGTGTTCAAGAAAATCTAAATTTTCTAATTCATCTGATACAAGTCGTAAAGATTTTAAATCCTTAAATGAAGTAAGAAAATTTAAGCCAGAAATACATCCAATAGCTTGAATTGAAAGATTTTTCAAAAAATATAAATATTTAATTTGAGCAATATCAAAATCAACTCCACCATAAATTCTAAAACTTATATCAGGGTTTATTTGAAGCATTTCCCTCATGTATTCCTGATTAGCTTCAGAAATATTTATACCCTCTTCAAAATAAAATGAATTTATTTGTATTCCGCTTATATGCTTTGCTCTATCAATAAATTCAGCTAAGTTTAGTTCTTCATTTTTTTTTATTTCAATAGAAAATTTTTCTGTATTTCTAAATGAATATCCCATTTTATTTAAATTTTATATTTCCAAAGCCTTTTCAATATCTCCATTCATTAATAATTCAACAGGATTTTCTAACGCTTCTTTAACAGCCACTAAAAAACCTACTGATTCTCGCCCGTCAATAACTCTATGGTCATAAGATAAGGCGACATACATTATTGGTTGAATTACCACTTCACCATCAACTGCCATTGGACGATTTACAATATTATGCATTCCTAAGATAGCACTTTGTGGTGGGTTAATAATTGGTGTTGATAACATTGAACCAAAAACACCACCATTAGTAATTGTAAATGTTCCACCCACCATTTCATCAACAGTAATTTGCCCTTCTCTTGCCCTAATGGCTAAACGTTTTACCTCACTTTCTATACCCTTAAATGTTAAATTTTCAGCATTTCTAATTACAGGAACCATTAATCCTTTAGGTCCTGAAACTGCAATGGAAATATCTTGATAATCAAACTCTACTTTATAATCACCATCTATCATTGAATTTACATCAGGATACATTTGTAATGCCCTTGTTACCGCCTTTGTAAAGAAACTCATAAAACCTAAACTTACTCCGTGCTTCTCTTTAAAAATTTCTTTGTATTTTTTACGTAAATCAAAAATAGGTTGCATATTAACTTCATTAAATGTGGTTAACATTGCCGTTTCATTTTTAACAGAAACTAAACGTTGAGCAACCTTTCTACGAAGCATTGATAATTTTTTACGATTAGAGCCTCTTAAACCATTTTCTATTGGAGTTTTTAGCAATTTAACCGCATTAATAGCATCTTCCTTAATTATACGACCGTCTTTTCCTGTTCCTTTTATTTCATCGGGATTAATACCTTTTTCCTCTAAAATTTTCCTTGCAGAAGGAGACGCTGTTCCTTTTGCGTAAGTGGTAGATTTTACTTCTACTGAATCAGACGGTTTTTCTAACGATGTTTTTTCTTCTTTTGGTGTTTCCTCACTATCAGGTTTTTCGGCATCTACATCAATTAAACAGATAACAGAGCCAACTTCTATTACTTCCCCCTCTTCTACTTTTAAAGTTATTACTCCGCTTTTTTCAGCAGGTAATTCTAATGTTGCTTTGTCAGAATCTACCTCAGCAATTGGCTGGTCTTTTTTTACATAATCGCCATCTTTAACTAACCAAGATGATATTTCTACTTCTGTAATTGACTCCCCTGGGGAAGGAATTTTCATTTCTAAAATCATATTATTTACCTTTATTTGCTATATCAACTATAAATTTAACAGCATCTTTAATACTTATTGTAAAAATTCCACCTGTTTCATTTTCAAAGGCTTCATTCCATTGATTATAACCCTCTTCAAAATCTGGCAAAATATTATCCTCACTTATCATTTCGGTTAAACTTTCAATAAGTGTATTTTTATCAAATGGAAGATGCCCAATATTTTTAAATTCTTTTGAATTAAGACCATTAACAGCTATATGAACAATATCTACACCTCTACGACTTTCTATTTTTAAAATTATAACTGTAGAATTATCATTGGTATTATACTTCCAAATCTGCCCTACTTTTAATTTATTTTCGTCTCCCATTTTATTAATTATTAATCAAAAACTTTATCAATTATTTGTTGATGACGTCTTTTAAAACGTGCATATGAACCCGCCGACGGTGCAGAACGATAATCATCTGAAATTACTTCTAACCTCGCGTGTTCAAAACGTTCTAACATATAACCCCAAGCCCCCATATTTTTAGGTTCTTCTTGAGCCCAAATGTAACGTTCAACGTTTTTATACCTATCCATTACTTTTTTAATTTTATCATTATGTAATGGGAATAATTGCTCTATTCTTATTAATGCAATATCGTTTCTTCCTAATTTTTCACGAGTTTCTAACAAATCGTAATAGAATTTACCTGTGCAAAAAACCATTTTTTTCACATTATTAACATCAATAAAATCATCCATTACTTCATTAAAAGTTCCGTCTGACAGTTCCTCAATTTTACTTACAGCTTTTGGATGACGTAATAAACTTTTAGGGGTAAATACTATTAATGGTTTTCTAAAATTACGTTTCATTTGACGACGTAATATATGATACATATTTGCCGGAGTAGAACAATTTGCTACGGTCATATTATCTTCTGAGCAAGATTGTAAATAACGTTCAATCCTTGCTGATGAATGTTCAGGTCCTTGCCCCTCGTAACCGTGAGGTAAAAGAACTACTAATCCGTTTTGTAATTTCCATTTATCTTCGGCAGAAGAAATGTATTGGTCAAACATTATTTGGGCTCCGTTAGCAAAATCTCCAAATTGAGCCTCCCAAATAGTTAATGAATTAGGCGAAGCCATTGCGTAACCATAATCAAACCCTAAAACTCCGTATTCTGATAAATTAGAGTTAAAAACACTCATTTCTCCCTTATTATTAGGGTTTGTGTTTAATAAATTTACACGTTCATTGGTTTGTTCATCGTGCATAATTACATGACGATGTGAAAACGTTCCTCTCTCCACATCTTCCCCTGAAATACGAATATTATATCCTTCTTCTAATAGTGTTCCGTAAGCCAAATTTTCAGCAGTCCCCCAATCAAGAGAATTATTCTCAAAAACCATTTTTTCTCGTGCTTTTAAAATACGTTCTGCCTTACGAACAAATTTTGCCCAATTTGGTGTTATGGAAATTACCTTTGCAATTGCCTTTAATTTATCAATAGGATATTTTGTATCAACAGATTGCAACATTTCATTTATGCCCTTTCTTTCAAAATCTTTCCATACTTTTGGCATAAAATCATTTATTATTGAAACCTTATCTTGTTTAGATTTTTCGTATTCTTCTTCAAGTAATTTATTGTACTTATTCGTTATTTTTTCAACAAAACTTTTTTCAATACTATTCTCATTTAACAATTTTTCAAAATATATATCTCTTGATGTTTTATGTTTTGCAATACTTTTATACAATTTTGGTTGAGTAAAACGAGGCTCATCTCCCTCATTATGCCCATATTTTCTATATCCCAATAAATCAATAAAAATATCTCGTTTAAATCTCATTCTAAACTCAATTGCTATTTCCATTGCGTGGCATACGGCTTCGGTATCATCTGCATTAACGTGTAATACTGGCGATAGCGTTACCTTTGCTATATCAGTACAATAAGTACTTGAACGCCCATCCAAATAATTCGTAGTAAAACCAACCTGATTATTTACAACTACATGTATAGTTCCTCCTGTTTTATATCCGTTTAATTGTGCCATTTGCACTACTTCATACACAACTCCTTGCCCTGATATAGCAGCATCTCCATGAACTAAAATGGGCAAAACTTTACTGCTATCAAAATTGTATTCTAAATCTATTTTTGCTCGTGAAATACCCTCTACAACGGCACAAACAGTTTCTAAATGTGACGGATTAGGAACTAAATTCATCTTAATTTCTTGTCCGTCTTTATAAGTTTTACTTAGCGTTAAACCTAAATGATATTTTACGTCTCCGTCAATATTTTCATCTTTAAAATCCTTTCCTTCAAATTCACTAAATAAATCTCTAATAGGTTTCTTAAATATATTTACCAATGTACTTAAACGCCCCCTATGTGCCATTCCTACTACACATTCTTTAACTCCGTAAATTTCAGCAGCTGTTTTTAAAGCTATACTTAAACCTGGGATTAATGTTTCACCTCCTTCTAATGAAAAACGTTTTTGCCCTACATATTTTTTTTGAAGAAAATTCTCAAATGTAGATGCTTGATTTAATTTTTTAAGAATATATTTCTTCTCTTTTAAAGAATAGTTAGGTTTATTACTATTTTTATGAATCCTATCTCTCCACCACTTTACTTCATTAGGACTTCCTAAATACATATACTCTACCCCTATAGATTCACAATAAACAGATTTTAAATGCTCTATTATTTCTTTAAGTGTACTTGCTCCTATTCCTAAAGTTTCACCCGCATTAAAAACAGTAGATAAATCATTTTGTGAAAGACCAAAGTTTTCAATATCTAAAGTTGGACTATATTTTCTACGTTCACGAACAGGATTTGTTTTAGTAAATAAATGTCCTCTCGTTCTGTAACCATTTATTAAATCTATTACCAAAAATTCTTTCTTAACTTCTTCAGGTATTTCAACACTAACTTCTCCTTCAGTTTCAGAATAATCTTTATTTGCAAATTCATATCCTTGGAAAAAATTTCTCCAAGTTTGTTCTACAGCATTAGGATTTTCTTTGTATTGTTCATACAAATCTTCAACAAAACTGGCATGCATTGCATTTAAGAATGAAAACTTATCCATGTTACATTTATATACTTTTTATTAGGCGTAAAACAAATGTACAGTTTTTTAATAAACCTAATTTATTTTTGTTTAAAAAGCCTCCTTTAAAAAACAATAAAAAAATTTCATAAAAAATTTGTGGAATATAAAAATGATATTATATTTGCATTCGCAAAACAGGTAATTGTGTTGCAAACTTAAATTCCTCAATAGCTCAGTTGGTTAGAGCATCTGACTGTTAATCAGAGGGTCGCTGGTTCGAGTCCAGCTTGAGGAGCAAAGCCATTCAGAAATGAGTGGCTTTTTTGTTTTTATATGCTATTTACCAGAAAGTTATATTTATTTCTTTAATTTCCCTTATCTATTTATTAATAAAAATTAGGCTAATTTTTAATTAAAAAAGGCATACAATTAGGTACACCATTTTTTAAAATTGGTACACCATAAAAATACTATATAAAACAATGAATAATAATAAAATAACTATTTTGTTTGTGTTACAAAAGAACAGAATTAACAAACAAAATAAGTGTCCTATAAGATGTAGGATAACTCATAATAAAAAACGTAAAATATTCTCAACAGGATTTTTTATAAATCCAGAGTTTTGGTACAATAAGGAACAAAGAGCCAAACCACCCAATAAAGATAATAACTTTATAAATACTCAACTAAGTCTGATTAAGCAAAAAATTAATCAGGCTTTTTTATTTCTACAAGTTAATGAAAAGGTTTTTGATGTAGAAGATATTTATTTGAAATACAAAGGTAAAACCATAAAAAAAGAATATGATGTATTGGAGTATTACAAAGAGTTTATTGAAAATCATAAAAAATTAATTGGTGTAGATATTAAACAAGTCACTTGGAATAAGTTTAAGTACATTATGCAAGACCTTAAAGGTTTTGTTAAGTGGAAATACAAGAAAAATGATGTATTACTTAACAAACTAAATTTAGATTTTTTAAATGAATTCGAATTTTATTTAAAATCAGTAAAGAATAAAAAACAGATTACCATTAACAAGGATATACAGAGATTTAAAATGGTTGTAAAATCAGCAATGGTAAAAGGGTATATAAATAAACTACCTTTTGTTGGGCACAAAGTAAAAAAGGTTAAAACAAAGGTTATTTTTTTAACTACTGATGAATTAAAATCATTAGAAACAATCCATCTAAAGCAGAATAGATTACAAGTAGTTAAAGATTTATTTATATTCTGTTGCTATACAGGACTTGCATATGCTGAAATGAATAATTTAGATGTATCTAAACACATTCAAGTAGGTTTTGATGGTAATGAATGGATTGAGATGTATAGAAAGAAAACTAAATCAAAGGTATCAATTCCTCTACTACCAAAAGCAAAAGAAATTCTAATAAAGTATAATAATGAATTACCTAAAATATCAAACCAAAGATTTAATTCGTATTTAAAAGAGATTGCAGATTTTACAGGAATTGATAAGAATTTAACTCATCATATTGCAAGGAAAACTTTTGCTACAACAGTATTACTTTATAATGATGTTCCTATGGAAATTGTTAGTGAATTATTAGGTCATTCTAAAATAACAATTACACAAGAACATTACGCAAAAGTAGTGAGAAAGAAAGTAAGTGATGAGGTATTGAAATTAAAGGATAAACTTTATAAGTAGATTTTTTTTAGTAGATTTGTGGTAATAAATACTTTTAAGATGAGTACATTAGACTTAAAACAAGAATTACATAATTACATAGATATTGCAAATGATGAATTTGTAAAGGCTTTGTATGAAAATGCTAAATCTCATATTGAACAAATGAAAATGGATAGAATGATTAAGGAGGGAGAAGATGATATTAAGAGTGAAAATTTACATAGTTCAGATGAAGTAAAACAATATATTGAAAATTGGAAAGTATCGTAAAAGAAGTTTTTTGGACTAATAGAGCCTTAAAAGATTTAAGTAAAATAATGCAGTTTTACAGTGAATTATATGGAGAAGAAACAGCTAAAGAAATAGCCTTTGAAATTCATAAAAGAACTGACATTTTAAGAGAAAGTAAGTTTACAAGAATTGGAATAATAGACGAAAGTTTTACTCATTTAAAACACGAGTATAGAAAACTTATTATAAAATATTGTAAAATTACATATAGAGAAGGTAAAGATAAAGTTTATGTTGTAAGAATATTTGACACAAGGCAAAATCCAAATAAAAATAAGTAAGGATAGACTGAAAAAAACTTATCCTTTTTTAAATTTTATCGTTTAAAAATTAACTTTATTTTATACGAAAAAGGTATACCAAATTTAAAAATTGGTATACCAAAAAATATATTTGAAACTATATAACAATCTACTTTCCAAATAAGCGCTTAAAAATACTCTTTCCTTTATTTACAGCGTTTTTTACTTCATCAGGAGCTTCATCTATTAAACTTTCTATTTTTTGTTCTGCAATTTCTGAATATTTATTTATTTTTTCTGAAACATCTTCTAAAACCTCTTCGGTTTTATTAACATATTCTAAAGACTTTTCCTTTAATTTTTCTGCAGTTTCCCCTGAAATAACATCTTCTATTTTTTCTTTTGCGTCATCAACAATTTCATGTGTTTTTACCTTGATATCTTTAACAGTTTCACTTTTAATAAGCTCATCAAATTTTTCTTCTGCTACTTTTGTATATTCCTCTACCTTTTCTATAACTTTATCTACTTTTTCCTCGTACTTATTTGTAGGTCCAGAATTTACATTATCAATTGTTTCATTAAAAGTTTCATCTTTTTCAACCATTTTTATAAAATTTTAATTCTTTTTAGTCCAATTATCACGCAATCCAACTGTTTTATTAAATACTAATTTTTCAGATGTTGAATCATCATCTACATTAAAGTAACCTAAACGCTGGAATTGAAATCTGTCCCCAACTTTTGCAGATTGTAAACTCGGCTCAACAAAAGTATTAATCACTTCTAACGAATTCGGGTTAATAAACTCCATAAAATCTCTGTCTTTATGTCCGTCAGGAGCCTCATCATTAAATAAACGATCATAAACTCGTACTTCTGCACTAACAGCGTGTCTTTTACTTACCCAATGCAACGTTCCTTTTACTTTTCTTTTACTTTCTTCCGTTCCACTTCCTGATTTACTAAGTGGGTCATAAGTACAATGTATTTCAGTTATATTTCCGTCAACATCTTTAACACAACTTTCTCCTTTAATAATATAAGCATTTTTTAAACGAACTTCCTTTCCTATTGATAAACGGAAATATTTTCGGTTTGCTTCTTCTTTAAAATCTTCTCTTTCAATATATAATTCTCTTGAAAATGGCACTTCTCTACTTCCTGCATTTTCATCTTCTGGATTATTCTCTGCAATTAGTATCTCTTCTTTATCTTCAGGATAATTTATAATCACTAATTTAACAGGATTTAAAACTGCCATTACCCTATCGGCTGTTTTGTTTAAATCTTCACGGATTTTAAACTCTAACAATGCAACATCAATTACATTTTCTCTTTTTGATACCCCAACAGTTTCAATAAAACTACGAATAGATTGTGGCGTATAACCCCTACG
The DNA here is from genome assembly GCA_018456245.1 of Tenacibaculum sp. GTDB lineage: Bacteria > Bacteroidota > Bacteroidia > Flavobacteriales > Flavobacteriaceae > Polaribacter. The sequence continues at coordinate 6,848 of JAGYHQ010000003.1, read as the reverse complement.
GCGTAATCCTGAAATTGTAGGCATACGAGGGTCATCCCAACCAGCAACAATACCCTCTTCAACTAACTTAAGGAGCTTACGCTTACTCATTATAGTATAACTTAAATTTAAACGAGAAAACTCACGTTGCTTTGGAATTAGTGGATATTCCAATTTGCTGTATTCATAAACATTATCCTTAAACCAATTATATAAGTCTCTATGTGGTTTAAATTCTAACGAACATAATGAATGTGATATTTGTTCAATATAATCGCTTTCTCCGTGCGTCCAATCATACATTGGGTAAATACACCAATCATTCCCTGTTCTATGATGTTCTTTATGTAAAATACGGTACATTATTGGGTCACGAAGTAACATATTAGGCGATGCCATATCAATCTTTGCTCGTAAAATATGCTCTCCGTCTTTAAACTCTCCATTTTTCATACGAGTAAATAAATCTAAATTTTCCTCAACCGAACGATTACGGAACGGGCTATTTACCCCTGCCTGTGTTGGCGTACCTTTTTGTTCTGCCATTTCTTCAGAAGATTGGCTATCTACATAAGCCTTTCCGTCTTTAATTAATTGAACTGCCCAATCATATAACTGCTGAAAATAATCAGAAGAATAGCATTCTTTTTCCCATTTATAGCCCAACCAAGAAACATCTTTTTTTATTGCATCTACATATTCCTGTTCTTCTTTTGCAGGATTTGTATCATCAAAACGCAAGTTTACTGGTGCATTATAATGCTCCCCTAAACCAAAACTAATACCAATTGCTTTTGTATGACCTATATGTAAATAACCATTTGGCTCTGGCGGAAAACGAAAACGCAAATTCTCTTTTGGCATTCCGTTTGCTAAATCATCTTCTATAATTTGCTCAATAAAATTAAGTGATTTTTTTTCTTCTGACATATAATTATTATTTATTCTTTTTTGCAAATTTAATTAAAATTAATGTAATGGTCTACGCTTTATCATACCTCCCTTGGTATCTTTTATAGGATATTGCACAATAAACGCTTTATCGTCTAATTTATCTATTTCATGTAATAAACGTGTGATTTCTAAACGTGTGATTACACAAAACAAAATCTTCTTATCATCAACATCAGTTCCTCTTTTTCCAAACCCTTCATCTGACCTAAAAACAGTAACTCCTCTCCCTAAATCGTAAGAAACCTTTTTCTTAATTTCTATTGCTTTATTTGAAACAATCATTACTCCAATATATTCCTCAATACCATTTAATATAAAATCAACTGTTTTTGATGCAGAAATGTATGTTAACATAGAATATAATGCTGTTTCAACGTTAATTAACACTGATGCCACTATAAATAAAACAACATTAAATAAAGCAATAAAGTCACCTACACTTAAACTTGATTTTCTACTTACCGAAATAGCCAAAACTTCTGTTCCATCAATAACAGCACTTCCCCTAATAGTTAATCCAATTCCTGCTCCTAAAAAGAAACCTCCGAAAACAGAAATTAGCAATTTATCCTCAGTAAATACTGGCATAGAAACAAAATGAACTAAAAAAGCCAATACAAAAATAGCCACAGAACTCCTTATTGCAAAATTTAAAGAAACTTGCTTAACCCCTATTAAAATAAAAGGAAGATTTACTAAAACAATCAAAATAGATAAATCAAAATTCGCAAGATTTTTAATTAAAAGAGCTATACCCATTGCTCCCCCATCTAAAAATTGATTCGGTAATAAAAAGCCTTTTAACCCAATACTAGCCATAATTACCCCTAAAATTATGCATAAAAAATCTGTAAAATTTTCTCGTAATTTTGTGTTTTTCATATTCATAAACAATTATAATTTTCATATACAAGATTAGTAATAAAATCTGATATTTTTTACTACAATTTATAACCATTTTTTACACTTTTTCTGTTGGTTAAGTATGTATTATTTAATAATAAGTTGCTTAAAACTACATATTCACCTAAATTTGCTAATAATTGTTTATAAAAACAAATAAATGTCTATACAAATAAATTCAATATCAAAGTTTTACGGAAAGCAAAAGGCTTTAGATAATATTTCATTTTCTGCTAAAAAAGGGGAAATAGTAGGTTTTTTGGGTGCAAATGGTGCTGGTAAATCTACTACAATGAAAATATTAACAGGTTTTATAAAAGCATCCGAAGGTACGGTATTAGTAAATGATATTGATGTTGTAAAAAACCCTATTGAAGCACAAAAATACATCGGGTATTTACCTGAAAATAATCCGTTGTATTTAGATATGTATGTGAAAGAATATTTACAATTTCACGCATCAATACATAAATTAGAAAAAACGGCTATTAATGATGTTATTAATAAAGTTAACTTAAATAGTGAGGTTCATAAAAAAATAAGTCAACTTTCAAAAGGCTATAAGCAACGTGTAGGTTTAGCATCAGCAATTTTACACAACCCAAGCGTTTTAATATTAGATGAACCCACAACTGGTTTAGACCCTAACCAATTAATAGAGATCCGTGAATTAATAAAAGAATTAGGGAAAGATAAAACTGTTTTATTTTCAACACATATTTTACAAGAAGTAGAAGCCGTTTGTAACAGAGTTATTATTATTAACAAAGGGAAAATTGTTATAGATAAAAACATATCTGAACTTAAAGACAATAAAGAACAAATTATAAACATAGGTTTTAATTATAAGATTGAAGAACAATTTTTAAAGAAATTACCAAATTGTAAAGAGGTTATAAATAATTATGATAATTCTTGGACACTTACCTTTTATTCAGAAGAAGATATGCGTCCCAAATTATTTGATTTTGCACAAGAAAACGGACTTAAAATATTAGAACTAAGCCTTAAAAATAAAAGTTTAGAAAATTTATTTACCGAATTAACAACCTAATTTGTAATTGTAATTAAAAGATAGCATCTTTGTAAAAATTACCTAAACGCAACAAACTATGTACAAGCATATGACACTTGGTGAATTTATCATCAGCAAACAAAAAGAATTCAAATATTCATCAGGAGAATTATCTCGTTTAATAAACTCTATTCGGTTGGCTGCCAAAGTAGTAAACCATGAAATTAGAAAGGCTGGTTTGGTTGATATTACAGGAGATGCAGGCAAAGTAAATGTTCAAGGAGAAAACCAACAAAAATTAGATGTTTTAGCAAACGAATTATTTAAGAAAAATTTAGTAAATAGAGATATTGTTTGTGGTATAGCAAGTGAAGAAGAAGACGATTTTGTTATAATTTCTGGTAAAGAAAATTCTAATAAAAACAGATATGTTTTATTGATGGATCCTTTAGATGGCTCTTCAAATATTGATGTAAACGTATCAGTAGGAACTATTTTTTCTATTTACCATAGAGTTTCACCTGTAGGAACCCCTGTTACAAAAGAAGATTTCTTACAAAAAGGGAGAGAACAAGTTGCAGCAGGTTATGTGGCTTACGGAACTTCAACAATGCTTGTTTTTACAACTGGTAATGGGGTTAATGGGTTTACTTTAAATCCTGCTATTGGTACATTTTATTTATCTCACCCAAATATGAAATATCCTGAAATTGGTAGAGTTTATTCTGTAAGTGAAGGGTATTTTACACATTTCCAAGAAGGAATGAAACGATTTTTGGTGTATTGTAAAGAATTAGCCCCAGAAGATAACAGACCATATACTGCTCGTTATATAGGTTCTATGGTAGCTGATTTTCATAGAAATATGATAAAAGGAGGTGTGTACATTTATCCTGCAACAGCTATTGACCCTAACGGAAAATTGCGTTTATTGTACGAATGTAACCCAATGGCATTTATATGTGAACAAGCCGGTGGTAAAGCATCTGACGGATTTACACGAATTTTAGATATTAAACCATCAGAATTACATCAACGAGTTCCTTTTTACTGTGGAAGTAAACTTTTAGTAGAAAAGGCAGAAGAATTTATGCAAAAATATTCTGAAGAAGAAAAACCTACTTATTGATAGGTGTAATAAATTTTATTTATACCAAAATAAATAATTGAATAGGGTTAACATTTGTTAATCCTATTTTTTTACGTTAAATTCGTGAAATTGAGAATTTAATAAAACAAATAATTATGACTTTTAAACTTCCTGAATTAGGATATAGTTACGACGCATTAGAACCATATATTGATGCAAAAACTATGAAAATACACCATACAAAACATCATAACGGATATACAACAAAATTAAATGCAGCAATTAAAGGAACTGATTTAGAAAACAAATCAATAGAAGATATTTTAACTAATTTAGACGTTAATAATAGTGCCGTTCGTAATAACGGAGGTGGTTTTTACAATCACTCATTATTCTGGTCGGTAATAAACCCTAATAATCGCGGACGTTTATCTGGCGAATTAAAAGATGCTATTGAAAATGAATTTGGTTCTTTTGAAAATTTTAAAAATGAATTTTCTAAAAAAGCATCTACACAATTTGGTTCTGGCTGGGCTTGGTTATGTGTTAGTAAAGGTGGAAAATTAGAAGTTTGTTCTACACCAAACCAAGATAACCCATTAATGCCAAACGTTTCTTGTTGTACAGGAACTCCTATTTTAGGTTTAGATATTTGGGAACACGCATACTATTTAAACTACCAAAACAGAAAACCTGATTATATTGATGCTTTCTTTAATATAATTAACTGGAACGAAGTAGAAAAAAGATACAACGAAGCTAAATAAGCTATTTAAGAAAGAAAAAAATGCAGATTAATAATTAATCTGCATTTTTTATTATAGGTATTATTATCTTTTTTTATTCTTCTTACTAGTATTTTTAGGAGATCTAGTTTTAGGTTTCTTGTATTTTTTAGCGATTTCCCTACGGTATGAACCCCCTTGATTTGTTTTTTTATTTTTGTCTTTCTTCTCGTGAAATGCAGGTCCTGGTACATATTCTTTAGAAGTTCTATTTTTATTAGCTACTTCCTCTTTAGGACGTTCCTCCTCAGTTAATTGTTTTGATATTTGAACATCATCAGGAATTTCTAATTTAGGAATTGTATAATTCATTAATTCCTCAATACGTTTTTTTGCCTCTTGCTCTTTTTCAGTAGAAAATAATATTGATTTTCCTTCATGTTCTGCCCTACCTGTACGCCCAATTCTATGCATATAATTTTCAGGGAAATTAGGGGTGTCAAAATTAATAACGTGTGTTATTTCTTGTAAGTCTAAACCACGAGCAATAACATCAGTAGCAATTAAAATCCTTTTATCTCCTCTATTAAATTGTTCTATAGAGCGAATACGATAATTTTGAGTTTTATTAGAATGAATAACACATAATTGTGCAGGAAATTCCTCTTTTAAAGCCTCAAATAATCTATCAGCATTCCTTTTATTAGGTGCAAATATTAAAACCTTACTAAACTCTTCTTTATCAAATAATAATTTATTTAATAAATTAACCTTTGTGTAAAAATTAGGAATATCATAACATACTTGCTTAATATTATCTAATGGTGTTCCACTTACGGCAATAGATATTTTATGTGGTGCTATAAAAAACTCATCAATTAATGCCTCAACATCATCTGTCATTGTTGCCGAAAACATAATATTTTGACGGCGTTGAGGTAATAAATCAAATATATTTAAAATTTGAAATCTAAACCCTAAATCAAGCATTACATCTACCTCATCAATAACTAATTTCTGAATAGATTTTAATTTTAAAACTCTACTCAATCCTAAATCATATAATCTCCCTGGGGTTGCCACTATAATATCACAGCCTTCGGCTACAGCTTGTTTATGCCTATTTAAATTCACTCCTCCATAAACCCCTAAAACACGTAAAGACATGTATTTTGACAGCTTTTCAAATTCCTCAACCACCTGTAAAACAAGCTCACGAGTTGGCACTAAAACCATAACCCTTGGGTTTTGTTGCTTTGAAAATTTTAAGTCTCTTAAAATAGGTAAAATATAAGCAAAGGTTTTTCCTGTACCTGTTTGTGCAATTCCAACCACATCTTTACCTGAACGCACCACAGGAAAAGCATCCTTTTGTATAAATGTTGGGTTTGTAAACCCTAAATCATCTATTGCATTAATTAATGGGTTTGATAAATCTAAATCTTTAAAAGTAATCATTCAAGAATAAGTTTAAGGCAAAGGTACAACCAAATTTTGTATATTCTAAAATATGGTTAACACTTCAATCAAATTTTACTTTAAAAAATATTATAAAAAAACTATTTCTTGAGGTCTATAAGTATTGGTACAACATTATCTACATTTTTTTGTTATACATAAACCTCAAAAATAAAAAAAGAGACTGTTTTTATTTTAAACAGTCTCTTTTCATTAAAATATTTAATCCCTTCTTATTAAAAGAATCTTGGTGATTTCATTGCGCCTTCTCTCAAAAATTCATAACGTAACATAATCTCATGAGTACCACTGTTCGTTACACTATAATTGGACGTAGTTAAATCATATGCATAGCCTATTAAGAATGATCGTGTAATATTAAAACCTAATAATGCACTTATTGAATCATCCCAACGCCATGCAACTCCTGCTCTAAACCTTTCATTAAACAAAAAGTTTGCTGATACATCTAATGATAATGGTGCGCCTGACACTGCCTTTAATAAGGCTGCTGGCTTAAACTTAACACTTTCACTTAAATCAAATACATAACCCGCTATTAAGAAAAAGTGCATACGCTCTAATGAAACATCGCGCTTATCATCTCTATAATGCTCTGAACGAATAAAATTTGGTACGGATAAACCTACGTACCACTTATAAGTATGATAATAAATACCTGCTCCTACCGTAGGTAAAAACTTATTCTTTATGTTATCCATAA
>JAGYHQ010000044.1 GCA_018456245.1 Tenacibaculum sp. | reverse complement strand
GATCTCTTCTCACTACTACCTCCACCTCCCAGTTTCAATCTATTTTCCTTCCTCCTCCTCCCAAGTATCTTTTCCTCCCTTCTCCCTCCCCCCTTCCTTTCTCTTTTTTTCTCTTTTTATTATCTCCTTTTTTTCCCCCTTTTCCCCCTTCTTTTCTTTCTCTCCTTCCCTCTTTCTCCTCCTTCCTTTTCTTCCTCCCTTTCTTTTTCTTTAATGGCATCTATTTTCTTTTTAGGCAATTCAAATTCATCTTAATACCTTGCTTTTACTTGTTAATAAATTTCTCCTTTTCCTTTCTTTGGCTTTGTTTTTTGTTGTAAATTTATTTGTTCCACCTCCTAAAATTTTAATCATTCAGTTTTAAAACAGCCATAAATGCTTGTTGAGGAATTTCAACATTACCAACCTGCCTCATCCGTTTTTTACCTTTTTTCTGTTTTTCTAATAATTTACGTTTACGCGAAATATCTCCACCATAACATTTTGCTGTTACATCTTTACGTAAGGCTTTAATTGTTTCACGAGCAATAATTTTTGCTCCAATTGCTGCCTGAATAGGAATATCAAACTGCTGACGAGGAATTAACTCTCTTAATTTTTCACAAATACGTTTACCTATTCCATAGGCATTATCTGCGTGTAATAATGATGATAAGGCATCAACTGATTGCCCATTTAACAGCATATCAACACGCACTAATTTAGATGGTTTCATCCCTATTGGGTGATAATCAAACGATGCGTAACCTTTTGATACGGTTTTTAATCTATCATAAAAATCAAAAACTATTTCGGCAAGTGGCATTTCAAAAATAAGTTCCACTCTCTCGGTTGTTAAATAGGTTTGATTTACAATTTGCCCACGTTTTTCAATACATAAACTCATTACTTGCCCAACAAAATCTGACTTTGTAATGATAGACGCTTTAATAAAAGGCTCTTCTACTCTATCTAACTTTGAAGGGTCTGGCAAGTCAGACGGGTTATTTACAATAATAACCTCATCAGGATTTTTCTTTGTAAATGCGTGATAACTTACGTTAGGAACGGTTGTGATAACGGTCATATCAAACTCACGTTCTAAACGTTCTTGTATAATTTCCATATGTAGCATTCCTAAAAATCCACAACGGAAACCAAAACCTAAAGCTGCCGAACTTTCTGGTTGAAATACCAATGAAGCATCATTCAACTGTAATTTTTCCATTGATGCTCTTAATTCCTCAAAATCTTCAGTATCTACAGGGTAAATACCTGCAAAAACCATTGGTTTTACATCTTCAAATCCGTCAATAATATCGGTTGTAGGGTTGGCAAAACCGGTAATCGTATCCCCTACTTTTACTTCTTTTGCAGTTTTTATTCCTGTTATTAAATACCCAACATCTCCTGTTTTTATTTCGTTTTTAGGAACTTGGTTTAATTTTAATGTACCTACCTCATCAGCAAAATATTCCTTTCCTGTTGCTACGAATTTAATTTTTTGATTTTTCTTTATAGAACCGTCAATAATTCTAAAATACGTTTCAATTCCTCTGTAAGAATTAAAAACAGAATCAAAAATTAAGGCTTTTAATGGGGCATCAGGATTTCCCTTTGGTGCAGGAACTTTATTAATAATAGCCTCTAAAATTTTATCTACCCCAAAACCTGTTTTACCACTTGCGTGAATTACATCTTCTGGGTCGCACCCTAATAAGTCTACAATATCATCGGTTACTTCTTCTGGGTTTGCACTTGGTAAATCTACCTTATTAAGCACAGGAATAATTTCTAAATCATTCTCTAATGCCAAATATAAATTAGAAATTGTTTGTGCCTGAATACTTTGTGCAGCATCAACAATTAACAAAGCACCCTCACAAGCAGCAATTGAACGAGAAACCTCGTAAGAGAAATCTACGTGCCCCGGGGTATCAATTAAATTTAAAACATAATGTTCGCCGTTATGAACATAATCCATTTGTATTGCGTGAGATTTAATTGTAATTCCTCTCTCACGTTCCAAATCCATATTATCTAATAACTGATTTTGTTTTTCACGTTCGGTTACGGTTTGTGTAAAATCTAACAACCTATCGGCAAGTGTACTCTTTCCGTGGTCAATATGTGCTATTATGCAAAAATTTCTAATATTCTTCATTCGTTCTTTATCTACTTGTAATTGGCAAAAATACAATTTTTAAATTTACCTTAAACTACATTTTTAATACTAACCAAAAATTATTTTTATTACATTTGAACGGAGCAATAATTTATATAAACACAAACTTTATAACTATGAAATACAATGATATAACAAAAGAAAAGGAGATGAATTTTGTAAATGATAAAGATTATAAACTTGGCACATTTATTTATATGGGAATGGGCAAATGTGCTGAAAAAACGGTTTGTATGTCAGTAGCTTATAAAATAGATTATTGCGAACGAAAAGCTTTAGAATTTGAAAAAGCAACCAACGGACTTGCTAAATTTACACATATTAACAAAGTGAAAGTAGGGGAATTATCGGCTATTGAGAAATTTGTGTTGTAAAAATTTGAATGAAAAATATATCAGAAATATATAAATAAGTAAGATATACAAATTAATGAATTATGATTTTAATTTAATTGAATGTTTATATTATTTATATTCGTGTGTTAGCAAACATTAAAACTAATCTATGAAAAGAATTTACATCATAATTTTATTTCCTATTTTCTTAAGTTGTTGTTCAACACAAAGAGAAGTTAAGAAAGCAAAGTGTCCAAAAATTTATAAGAATAAGTTTACCAAAATATTAAACGAAGAATATGTAGCTGTTAACGATAAAGATACAACTAAAATTAATGAAATTAGATATGAATGTGTCTATTCTCCTTTTTATACGCACAAAGTAATGTATGACAGATACGGAAAATGGGACAAGGAAATTTATCCAAGTAACAGAAGTTACCCAATACTAATGTGGAATAATATTAATCTCTTGTCAAACGGAAAAAAATACACTATTCTAACAAACGGCCTTGAAGAATGGAAACATATTTACGCATCTGTTATGATATTAGATGAAAAAGGAAGAGATGTTTTAACAGAACAAACTGAAGAAAAAATAGCTCTAACAAACTTCTTTGGTGAGTTAATAAAAAATAACAATACTAAAAAGAAAGATTTTTATGAAGCCTATTGGAAAATGGTTAACCCAAAATATTGGGAACAAATTAAAAAATACCAAAAAAATAAATAATGTTTGCTAACAAATAACCATAGATAAAACCAAATAAAAAATGTACTTTTGCCAACCTTATGGTAAAGATAGATAACATAGAACTTCCTGATTTTCCATTGCTTTTAGCACCAATGGAAGATGTATCTGACCCTCCATTCAGGGCTTTATGCAAAGAACAAGGGGCTGATTTGGTTTATACTGAATTTATTTCTTCAGAGGGTTTAATTCGTGATGCCTCAAAAAGCGTTATGAAATTAGATATTTTTGAAAAAGAACGACCTGTAGGAATTCAAATATTTGGTGCAAATTTAGATTCTATGTTGCGTTCAGTAGAAATTGTTGAAAAAACAAATCCTGATATTATTGATATAAATTTTGGTTGCCCTGTTAAAAAAGTAGTTTCAAAAGGTGCTGGTGCTGGTATTTTAAAAGATATTGATTTAATGGTAAAACTTACCGATGCAATGGTAAAACATACCAAAATACCTATTACCGTAAAAACTCGTTTAGGTTGGGACGCCGATAACATAAGAATTGTAGAAGTTGCCGAACGCTTGCAAGATGTTGGTTGTAAAGCAATATCTATTCACGGGCGAACACGAGCTCAAATGTATAAAGGCGATGCCGATTGGCATAAAATTGCCGAAGTAAAAAACAACCCACGAATGCACATTCCTGTTTTTGGAAATGGCGATGTAAACACACCTGAAAGAGCAAAAGAAATGCGTGATAAATTTGGGTTAGACGGTGCTATGATTGGTAGAGCATCAATTGGGTATCCTTGGTTTTTTAACGAAATAAAGCATTATTTTAAAACAGGGGAACATTTGCCCAAACCTACTATTGCACAACGTGTAGAAATGGCTCGTCGTCATTTAGAAATGGCTATTGATTGGAAAGGGGAACGTTTAGGCGTTGTAGAAACTCGCCGACATTACACCAATTATTTTAAAGGCATTCCGCATTTTAAAGAATATCGTTTTAAAATGGTTACTCAAGATAACCCTAATGATGTATTTAATACTTTTAATGAAGTTTTAGATAAATTTGGTAATGCTACTTTATAAAATTAGTATTAATTCTTGAACTCGCAATTTTTGAGGCAATAAAACCAAGTACTGAAATTGTAATAATTACCGTAAATAAATTCATCCAACGAAACTCTACAGGGTATGGTATGTTTTGGGCAATCATAAACAAAGAATATTTTTGTTGAACTAAAACCAATATAATCCCTATAAATAAACCTATTACCATACCCACTAAGGTTAATAAAAAACCTTGAAACACAAATATTTTTTTTATTTCTGTAATACCTGTTCCAAGATTAAATAAGGTTTTTAAATTTTCTTTTTTATCAATTATCATCATAATAATAGCACCAATAACATTAAATAATGCTATAATAACTATAAGTGTAAAAATTAAATATGAAATAAAGTTTTCAGTATTAATTACTTTATAAAATAAGGAGTTTAACTGCTCACGAGTTTCTACCCTGTAATTACTTCCTAATTCTTCTTGTAATTTACTTTTTACATTGTTTGACAATTCATTGTTAATCAGCTTAATTTCTATTGCTGAAATTTGATTTTCTTTATAACTTAATAATTCTTGAGCTAATGAAATATTAGTAAATACATATTTATTTTGAAATTCCTCAGTACCCTCATACACCCCAACTATTTGAGTTTTTACACTGCTAAAAGCATTATTTGGGTTTATAAATCCTTTTCCTGCTTTTGGCACTAAAATTTCTAATTGCCCTCCAAAATTTAATATTCCTAAAGATAATTTATAAGAAATTCCTCCACCTATAACTGCTGTATTTAAGTAATCTTTATTAATCCATTCACCCATTACCAAAGAAGAATCTATATCAGTAATTTTATTATAATTACTTCCTACTCCTTTAATATTTGCTATATGATTTCTATCTTTATACTGTAAAAAAACACGTTCTTCAACCGTTGGAGAGTATAATTTTATATCAGAATTATTTTGTAATACTTCTTTTATATTTGAAGTAAAAACAAATGATTTTCCTTTTTTTGCTGTAATTTTAAGGTCGGGGCTAGAAGTTTCAAGCAAAGAATAACTAAAAGTTCTTAACCCTGAAAATCCTGACAAAATAATAAATAACGCTAATGAGCCTATAATTACCCCGAACATTGCTATTAATGTAATTATATTAACGGCATTTGTACTTGTTTTTGAAAACAAATAACGCTTAGCTATGTAAAAGGAAAAATTCAATTTTTAAGTTTATGAAGTTTTTAAATTTTAAGAATTGATTATTTTTTCTTTCTCCTCGGTAAAATTTCAGGATTTTTAATAGGATTTAAGTCCTCTCCTTTTAAAGATTTATCTATTTCCTCAATATAATCTAAACTATCATCTCCAAAAAATAATAATTCTGGCATTCTTCTCAGCTGATTACGAGTTCTTCTTGCTAATTCATAACGAATTGAAGAGGTATTAGAAATAACTCCTTTTATAATTTCCTCCCTCTTTTCAGACGGAAAAATACTTAAATATACTTTTGCAACACCTAAATCTGAAGTTACCATAACTTTAGATACTGAAATAATAACCCCTCTCATACCGTCTTGGGCTGCACGTTGTAATACATCTACTAAATCTTGTTGTAATACACCTGCTATTTTACGTTGTCTGTTTGTTTCTTCCATTCGGCAAATTTACTGATTTATCATTAAACCAAAGTTAATATTATAACTTTAAACCGCTAATATTATTCCAAAATTTCTATTTATACAATTAATATTTAATTTATTTGGTGTGGTATATAATTACCTATTACTTTTGTTTTTCGTTTAAATCAAGAAAATGTCAAATAAAAAAAATAAAAAACCTCACTATAAACGCGTGCATAATTATTATAATCGTACGGGGTTTTATATGTTTGTTTGGGAAGGTTTAAAAAAAGCGTTTTTACCAACAGTTATAGCAATTATTGGTTTAATTTTATTTAATAAATACGTATATAATATTAATGACGGACTACAAAAAATGACCGAAACCTTTTCAAGATTAGGAGTATTAACCACATTTTTTGTTTCTGAAACGATACTTGGTTTAGTTCCGCCTGAAATTTTTATTGGGTGGTCTAAAAAAACCGAAACTCCTTTATTTAATTTATCTCTTCTTGCTTTTTTATCATATATGGGAGGAATGACTGCTTATTTTATAGGAAGAGCATCATTAAAAATAAATTCAATAAAAGAATATTTACAAGTTAAAATGGCTAAAAACCTAAAACATACAACTAAATGGGGCGGAATATTAATTTTAGTAGGTGCTTTATTACCTTTACCTTTTGCTATTAGTTGTTTAACCGCAGGAATGATTAGCTACCCTTTTAAAAAGGTTGTTCTTTTTGGGTTATTTCGTTTTCTACGATTTGCAATTTATGGTTATGCTATATTTTCTATGGTTAATTAAAATTTATTTAAAAAAAATGGGACTTACAAACAACGATATTTTTAAAAAATTAAGAGTAGCACATAAATTACGAGATACTGATATTATTGAAATATGTAAGTTAGTTGATTTTAAGGTTACAAAATCAGAATTAGGAGCTTTCTTTAGAAATGAAAACCACCCTAAATATATGGAATGTGGAGACCAAATTCTTCGTAATTTCTTAAACGGATTAATTATACATTTACGAGGACCAATGCCTAAAAAAGAAGATAATAAACAGTAATTATTTAATTAATAAGTACTGACCGATACTAATTATATTATCCACCAATCCGTTAATTTGTTTTAGCCGTTCTACACTTATATTATGTTTAGTTGCTATTGAATATAAAGTATCTCCTTTCCTTACTTTATAATAATTAGATGATATAGGCTGGTTATCTTTAACCTTAACACTCGCCATTCTATCGTATTTATCAAGATTATATCTTTTTATCAATCCTATTAATTTTTGAGGATAACGTTTATCGGTAGCGTATCCTGCCCTTTTTAATCCGTATGCCCAACCTTTATAATCAGTAATTTTTAACTTAAATAATTTTGCATAACGTTTTCTTGTTGATAAAAATTTAGAATGATCTTCATACGAAGTTTTAGGATGATTATATTTTCTAAAACACTCACCTATATAATCATCATCATATGTTACCTTTTTACCTTCCCAATTTCTATGACATTTTATTCCAAAATGATTATTTGAACGAACAGCCAACGCACTACGCCCACTACCCGACTCTAAAATACCCTGTGCTAAAGTTATACTTGCAGGTATTTTATACTGCTCCATTTCTTTAATTGCTATTGGTGCAAAATTTTGTATATATTCTTTTGTATCCTCTGAAGTTATTTTAAAACGTTCTCTTTTTATAACTTCTACTTCCGGAATTTTAACTTCTTCCTTCTTTATAGGTTCTACTACAATTGGTTTATGCTTTTGTTCAATAGGTTTATGT
>JAGYHQ010000043.1 GCA_018456245.1 Tenacibaculum sp. | reverse complement strand
GTAATGAAATTCACAACTAACAAAGATTTATCTAATACTGATGTGGAGATTAAAAATATTGAAGAAGCCAATAAAATATCTCCTTTAGCATCGGAAATGTTTAATTTTCCTTTTGTAAAAGAAGTTTTTATTTCTGAAAATTATATTTCTATCACTAAACACGAAACTGTTGAGTGGGAAAATATATCTAATGAAATTAAAACATTTATACGAGATTATATTAAAAGTAAAAAAATAATAATCTCTAAACATCATAAGGAAAGTAAGGAACAGCAAAATGAAATTTCAAAAGAAAATTTAGATGAAACATCAAAAAAAATTATTGATATTTTAGACGAATACATTAAACCTGCCGTAGCATCTGATGGCGGAAATATTGCATTTAAAAGTTACGATAAAGAAACAAAACAAGTAAGTGTAATTTTACAAGGTGCTTGTAGTGGATGCCCGGCATCAACCATTACTTTAAAAAACGGAATTGAAACAACACTAAAAAAGTTGTTACCTAACCTAATTAATGAAGTAGTTGCAATTAATGGATAAACAAATAATTCCATATAAAAATTCTAACCTATCAAGGAAAGAACAGGTTACTGAAATGTTTAATAACATTTCTGAAAATTATGATAAATTTAATCATATAATTACATTTGGAATTGATATTAGTTGGCGTAAAAAAGTTGTTGATTTGGCAGGGAAAAACAATCCTAAACAAGTTTTAGATATTGCCACAGGTACAGGAGATTTGGCCATAATGTTGGCTTCTTTAAATCCTGATAAAATTGTTGGGCTAGATATCTCTGAAGGAATGTTAAACATAGCAAAACAAAAGGTTAACGAAGAAAATTTATCAGAAATAATTGAGATGATTGTTGGTGATAGTGAAAATATTCCTTTTGATGATAATACTTTTGATGCAATTACTGTTTCTTTTGGTGTTCGTAATTTTGAAAACCTAAACAAAGGGCTAACCGAAATTAATCGTGTATTAAAACCTAACGGAACTTTTGTTGTATTAGAAACATCAAACCCAACAAAATTTCCTTTTAAACAAGGCTATAAATTTTATACAAATGTAATTTTGCCAATAATAGGAAATCTTTTTTCTAAAGATAAAAATGCTTATACTTATTTGTCTAAAACAGCAAATTCTTTTCCTTTTGGTGAAAAGTTCAACAATATTTTAAAAAAAAATGGGTTTAAGAATACTAAAAGCATACCTTTAACGTTTGGTACTGCTTCTATATATACATCTACTAAATAAATTATGAATAAAAAAATATTATTTTTCGGGTTATTATTGTTAATTGTAACAAAAACTTATTCTCAACAAGAAAGAGTACTTAATCTTCCTAATTTTGATAAACCAATATTTCACTATGGGTTTTATTTAGGTTTAAATAAAAACAGTTTTAAAATTGCATATCAACCGAATAAAATAACTGATAACCCTAATATTACTATTAATCCAGAAATAGGTTTTAATCTTGGTTTAATTGCTGATTTAAAATTAAATAACAATATAAATTTGCGTTTTGAACCAGGGTTAATATCAAATAAAAAAACGTTAACATTTAATCATATTTCGGGTAATGAAAATGAACGTGAAAGAGAAGCAGGTAATACATATTTACATCTTCCTATTATCTTTAAATTCAGTACTAATCGTTTAAATAATATACGTCCTTATGTTTTAGGAGGAGTATCTTACGATTTGAATTTCTCAAGTAATGAAAAAAGTGAAGAAGATAATTTTTATGGAGAATTTAGACAGAAATCAAATATTTTTATGTACGAAATAGGTATTGGTATAGATTTTTATTTGCCATATTTTAAATTTTCTCCATCAATAAGAGGAATATTTGCTATTAACAACGAACTTAAATATGATGATAAAAGCCCTAGCCAATGGACAGACCCAATAAATTACATGGGTACAAGAGGCATTTTCCTTCATTTAGCTTTTGAATAATTAATGAGCCTCTAACCAGTTTTCTCCAATACCAATTTCAACATCTAATGGAACTATCATTTTAAAAGCATTTTCCATTTCGTGCTTTATAATTGGTTTTATAGTTTCTAATTCATTTTTGTGAACATCAAAAATTAATTCATCGTGTACCTGTAGTAACATTTTAGATTTTAAATTTTCATCATCAAAACGTTTTTTAATATTAATCATTGCTAACTTAATAATGTCAGCTGCACTTCCTTGTATAGGAGCATTTACTGCATTTCTTTCAGATGCCGAACGTACAACGGCATTTTTAGAGTTAATATTCTTTAAATAACGTTTACGCCCCAAAACAGTTTCAACATAACCATTTTCACGAGCAAAATTTACTTGTGTTGATATATAATCTTTTAATTTAGGATAAGTTTCATAATAAGCATCAATCAATTCTTTAGATTCACTTCTATTTAAACTTGTTTGATTACTCAGTCCAAATGCAGAAACACCATATATAATTCCGAAATTAACTGTTTTTGAGTTACTACGTTGCTCTCTTGTAACTTCATCAATCGGGACATTAAATACCTTAGAAGCTGTAGATGCGTGAATATCTTCGCCGTTTTTAAACGCGTTAATCATTGTTTCCTCCTCGCTTAAAGCTGCTATAATTCGTAATTCTATTTGGCTATAATCGGCTGCTAATAATACATAATCATTATTTCTAGGAATAAATGCTTTTCTTACTTGTTGCCCTCTTTCTGTTCTAATAGGTATATTTTGTAAATTAGGATTATTAGAACTTAATCTTCCCGTAGCAGCAACAGCTTGTGCATATACCGTATGAACTCTTTTATCTCTTAGGTTTATTTCATTCGGTAAGGCATCAACATATGTATTTTGTAATTTTTTATATTGGCGATATTGTAAAACATCGGTAACTATTTTATGTTCATTTGACAAATAAGATAATACATCTTCTGCTGTTGAGTATTGACCCGTTTTTGTTTTTTTAGGCTTATTAACCAACTTTAGTTTTTCAAATAAAATAATACCTAATTGTTTAGGAGAGTCAATATTAAATTCTTCTCCTGCTTGTTTATAAATTCTTTGTTGTAAATCGGCAATATCTTTGGTTAAATCAATTGAAAGTGATTGTAAAAATTTGGTATCTAAATTAATTCCTTCAATTTCCATATCGGTTAATACCGAAACCAAAGGCATTTCAATATCATTAAATAATTTTGTTAAATTCCCTTCTTTTAATTCTTTGGTAAAATGTTCTTTTAATTGTAGAGTAATATCTGCATCTTCAACAGCATATTCCTTTTGTTTTTCCAAAGCAACACTCCTCATTGAAAGCTGATTTTTTCCTTTTTTACCAATTAATTCGGTAATAGAAACGGGTTTATAATTTAAATATGTTTCTGCCAACACATCCATATTATGCCTCATATCTGGGTTAATAAGGTAATGAGCAATCATAGTATCAAATAATTTCCCTTTTACAGAAATATTATAATTTGATAAAACTTTAATATCATATTTTAAATTATGCCCTACTTTTTCTATACCTTTATTTTCAAAAAACGGACTAAATTCATCTAAAATACTTTTTACTTCTTCTTGATTTTCAGGAAGACTAACATAGTATCCTTTGCCTATTTCCCAAGAAAAAGCAATTCCTATTAATTCAACTTCTAAAGCCTTTAAACCCGTTGTTTCAGTATCAAAACAAACCGAAGTTTGCTTCATTAAATCATTAATTAATAATCTTCTTGATAAAGGAGTATCAACCAATTGATAAAAATGCTCTGTGTTTTCAATAGTTTTAATACCTTTTATTTCATCTTTTTCAGAAAAATTACCTGTACCTGGTGTGGCAAATAAATCAAGTTGACCTTCTGCATTAGGTTTTGTATTGGTAACTTCTGTTTTTTCAAAATTTTCTTCAGTATTAACGTGAGAAAATACTTCTAAAAGATTATCAGTTAATCTACGAAATTCTAATTCAGAAAACAGATCTTTAGTAGCCTCAATATTAGGTTGTTCCATTATTAACTTATCAAGTTCTAATTCAACAGGAACATCTAACATAATGGTTGCTAATTTTTTAGACAACAAACCTAATTCCTGATTTGCCTCTACCCTCTCCTTCATTTTACCCTTTAATTCATGGATATTTTCAAACAACCCTTCAATAGAACCATACAATTTTATAAATTTTTTAGCTGTTTTATCGCCTATACCTGGTAACCCCGGTATATTGTCAGAAGCATCTCCCATCATTCCTAAATAATCAATCACTTGCTCTGGTCTTTCAACTTCAAATTTAGCTTTTACTTCTTCTACTCCCCATTTTTCATAACCATTCCCCATTCTTGGGGGTTTATACATAAAAATAGAATCTGAAACCAACTGAGCAAAATCTTTATCAGGAGTAACCATATAAGTTTCTAAACCTTCTTTTTCTGCTTTTTTTGCTAACGTTCCTATAATATCATCGGCCTCAAAACCTTCTTTTACAATAACAGGAATATTCATTGCCTTTAAAATGCTTTCAATATAAGGAACTGCTATTTTAATAGCTTCAGGAGTTTCTTGCCTATTTGCTTTGTATTCTTCAAACATTTCTACCCTATCGGCACTACCTCCTCTATCAAAACAAACAGCTAAATAATCTGGTTTTTCACGTTTAATTACATCAAACAATGAATTACAAAACCCCATTATTGCAGAAGTATCTAACCCTTTAGAATTTATTCTCGGATTTTTTATAAAAGCATAATATCCTCTAAAAATTAATGCGTAAGCATCTAATAAGAAAAGTCTTTTTTTACTTGCCATTTAGTATTTTTTAAGTGTACAAAACTATGTAAAATAATTTAATAAAATTTTTATATCGTTTACGATTATACAAATAACATATTTAAAATTAGTAGATGGTTTTGCATATAAATATGAAATTCAATTTATAAAAAAGGGTTGTTTGAAAAAAATCAAACAACCCTTTTTACTGTACCAAAGGCGGGAATCGAACCCGCACGCTATTGCTAGCATCGGATTTTGAATCCGACGTGTCTACCAATTCCACCACTTTGGCAATTTAAATAGTTTGCAAATTTAATTATTTTTTAATTTAAATACCCATAAGTTTATTAAAATAATTTTAATTTTGCATTTTAAACAACACAACTAAACTAAATTTAAATGAAAACATCTAATTTACCCCCTAAAATATTTGCCTGTTCACAAAGTATTGAATTAGCAAAAAACATTGCAAAAGAATTTGGAACAGAATTAGGAGATGCTAAGATAAGCCGTTTTAGTGATGGTGAATTTCAACCTGTTTACGAGGAATCAATTAGAGGTAGACGCGTTTTTATAGTAGGCTCTACTTTTCCTTCTGCTGATAATTTAATGGAAATGTTACTTATGGTAGATGCCGCAAAACGTGCATCTGCAAGGCATATTACAGCTGTAATTCCTTATTTTGGTTGGGCTCGCCAAGACCGTAAAGACAAACCACGTGTGGCAATTGGAGCAAAATTAGTTGCCAACCTATTAGAAAGTGCAGGGGCAACAAGAATTATGACTATGGATTTACACGCCGATCAAATTCAAGGATTCTTTGAAAAACCAGTAGATCACCTGTTTGCTTCAACAATTTTTATGCCTTACGTAAAAAGTTTAAATCTTAAAAACTTAACTGTTGCTTCTCCTGATATGGGAGGATCTAAAAGAGCTTATGCTTACTCTAAACATTTAGAAAGTGATGTTGTTATTTGCTACAAACAACGTAAAAAAGCAAATGAAATTTCTATGATGGAACTAATAGGTGAGGTTAAAGACAAGAATGTTATTTTAGTTGATGATATGATTGATACTGGAGGAACCTTAACCAAAGCAGCCGATTTAATGATAGAAAGAGGAGCATTAAGTGTACGTGCTATTTGTACACACGCAATACTTTCGGGTAATGCATATGAAAAAATTAAAAACTCTAAATTAACTGAATTAATAGTTTCAGATACAATTCCTTTAAAAGAGCAAAATTCTAAAATAAAAGTTGTATCTTGCGCCGGTTTATTTGCAGATGTTATGCATAAAGTGCATTCTAACACATCTATAAGTGAGCAATTTATAATGTAAATTAATAATAAATATAAAGTAAATGAAATCAATTACAATCAAAGGATCTAAAAGAGAAGTCGTAGGCAAAAAAGCAACAAAAGCCTTACGTAATGCTGAAAAGGTTCCTTGCGTATTATACGGAGGAGATAAACCTGTTCATTTTTCAGCAGAAGAAAAAGCGTTCAAAAGTTTAGTTTATACTCCTAATGTATATACTGCAACGATTGAAGTTGACGGAGAAACATATCCTGCTATTCTTCAAGATATTCAATTCCACCCTGTAACAGATAGAATCTTACATGTAGATTTCTATCAATTATTTGAGGATAGAGCAATAACAATGGAAATTCCTGTTCGTTTAGTAGGAAAATCTAAAGGTGTTATGGCTGGTGGAGCTTTACGTCATAACATACGTAAAATAAAAGTAAAAGCATTACCTGCTAATTTACCAGATTTTATTGAAGCAGATATTACGGAATTAGAAATTGGAAACAAATTATATATTACTGATTTAAAGAATGACAACTATTCTTTATTACACCCAGATAATACTGTAATTGCACAAGTACGTATGTCTCGTAATGCTTCTAAAGATGCTACTACTGAAGAAGAAACTACTGAAGAAGCTGCTGCAGAATAAATTTAGTTTTACAAATAAATTTTATAAGAAAGCGTTATCAAAAAAAGGTAACGCTTTTTTATTTTTGACAAACCCAAATATAATATTATGAAAAAGTTTTTAATTGTAGGTTTAGGAAATATAGGTAAAGAGTATGAAAATACACGTCATAACATTGGTTTTAAAATTGTTGACGCCTTCGTAAAAGAACACAACGAAACCTTTACAACTGAAAAATTAGGAGATATTGCTAAACTAAAAATTAAGGGAAAAACCACTATTATATTAAAACCTAATACATATATGAATTTAAGTGGTAAAGCTGTAAAATATTGGATGCAAAAAGAAAATATTAATAAAGACAATTTATTAATAGTTACTGATGATTTAAACATTAATTTTGGAACAATACGTATAAAAGGCAAAGGAAGCTCAGGAGGTCATAACGGATTAAAAGACATACAAGCAATACTTAATACCAATGTATACCCTCGTTTTAGATTTGGTATAGGTTCAGAATATAGAAAAGGACAACAAGTTGATTTTGTACTTGGAGAGTGGAGTAAAGAAGAAGAAAGTGAAATGATAGAACGAATACCGTTAAGTGTAAATGCAATAACTTCTTTTATTAATGCAGGGCTAACTAATACAATGAATGAATTTAATGGTAAATAATATTTACATATGGCTGAACATAATGAATTAGGTAAAAAAGGAGAGAAATTAGCTATTGAATACCTAATTAAAAGCGGATACACAATACTTACAAAAAATTACTTTTTTCAAAAAGCAGAAGTAGATATAATTGCAAAAAAAGACAATATTTTAGCTGTTATAGAAGTAAAAACACGTTCAAGCACCTATTTTGGAAATCCTGAAGAGTTTGTAGATAACAAAAAAATTAAATTACTTGTAAGTGCTATTGATAATTTTATAAATGAAAATGATTTAAACGTAGATGTACGTTTTGATATTATTGCCATTACCAAACAACAAAACTCCTTTGAAATTAAACATTTAAAAGATGCTTTTCTTTTTTTATAATTACAATTAAAAAAACAAAATCCTCCAATTTTATAAAATTGGAGGATTTCTTATTATATAAGATATAAAAACTACTTTCCTGGTTTTCTATCTATAACACTCGGGGCAACATTGTCTACATCAACTCCATTACCTCCACTTACTATAATGAAGTATG
>JAGYHQ010000042.1 GCA_018456245.1 Tenacibaculum sp. | reverse complement strand
TATTTTTCGGCGAATAAAATCAATAGCCGTTCGGCTAAAAAGTAACATCAACTGAGCAATTAATATTAGCCAAATAAAACCGATGTCTTTTCCACTAATTCCTGTATCTACAATGGCTTGTGTAAGGAATGGAAAAATAAGTTGCAAAATACTTCCAATAAAAAGTCCTAAGATAAGTTGGACAAAAAAGCGTTTGTATTTAATGAGATATTTCCATAAAAATTGTAAGCGTTTCTTTCCGTGCAATTCGTCGCCCTCTTTTTCATAAAACAAATGTGTGGGTTCTAAAAGCAAGGCAACTCCCTTTTCTTCGCCATTTGTTTGGGTGCTTATCCAATGAGAGCAAAATTCTTCTTTGGTATAAGTAACAAGCCCTTTCCCTGGGTCAGCCACAAAAACATTATACCCCTTTTTTGTCTTTTCTACATTATAGACCACTACAAAATGATCTTGATTCCAATGTACAATACAAGGCAAAGGGGCTTTTTCTGCTAATTTTTCAAAAGTAAGTCGCCCTCCAACCGTGCGAAAACCTATTTTTTCAGCAGCACGACTAATACCAAGTAAAGAAACGCCATCACGCCCAATGAAGGACTGCTGTCTTAATCTGTCTAAGGTATAATCTTTACCATAATACTTGGCAATCATACTCAAACAAGCAGGACCACAGTCCATTGCATCGGGTTGTTTTATTAGGGGAAATGATTTCATAATCGTTAAAAAGTTCCTGCATCCGTATCTTTATTCTGTAAATTTCGTCTCACATTGTAGGATTTTCCTTTATGGAAGTTCCAACTTAAACCAAAAACAAACATAGTTTTATTATTCCATATTTTAGTATCAGAAGTATAAGCAACTAAACTTTTATCTAAGGTTTCTGAGTGGTATTTTGAAGGTTGTCCTAACCAATAAACTCCCGAAGAAAAACTAAAATTCTTATAGCGATAGCGAGCCATAAAAAGCGAATGATTTTCATCATTTTTTAAATAAGCCCCCACTAGTTTTCGAGATATAAAAGTATGACTATAAGACACCGTTAAGTCTTTCCACTTAAAAACCCCCTCTAAATATAAAGGTGTGTACCAATGAGAAATTTTTCCAACCAACTCACTATCAATATTCTGTTTTAAGACTTGAAAATTACCTTTTAAACTAAATATATTTGTTCCAAAAGGCTTTAGTCCTCCTGAAATATAAGCACCATAGACTTGTGCATTTTTTGCATTTTCTTTAGTCAAAGTGATATAAGTATCATTTGGTTTATAATTAAAATACTGATTAATAGGATTCTGTGTATATGAATAAAGTACTGCCGTCGAAATATTACAATATTTACTATTAAAAGAATGAACCAATGCTGCACTTGATACAATTTCTTTCTCTAACATTGGATTGCCTTTACTCACAATATCAGGTGTTAATAATTGAGCATTATTACTCAAATCTGATACAGAGGGGAGATCGGTTTCTCTTTGAGCAATCAAGCGAAATGTATGCTTATTTGACAACGAATACCCTAATGTTAATTGTGGAGTAAAAACAAAACTATTATACTTGTTGGAATAACTTTGATTACTAATAAGTGTTCCACCCAAACTTAATCGATACAATAAACTTCCTTTATTACCAGAAAACTCAGTGTATAAATATTGCTCATTATATCGAGAAGAATAATCATAATTTCCTAAAATATTCGAAATATCTGATTTTAACCAACTTGTCTCTATCTTATATCCAGCATTGAGATTTCCTAATTTTGTTTTTTTGCTATATGCCACCTCTCCAATCAAAGATTTTTTACGATTGTCTAAATGCATTATATCTGTTAAGCTTTGTTTGTGAGAGGGTATTACATATTCTCTATTTTCATTATCTACTTTGGTTTGAAACATTGTCCCTACCAAATTAAATGAGATATCAGAAGTTGGAGTTAATTTCTTCCAATAATATACATCAAGTACAGGACTCATAATTTTAGTATCATTACTAAAATCTCCCGTATAACCTTGCTTATCAACTCCAAAATTATTTAGAATACTCTTTGTCCCTTTTGAAAAAGAAGTCCTAAAATTAGGTCTTAGACCAATTTGAAAAACATATTTATCTTGCTCTTGGTTGGTAAATTTTAGCCCAATTGTATGCGTCGTATAACCAAAAGCATCTTGGGTAGCATATTCACTTTTTCTATCTTGATTTCCAAGTTTGTAGCGATATACCTGATTTGACTCACGGTCATCGTAATCACGATAATTGATATTGTATTCCATTGTGATTTGATTATGCCCTTTATGGTATTTGAAGTAAGCATTATCATTGGCAAAACCTGTTGTGAAAGCGTGCATTACATCAAATCCTCCACCGTATCCATCATCAAGTGTTTTCGTAATAATATTTACCACAGCACCACTTTTAGCATAGCGTGCTGGTGGAATATCATAATATTCTACTCGTAAAACCTTGTTGGGGGGCAATAGTTTCAATTCATTATCTGTAGCACGAATACCATTTATCAATACCTGCATAGCTCCCCCTCTCAAATCCTTTAATTTTCCTGTAAGGGCATCGGTTGTCAGTTGTGGTAAGGTTACAATTAAGTCCTTAGAATAACGAGCTGTTTTTATTTCCTTTTCAGTAAATGTACGGACAGTTTTATCCACATATTGTTTGGAACGATTACCTTTTACCACAACCTCTGAGAGCATTTGAGTATCTTCTTCCATCTGAAAATTTTTCATCAAAACATTACCAACAGAGGGAAATGAAACTCGTATTTTTTTCTTTACAGATTTATAACCAATACACGAAATCTCTAACATATAGTTTCCCATTTTTAGGCTTTCAAATACATATTTACCCTTAAAATCAGTAACACTACCTGCAATAATTTGAGTTGTATCAACACTATTATATAGGGCAATATTTGCAAATGGGATAGGAACTATTTTTGTATTCTCTTTGGTTGTTATTGTCCCTTGCATCTTCACTTGTGCAAAAACACTACTTACAAGGACAAGCAAGTTTAACATTATCAGAACTATCTTTTTCATCTTTTTTATTTTTTAGTTATCCTACTATTAACCTTAATGTTACTTATCCAAGCGCCTTAATGACCTTAAAGTATAATCAGGCTTTGCTATCCCTTTTCCGACTTTTAAATTAATATTCAATATTCCATCAAAAACAGCATCTTTAATATTAGACAAATCAAAATACTCAACTTGCTTTACAATCTTACTTGCAGGATAATTCTTCAATTTATTGTAAATATCTTGTGTGGTTTCTGCTCCATTAAACCATAATTTTACTGTTCCCCCATTGTTTGTTAAAAACTCTTCATCTTCTATTGTTATCATAGGTAATTTGCTAATCATTTCGTCTAAACTTGTATTTTCCTCAAAAACAGAAAGTTCAAATGATTTAGGAACAATATTTAAAGTATTATAATTTGTTGGCACTTTCAATTCAATATTTGTACTAATGTTATATTTTTTAACTCTTCCATTATTGGGATTTATCTGAAATTGTTGTTCCTCAATATTTGGAGCAGTTACTTTAACAATATAACTCTTTTCGACATCAATATTTCTAACAACATAAAGCCCATTTAAACCTGTTATTTTCACGGCAATTACACTTTCTGGATTTTCCGCCTCGCAAATTTTTACCATTGCAAATGGAATCATATCTTGACTTCCGTCTGCTTTTTGAGAGTAAGTATAACCTGCATAAAAAAGGTCTTCTTTTTTTTGCGTTCTTCCCACGACTATTGCTAACACTAAAACGACGATTGTTAAAATTGTTTTTTTCATTTCTCTTATTTTTTAATTTGTTAATTTGTTAATTTTCTTTTTTGTAAACTAAGACACCTTAGCCAATTTTGCTAAAATCATTTGGTTATTAAAATTCTGAATAATATAATCTTCAACAGAAAACCTTTTATCTAATGCACAGATAAAATTATTTTTATCTTCCATTCTTTTTTGAGTGCAAACACCAGGACAAGCAGGCAGTAATTTACAACACTTACATTGCTTACTTATCTTTACAGACATTCGATTCATTACCTTTTCTGTATTCCAAATAATTTTCCCATTTTCATCTAGAACACCTTCTTGATTCGTTTTGTTAAAATCTCTTGCAGTACATTTATAAACAGTTCCATCATAATTAATTACAGCTTGATTGTACTTGTCTGCATAACAAGTGACTCCTGCATTATTCACAAGTCCTATATAATTTACAACAAAAGACTTCGAATTTGCATAACAAATGAAATCCAACAATTTCTCTTGATTAATCAAATTACTATGAACTTGCCAAACTTTATGCAAAGAAATATTTATTTTTTTTCTGTCAAAGGTATCTAAATCAACAATTAAGTCTTTCAGTTTATCAAACGTTTTCTCTGAAAAATTTACTCGAACTGTTACTCTACAATTAGGGTAAGAAATAATTCTTTTTATATTTCTAAGTATTCTGTCGTATGTCCCAATATGAGTACTCTCTATTTTTTTTATTCGAACTGTATTATGTTGTTCCTTATTACCATCAATCGTAATTTGAAATGACATTTTACAAGAATTTGACATTTTAAGTAATCTCTCTGGTATAATTGTACCATTAGTTGTAAAGTGAATCTGTAGATTAAACCCATATTCTTGAGCAAGTTTACCTACCTCTTCAATAATTTTAAAAATAACTTTAGGTTGTAATATTGGTTCTCCTCCAAAAAATTTCAAATAAAAAACTTTAAAGGGTTCTGTTTTGTACTTGTTTTCAATATTTTTCAAAATTCGTACTACTATATCATTCTTCATTTTTGATGAAGTAATATGTCCTTCATAACAATACCAACACTTTAAATTACAGTCTAAGGTTGTATTTATAATTAGTTCATAAACAGAAGTAGAAAAACGATTATTATAAAAAACATTCTCTACAAGTAATTGCTCATTAACCGAGTCCTCTATCAGAAAACCATTTTCTAACAATGAATCATATACATATAGATAATTATTCTTTAATTTATCTATATCCATTTTTTCTTCAATAAACACAGAATCAAAAACGGTTTTCTTTAAAGCAAGGTATCCTTTACTCAATGAATTATAGAGCAAAACAATATTTCCTTGCGGAACATAATAATTATAATAACTTTCTCTCATAATCTTTGAAATTTGGTAAGGAAAGAGGCTTTTTGAAGAGCCTCTTTCCTTAATAAAGGTTCGATCTCTTAAACTTTAAGCTGGACAACCACAGTTACCATTTGAACACAAAAGATTAATATCATCAACAATATCCTTGATTTTATCAAGAATTCCTTTGCCTCCTGTAATTACAGCCAATTCATCATTACTTTGAAAAGCATCCATAATTTCACAGTTCAATGTGACTAATTCCACTCTCTTGTTTTCTTTTTTCTTTGTTTCCATTTTATTTATTTTTTTAAGTTTTTAAATTAAATCATAGTTTTAAGAGATTAACTTATTTTTCTTTTTCGCTCTTTCGTTTGCAAACTATTTCTTAAAACACCTTGTTTTTCTATATAAAAAAGGTTGTTTTTTATTTTCTATTTCGATAAACTCTGTAAAAATCACTATCAACACAAATACTTCCTCCTGATATACTTACGGAATCACCAGAAGTAATGGCTTGAATAGAAACATTTATCTGTAAGTCAAAATCATTTTCATAATAATAAGTATTGTTTGAACGGCTATATAATATTTTTGCCCTCATATCCCTCAATTCTTCTATCATCATAAAAAGACTTCTTCTACTAATTCCAAAATTTTCTGCCAATTCACAAGGTGTTCCCGTTTTTTTAACAGCAATTAACTCGTGCAATTTTTTTAGTCGTTCTAACTGTTTTAGTGTGTACATCTTGTTTTCTTTTTTATTATTCCTACTTCATTGTGCTTGGATTAACCCAATCATCTATTTTATCATATAATAATTCAAATAATGTTCGCTGTGCAAGTTCAAAACGAGCCGTCAAAGTCATTCCTTTTTTTAGGTTTCCCTGAAATCCATTTTTCAAGGTTAATGCCTTTTGATTTAGACTACACTGCACCTTAAATACAGGAGTATTATTTTGCATTTGCACATCATTAGCAATACTTATTATTTTTCCCGTTGCTAATCCCCATTGATTATAATTAAAAGCATCTATTTGAAATTTAGCATTATTACCATTTTCTAATAAGCCTATATCTGAGGGGCTTAAATAGCACTCAATTACAAGATTAGATTCGGGGGATAAAGTTGCTAATTGCATTCCTTTTTCTACGAGACTCCCCTTACCAACACCTTTCACATTAAGCAAATAACCTGATATAGGAGCAGTTATTACAGTAAACCCTCTATCTTCTTCAATCTTTGAAAGTACTGATTTTAAATCTCGTATTTGTTCTTGTAAAGTGACTAATTGGTTTTGCCAAGTCATTATTTGCTGTTTATAAAGTTGTTTTTTATTACTTTCAGCAATTTGATACTTTAATTTACTATTATCAAAATCAACTTTGGCAATTACATTTTTTATAAAAAGTTTCTTATCCCTATCATACTCGATTTTTGCATTTTCATATCGAACATTTAATTCTCTGTACTTTTCTTTATAATAAAGTTTTTCTTGTAGGTATTTTGAAGTTTTTAGATTTCCTTTTTTTCTGTAAAGTAAAATCTCTAAATCTCTCACAAAATTTTCTAATTCAGCAATTTGTTTCTCTGTATTATTTTCCCGAGTAGATAAAGAAACATCACTAACAATCAAAATAGTATCTCCTTTATTTACATAGGTATTATTTTTCAAGTTCTGAAAGATTATCTTACCACTTTGTAAAGACTGTAATACCATATGTTCCCTATCTGATTTTATAATACCCCTTGATGTATTATAAATTGTAACTCGAATAAAAAACAATGAACATATCCCCACCAACAATGCTATTGTTATAATTAGGTAGATAGCAAGACTCTTTTTACTATGCATTGCGTGATGCACCTCAAAACTATCTTCTATTATATCTTTTGGAAATATCTGTTTCATAATTCACATTATTTATTCTGTTATTAATTTCACATTGCAAACATAGGGGGAATACAAAACAAAATATGTTATAGCAATGTTATATAACACAAAATATTTTATAAAACACTGATAAACAGAAAGAAGCACCATAGTTTTCCCTTCTTCTCTCTTGAATGTTAATATGATATCCTCTTTTTTATATTAAGAAATGGTTTCAAAATCCACAACGATATGATAATCAAAGGTTTCTATGTTAATGGAATGTTAAGACAATTGTAAAAATTTAAGTTAAAAGCATAAAAAAAGGAAAAAACTGTATCCTACTACTACTTCACCTATTTTTTATCTAATTTTATGTCTTGATAAGAATAAAGTCAAATTTTAGAGCCTTTGAAATTGTCTATTCTTATATTGAACTCACGTTATTTTAATATCTACTTCTCCATTTTGCCTACAAAAAAAAGAAGGAACAAATGCTTTTATTCCTTCTTTTTTTTACTACATTTAGTGAGGCTTACTAATTTTTCTTTTATCTATTCCTTAACTTAGCGACACAAGAAATGACGAAAATTTTCTATTTTATTATATTTTACCACGCACTATCTTCCAACCTTTATCTCTCAAAGTAGCCCAAACAAAATACCAATGTTGTTTTCCATAAATCACCACAATTTTAGGTGCTTTTGATTCAAGTATAGCCTTTTCAAGTTTTCTTTCCCTCAAAGTATTTATCGCAAAAAATTCTTTAATTTCACTACGGTCACATTCATATTTGTCAAAAAGAGGGGTTGCAAAATCACAATCAGTTAAAACAATTTCACCTTTTTCTTTTTCATAATCTTTTATCCAATCGTAATACTCATAATCCACCCATTCATCTGTTCGTTTAAGTCCCATTTTTGAATAGTCTTGTTCCTCATAATTATTGCTACGCAAATAAGCAGGCATTGACTTATTCTCTTTGTTCTTATAGCCTTTTCCACCAAAATAGAAACCCATTAATTTTCGAACTTTTCGGTGTATGGTATCTTGAGTTAAAGTATCGATTTCTTTAAAATTTTTCAAGCCTTCACAGAAAAATACATAAC
>JAGYHQ010000017.1 GCA_018456245.1 Tenacibaculum sp. | reverse complement strand
TCAATATTGGAATGACTGTGGTCTACATAAGCAATTTGTGCTGTTTCTCCTACATTAAACGTTCCCTTGTCTGGCGTTTCTTCGCCCATAATCATTTTAAAAATAGTCGTTTTTCCTGCTCCATTAGGCCCTATAATCCCAACTATTCCTGCTTGTGGCAAATTAAACTCTAAATTTTCATATAATAATTTATCTCCAAATGCTTTTGAAACTCCTTGTGCCTCAATTACATTTGTTCCTAATCGTGGACCATTCGGAATAAAAATTTCCAATTTCTCTTCGGCTTGTTTTTGGTCTTGATTTAATAATTTATCATAATTTTTAAGCCTTGCCTTTTGTTTTGCTTGACGTCCTTTTGCTCCTTGACGTACCCACTCCAACTCACGTTCTAATGTTTTTTGACGCTTACTTGCTGTTTTACTTTCTTGCTCTAATCTTTTTGATTTTTGGTCTAACCACGATGAATAATTTCCTTTCCACGGAATACCTTCTCCTCTGTCTAATTCTAAAATCCAACCTGCAACGTTATCTAAGAAATAACGGTCGTGAGTAACGGCAATTACCGTTCCTTTGTATTGTGCCAAATGTTGTTCTAACCAATGTACAGATTCTGCGTCCAAGTGGTTAGTAGGCTCGTCTAATAATAAAATATCTGGCTCTTGTAATAATAATCTACATAAGGCAACTCTACGACGTTCCCCTCCAGACAACACTCCAATTTTTTTATCAGAATCTGGCGTGCGAAGTGCGTCCATTGCAATTTCAAGTTTTGTATCTAATTCCCAAGCATTTGATGCATCTATTTTATCTTGTAATTCCGCCTGACGATTCATTAATTTTTCCATTTTATCAGCATCAGAATACACCTCTTCTAAACCAAACATATCGTTGATTTTGTTATATTCATCAAGAATTGCAACCACATCAGCAACACCTTCTTTTACAACTTCTAAAACTGTTTTTTCTTCGTCAAGTTTAGGTTCTTGTTCTAAATACCCTACTTTATATCCTGGTGAAAAAACTACATCTCCGTGATAGTTTTTTTCTTCCCCTGCAATAATTTTTAGTAAAGTAGACTTACCCGAACCATTAAGCCCCAAAATACCTATTTTCGCCCCATAAAAGAAACTTAAATAAATATCTTTTAATACTTGTTTTCCTGTTGATTGATAGGTTTTTGAAACCTTATTCATTGAAAAGATAACCTTTTTATCGTCACTCATTTTTTCTGTTTTTTAATTTAACAAAACAGTATAGAACTATACTCTACCTTTTAATGCGTTAAACACCCAAGCGATAGCAAAAAATCCTAAACCTACTGCTCCAAATCCGTAACCTGCTACATCACGATATCTATACACTGCTAAACACACTAATAAAACCCCCATAATAATCATTATTAATGTTGCATATCCTAAAACTGTATTCTTATTCATTTCTATTTTTGTTTTATAAATTGACGGACAAATATCGTTAATATTTATCATTATTTGAAGTAATATTTAGGCTTTTATCCTAAAAAACCAATATCTATTTCTTCTTTTTTCTCTTCATTTTAGCAAACATCTTTTTATATTTTTCAACATTTACCTCTCCTTTTTTATTTGCTAAAATTTTAAAAGCATCAAAATTTAGTTTTGAATTTTGCCTTTCTAACTCTTCATTTATAAAGGCTCGTTGTAAAATGTCTTCAATTAAATAATCTTCATTTATGGTTAAGGGAGAATATTCATCTTTTAAAGATAATTTAAACAAATTGGCTGTTGTATTATACCAAAATGCTTTCCACCCACTTCTTAAATCTTTAATGTTATTAAAAGCTGTTTTTCCTGTTTGCCTATGTATTAATTTAATAAGAGCTCGCCCTTCTGTTCTTGTTAATTTTTTTAAAGGAGCTGTAAGTTCATTCTCTACATACTTTTGCACCCTATTTATATACTTTCGTTTATTTCTTCTTTTTTTAATTTTTTTTAAACGATTTTGTACACTATCAATTCGTTTTGAAGCCAATACAGCATAAGGGTATGCTTTAAAAACCTTACGTTTAAACCATTTGTAATAATTTACATCAGTAACAGATTTAAACTTATGTTTTGGTAATAAAGTTACTTCATTAAGCTCAATTATTAATGAATCTCCTTCTACAATAAAATAATCTTCATTAAAATTTGGTATAGAATCTTTTTTTTGTGAAAAAGAAAATATAGAGAATAAAGCAATATATATGTGTATAATTTTTTTCATTATTTAAAATAATAAACCACCTAAAAATAGTAATTTATTTTTAAGTGGTTTATTATATTTCATTAAAAAACGTTTAAGAAACTATCTGTTCTGCAATTTTTTTATACGTTCCGTTTTCTAATTTCTCACGGATAGCCGAAAATGCTTTAATAGTTTCATTTACATCTTCAATTGTATGACGAGCCGTTGGTATTAATCGTAAAATAATTAATCCTTTTGGAATTACAGGGTAAACTACTATTGAGCAAAACACCCCATGATTTTCACGTAAATCATTAACCATTGCCATTGCCTCTGGTATATCTCCTTTTAAATATACAGGAGTAATACACGTTTGCGTTGTTCCTAAATCAAAACCTGCATTTCTTAAACCTGATTGTAAGGCATTAGTAATTTCCCACAATTTATCTTTAAGTTCAGGCATTGTACGAATCATATCCAAACGTTTTAAAGCTCCTTTTACCATTGGCATTGGTAAAGATTTTGCAAACATTTGCGAACGCATATTGTATTGTAAATACTGAATTACATCAGCATCTCCTGCAAAAAATGCCCCAATTCCTGCCATTGATTTTGCAAATGTTGCAAAATAAACATCAATTCCGTCTTGTACTCCTTGCTCAAAGCCTGTACCTCTACCGTTTTCTCCTAAAGTACCAAAACCGTGAGCATCATCAACTAATAATCTAAAATTATATTTTTCTTTTAATGCTACTATTTCTTTTAATCTTCCTTGTTCTCCACGCATACCAAAAACCCCTTCAGAAACCAACAGAATTCCTCCTCCTGTTTTCTCAGCCATTTTTGTTGCTCTTTGTAAGTTTTTTTCACAGCTTTCAATATCATTATGGCGATATACAAAACGCTTACCTGCATGTAAACGCACACCATCAATAATACAAGCGTGGGTATCCATATCATATACAATAATATCATTTTTAGTAACCAAAGCATCAATTGCTGATACCATTCCTTGATATCCAAAGTTTACTAAATAGGCCTTTTCTTTACCTACAAATTCAGCACACTCTTGTTCTAATTGTTCATGATATTTAGTATGACCCGACATCATTCTTGCCCCCATTGGGTAAGCCATTCCGTCGGTTGAAGCAGATTCTCCGTCAACTTTTAAAACTTCAGGATGATTTGCTAAACCTAAATAATCATTAATACTCCACGTAATTACTTTTTTTCCGTTGAAAGACATTCTGTTAGATATTGGTCCTTCCAATTTAGGAAACACATAATATCCTTCTGCCTTTTCAGCCCATTTTCCTAAAGGACCTTTATCTCCTTTAATTCTATCAAATAAATCTGTTACCATTTTCTTCTTTTTTAAGGGGTGCGAAGTTATGTTTTTTTTATATCTTTTTCAAGACTATAAAACATATTATTGTAAACTTGGAATATTTACCAATTCATTTACATCTTTATCATAATCTACTCCCTTAACTTTAAAACCAAATAAATTGAAAAAATCATTTTTATAACCTTCTAAATCCCCTATTTTTGATAGATTTTCAGTAGTTGCCTCTTCCCAAAGTTTAGCTACTTCTTCTTGAACATCGGTTGACATTTCTAAATCATCAATTCTAATTCTTCCTTTTTCATCTAACGGAATTTCATTTCCTGTAAATAATCTTTCACTGTATAAACGTTGAATTTGCTCTATACACCCTTCGTGAATTCCTTTTTCTTTCATTATTTTAAACAGTAATGAAATATAAAGTGGAATTACAGGAATTGCCGAACTTGCTTGTGTAACCAACGCTTTATTTACTGAAACATAAGCCTTACCTCCTATTTCTTTTAAATCATCTGAAATTTTAAAAGCTGTTGCCTCTAAATCATCTTTAGCTCTACCAATTGTTCCTTTTCTATAAACAGGCTCAGTTAATTTAGGACCTACGTAAGAATATGCGACTGTTTTAAAATCATCTGCCAATAAATCTTCATTTTTTAAGGTATCTATCCATAATTTCCAATCCTCTCCCCCCATTACTGCAACTGTATTTTCAATATCATCTCCTTCTGCTGGTTTTATTGAAACTTCTGATACTGTTCCTGTATGAAAATCAACTGTTTTATTGGTAAATTCTTCGCCTATTGGTTTTAATACCGATTTGTAACGAACTCCCGTTTCAGGATGTACCCTAACTGGCGACGCTAAACTATAAATAACTAAATCTATTTTACCTAAATCATTTTTAATTAAATTTATAGTTTGTTGTTTTATTTCATTAGAAAAAGCATCTCCGTTAATACTTTTTGCGTATAAACCTTCTTTGTGAGCCTCTTTTTCAAAAAAAGCAGTATTGTAAAATCCTGGTGATGCTGGTCTGCCTTCAGATGCTGGTTTATCAAAGAAAACACCTATTGTTGACGCCCCTGAACCAAAAGCACTTGTAATACGTGATGCCAACCCAAACCCTGTTGAAGCACCTATAACTAGTACATTTTTGGCACCATTTATAACTCCTTTTTTCTTTACATATTCTATTTGGTTTTTAACATTTTGCTCACAACCCATTGGATGTGCCGTTAAACATATAAATCCTCTTGTTTTTGGTTCTATTATCATTTAATTTAAAATTATATTTTGTATTCGTTTTTTTACAAATATAATAACTTTTAAAGTTACTATTTAATAAAACAAGGTATACTGTATCTAAATTAATAAAATTTAACTTAAAATTAAATATCCACATAAGCAAAACTTATGTGGATATTTAATTTTAATAAGGTTTCTTATTTATAAAGAAATTTCTTTATCACCAAATTTTACTTTACTATCACATTCACCATTACCAAAATCAATCAAATATTTTTTTGAATCTTTCTTCACAACAATTTCTCCTGCAATAGTATGTATACATTCTACTAAAGATTTTCTTTTTAAATTTTTTGTAATATCTATAGAACGTTTAATACCATCAGTACTGATAGATTCCCAACCTCCTGAAGTTTCAAAAACATCATCACTAAGTTTTAGAGTATTATTTCCCTCCACTTTTTCAAACTGAATTTTTCCTTTTCTTGAAACAACAGTACCATCTTTTAAGGTTATTTGTAAATCAAAATCTACCCCTACTAAAAAATGCCCTTCTTTATTTCTTAAAGTTGCATCATATTTAGAAGTTCCTGTAATTTTAAACCCATCAGATATAAAATTTTCATAGGTTAAAGTTCTTGTATAACCCCATCCATTTGGTTTGTATTCTACTTCTAACTTCCCTTCATACTTTCTTCCAAAAAATTCACAACCTGAATCAAAATTGTACTTAAATTTTCCATCTTCAATTTTAAATACATTAAGCAAACCACATCTATTATTGTCTTGGCTACTTCTACCTCTACCTATATGTTTTTTTCCATTTAATTTTTCAGAAAACCCAAACATATTTTGCTCAAAATCATTTACAGAAACTATCTCTTTTACTTCCTCTTCTGTTAATTTTGTTGGCAATTCATCCTTTGAACAAGAAACACCTAAAAACATTACAGCTAAAGGTATAATACTTTTCTTAAAAATTTTAAAACTCATATTTTTTTATTTTAAGTTAATAATTGTTAGAGTATTATAACAAAAATTAAGCCAAACTTATAAAACCACTTATATTTCACTCAATACGTTCTAAAATGTTTGATAATATTCTACTAATAGACTGTTTTTACTCTACCTCAATGCTTTTGTAAGCATTAATTATTTTTTTAACCAATTTATGACGTATTACATCTTTATCATTTAAATAAACCTGAGCTATTCCCTTAATATCTTTTAACGCCAACAATGCTTCTTTTAGCCCTGAAATTTGTTTTCTTGGTAAATCTATTTGCCCAACATCACCTGTTATAATAAATTTTGCGTGTTTTCCCATACGAGTTAAAAACATTTTCATTTGGCTATGGGTTGTATTTTGTGCTTCATCTAAAATAACAAATGCACTATCTAAAGTCCGTCCACGCATAAATGCTAACGGAGCAATTTGTATTACACCTTTTTCAATATAACTTTCCAACTTTTCGTGTGGTATCATATCTCTTAATCCATCATACAAAGGTTGCATATATGGGTCTAATTTTTCTTTTAAATCCCCCGGTAAAAACCCTAAATTCTCCCCTGCTTCTACTGCTGGACGTGTTAAAATAATTCGTTTCACTTCCTTATTTTTTAACGCTTTAACAGCCAATGCAACTGCCGTGTAGGTTTTCCCTGTTCCTGCAGGTCCAATGGCAAATAACATATCATTATTTTTCATTAAATCAACCATTTTTCGTTGATTTTCAGTTTGAGGTTTAATAAGCTTACCATTCGTACCGTGTACTAAAACATCATCTTTTCCTGCTGTTTTGCGTAATTCTTCCTCCTTTCCTGTTGATGTTACAATACGTTCAATAATATCTTCATCTAATTTATTATAACGATTGTAATATTTTACCAACATTTCAAATCGTTTTTCAAATTCATTTAAAACATTAGGCTCTCCGTAAATTTTAAGCACATCTCCTCTTGCAACAACCTTTACCTTTGGAAAGTGTTTCTCTAATTGTTGAATTGTACTGTTTTGTATTCCAAAAAAATCATTTGGATTAATCTCTTCTAGTTGAATAATTCTCTCGTTCAAATGTTAAAATTTAAATTAAAGCTAAAAGTAATTATTATTTTCATTGATTTGATTAAATTTGTGTAAATTTTTAAATTTAGTTTTTCACAAAATAATTAACAACTAATTAATGTCTATCATCACCTTAACAACCGACTTTGGAACAAAAGACCACTTTGTAGGTACTGTAAAAGGTGCTATTTATTCTGAATTACCAACAGCAAATATAGTAGATATTACTCATGAAATCTCGCCATTTAACACCACTGAAACGGCTTATATTGTTAAAAATTCATACAAAAGTTTTCCTGATAAAACTATCCATATTATTGGTGTAGATTCTGAAATAAGTATTGAAAATAAACACATAGCCATTGAGCTTGATAATCATTATTTTATTTGTCCTGACAATGGAGTTATTTCTATGATTACATCAGAAATAGAGCCATCAAAAGTTTTTGAAATAAATATTCATGATTATTTAGAAAGTAGCTTTCCTGTTCGTGATGTTTTTGTTAAAGTTGCAACCCATATTGCTCGTGGAGGCAGTTTAAGTGTTATTGGCAAGGAAATAAAAACATTTAAGAAAACCACTGAAGTACAACCAAAAATAATAAACCAAGAAACCACAAGTATTAAAGGAGAAGTTATTTATATTGATAATTATGGGAATGTAATTACAAATATTAGCAAAAAATTATTTACTAAGGTTGGTAAAGGAAGAGAATTTAAAGTAGTAACTCGTAGTTGCTCTTTTTCTAAAATAAATAATAAATATAATGATATTGTAGATTATTCTATTGACAAAAAATTAAGACAAACCGATGGCGAAAAATTAGCAATATTTAATTCATCAGGCTATTTAGAAATTGCCATTTACCGTAGTAATTTAAAAACCGTTGGTGGTGCGTCCTCTTTATTAGGATTAAATTATAGAGATACCGTTTCTGTTGAATTTAAAAACCCTACTCAACAATAATCTAAAATTAATGAAAAAAGCGTGGTTTATACTTGTATCATCGTGTGTTATTTTTTTAGGATTAAAATATGTTCTTCCTAAAGAATATGTTTATGATTATTTCTTAAAAAATACAGGAAATCAGTTTGAAGAATTGTTAAGTAACCAAATACAAGATACTATAAATCAGCAACGCATTGCTGATAGTTTGGCTCTTGTAGAACAAAAACGACTTAAAGAGCTTGCCGAAAAAGAACAACAAAAATTTGATAGCATTGAAAAAATAATTAAATATAAAAATGTAAATCGTAATGGGTTACAACTATTTTTTGAAAAACTTTATGACCTAGAAAATAATAAAAAGAAACAAATTCGTATTGCTTTTTTTGGCGATAGTATGGAAGATGCAGATATGATTATTATGCAATTTCGCCATTTTTTACAACAAAGATTTGGTGGAAAAGGTGTTGGTTTTGTACCAATTACATCAGTAACTGCAAATGGTAGATATAGCATTAAACATCGTTTTACAAACACTTGGGAAGAAGTTAGTTTTATGAACAAAGGTTTTGGAAGGTTTGCTTTTGGTTTAAATGGAAAAACTTTTTTTGTAGGAAATGATAGTATTGAAAAAGAGGCTTCTGTAACTTACAAAAAAGGAAGTGCTTATAAAAACTTACCACTTATAAATCCTACTTTGTTTTATGGAAAATCTATTATTGATTCTACTTACATTGGTGTTTCCGCAACTTACACAAAAGATAGTATTTTAAACAAAATTTATTTAAAACCTGTTAAAACACTTAATGTTTATAGGTTTCCTAATTATCCTAAGAAATTAACAATTACTATTAAAGATAAACAAACTATCCCTTTTTATGGTGTTTCTTTTGCTTCAAAGAAAGGGATAATTGTTGATAATTTAGCAATTCGCGGAAATTCAGGTTTACCTTTAAGCAAATTAAATATAACATTAATGCAACAATTTAATAAGTATTTTAATTATGATTTGGTAATTTTAGCATACGGAACAAATGTGTTTTCTTTTAAGAGAAAGAAATATGAGTGGTACAAACGTAGTATGTTACGAAATATTAGGCATATTCAAAAATGTTTTCCTAATTCCAATATTTTAGTATCGTCAATGGGAGACCGTTCTATGAAAATTGATGGCGTAATGCAAACCCCAGAACATTTACCTGATTTTATTAATTTACAATATGAAATTGCTAAAGATTCAAAATCAGGATTTTATAATTTATATAAGGAAATGGGTGGAAAAAATAGTATGGTTGAATGGGTGGAAAACAACCTTGCCAATAAAGATTACACACATTTTAACCCAGAGGGAGCAGAAGAAGCAGGCTATATGATGTATCAATGGTTAATGAAACATTATAATGAAACAATTTCTAAAAAGAAGGAAAAAATAAATGATTAAACTAAAAAAGATAATACAATTATCACTAATTTGTTCAATAATTTGGAGTGTAAATAGCCAAAAATTAATTGATGAAACAACAAATTATATTCAAAATAAATCATCGTTACAAACATTTTACAACAAACTTGAAAACGGACAATCGGTAAATATTTTACATATCGGAGATTCGCATATTCAGGCAAATTTTTTTACAGGACATTTGCGTAAATTATTTCAACAAAAATATGGTGATGCTGGGCGTGGCGTGGTTTTTCCTTTGCGTTTAACACAAACACACGGACACCTTGATATTAAATTTTATTCGGATATTCTTTGGGATTTCAACAAAATAACTGACAACAAAAACGAAAATGTCGGACTTGCAGGAGCAACAATCAGCACTACGAAACCACATTTTTTTATTCAGTTGAAAAACGAAAAAAAACTTGATATTTCACATATTAAAATCATAGGAAAAGGTTTAGAAAAATTGAAATTTGGTATTCCAAATAAAAAAATTTCTCAACCTAAAAAAATGTATCTTTCAAAGACTTATCGTGTAAAAAATGGCGATTATTTAGGTAAAATTGCACGAAAATTTAAAACGTCGGTTAAAAAATTAAAACTTTGGAATAATTTACGAAGTGACAAATTAAGAATAAAACAAAAACTAAAAATTAAAAACGAACGCACTTACAAGCCTATAAAACTAAACCTAAACGATTTTGAACTCATTGAGCCTACCCTAAAATCTGACAAAGAAATTACCATTGATTTAAACTCAAATTTTGAAAATTTGTTTTTTATTTCTGATGAAAAAACGACAAAATCATTTACAAAAATTGACGGTATTTTTCTTGAAAACAACAATAATGGCGTAATTTATCACAGCATCGGAATTAATGGTGCAAAATATAATGACTACAATAAATCAGACTTGTTTTTTGAGCAACTTACAAACATAAATCCTGATTTGGTCATTATTTCTCTGGGAACAAACGAATCGTTTTATAACACCGAAAATCCTACGAGTTTTAAAGAAGACATTAACGAATTTTTAGATAAATTAAAATCCAATATTACTTGTGAGAATATTTTAATTACAACACCACCGTCATCGTTGAAAAAGCGAAAATATGTAAACAAAAAATTAAAACCATTCACAGAAGTTTTAAAAAATATTGCAACTAAAAACAATTTTGCTCTTTGGAATTTGTTTGAAGTTACGGGAAAAGAAAAAGGAATAAAAAATTGGTATTCAAAAGGATTAACGTTTAAAGACCGAATACATTATACTGAAAAAGGTTATTATTTACAAGCTGATATGCTTTTTGAGGCATTGTTTAAAGCAGATGAAATTTCAGATTAAATTATGACAGATTTTTTAAATATTTTTTCATTTTTATACGACCCAAAACATCCTTTAATTTTTAATTCAAAAGAATTTTTGGTGTTGTTTATTATATTTTATGGTCTATATATTTTAAGACGTAAAGCCTATTATTTTAGGATAATTTACGTGTCTTTATTTTCGTTGTATTTTTACTATAAATGTAGTGGTTTTTATTTTGGATTATTAGTTTTCTCGTCCGTAGTTGATTATTATATAGCGTCTTATATTTATAATTCTAAAAAAAAATCAACTAAAAAATGGGCGTTATTTTTAAGTATTGTTATTAATTTAGGCTTGTTATTTTACTTTAAATACACCAACTTTTTTATTGAAAACATTAATTTTTTAACCTCTGGAAATTTTAAAAATTTAGATATTTTCTTGCCTATCGGAATTTCATTTTACACCTTTCAAACAATGAGTTACACGATAGACGTTTACCGAAATAAACTTAAACCAACAAACAACTTTTTAGAGTTTTTGTTTTTTGTGTCGTTTTTTCCACAACTTGTTGCAGGACCTATCGTTAGGGCATCACAATTTATTCCACAAATTGCAAAAACTCCAAGATTATCAAACTACCGATTAGACAAAGCACTTTTGCTAATTATGGGTGGACTTATAAAAAAAGTCATCATTTCCGATTATATCAGTGTGAATTTTGTAGATAGAATTTTTGATGCTCCTGAAAAATATTCGGCATTTGAGAATTTACTTGGAACGTATGGTTATGCTATTCAAATTTACTGTGATTTTTCAGGGTATTCGGATATGGCAATCGGTTTAGCATTATTAATGGGGTTTACCTTACCACCAAACTTCCGTTCGCCCTATCAGTCAACAAGTATCACTGAATTTTGGCGACGTTGGCATATTTCATTATCTACTTGGTTACGTGATTATTTATACATTTCTCTCGGTGGAAATCGCAGAGGAAAATTACGAACATATATCAATTTATTTTTAGTAATGTTCTTCGGTGGACTTTGGCACGGAGCATCGTGGAAATACGTTTTATGGGGAGTTATGCACGGAACAATGCTTGCAATAGAACGATTTTTTAAGCAATTTGTAGATATTCCTAAAAACATATTTACAACTTTTATAACATGGTTTTTAACCTTACATTTTGTAATTTTCTGTTGGATTTTCTTCCGAGCATCAAATTACGACACAGCAGTTTTAATCATCAAAAACATCGGAAATATTTTTAATGAAAACATTGACATTACCCATAGAATTTTGGAATATAGATATATTTTAGGCTTAATAATTTTTGCATTTATTACTCATTTAACACCTAATAAATACTTTTTTATGGGATACAAAATGTTTAAAAGAATGAATATTATTTTTAAAATTGTTTTGTTTAGTTTTGTAATGTGGTTAGTATATTTATTTATCAATAGCGAAGTACAACCGTTTATTTATTTTCAGTTTTAAAAAAGTAAACTTATAAAGCTAAATTTTGTGTAAATATCTCTGCTTACATCAATCTATAGCCTACTTTAATGTTATCATTTTTTGTACCTTTGTATGCTATTTAAATTAAAAAAGATTTGATTTCAATTTTAAAAAAAGAATTAAACTCGTTTTTTGCCTCGCCAATTGCCTATTTGGTTATTGGTGTTTTTCTGTTAATAAACGGATTATTTTTGTGGGTTTTTAAAGACAATTACAATGTTATAAACGCAGGATTTGCTGATTTAAATTCGTTCT
The DNA here is from genome assembly GCA_018456245.1 of Tenacibaculum sp. GTDB lineage: Bacteria > Bacteroidota > Bacteroidia > Flavobacteriales > Flavobacteriaceae > Polaribacter. The sequence continues at coordinate 21,304 of JAGYHQ010000017.1, read as the reverse complement.
TTAACTTATCTCCTTGGCTGTTTTTATTTCTTATTCCTGCCATTACTATGAAAAGTTTTTCTGATGAATTTAATAACGGAACCATAGAAATTTTAAAAACAAAACCTATTACCAATTGGCAGATTATTTTAGGAAAATTTTTAGCATCAGTACTATTAGTTATAATAGCATTAATACCTACCTTAACATACGTATATACAGTGTGGCAATTAGGAAACCCTATTGGAAATATTGATATGGGAAACACCATAGGCTCATACATAGGTTTAATTTTATTAGCTTCAACCTATACGGCTATAGGGTTGTTTACCTCATCCTTATCAAAAAACCAAATTACAGCTTTTATATTGGGGGTATTTATCACGTTTTTTATTTTTTATGGATTTGATGCTATATCTTCCGTTTTAAAAAGTAATAATTACCTTATACAACAATTAGGGATTAATGAACATTTTAAAAGTATTAGCCGTGGAGTTATAGATACACGTGATGTTATTTATTTCATTAGCGTTATAATTTTCTTTTTATTCATAACTAAAAAAAGGATAGACAATGAATAAAAAAACAAGACATATAATAATAGTTCTTCTTGGTTTAATTATTATAAACTTTATAGGAAACACGTTTTTTAAAAGGTTAGATTTAACAGCTGATAAACGCTACACTCTATCAAACGTATCACAAAAATTAATTAATAAAATTGACGACACACTATTAATAAATATATATCTTGAGGGTGATTTTCCGTCAGAATTTCAACGATTACAAATTGAAACTCGCCAGTTTTTAGAAGAATTGCAAGCTGAAAATTCTCATATTAAATTTCAATTTATAAACCCTAAAAATATAAGTAAAAGTTTAATTAAAAAAGGAATGATACCAAGCCAATTAGTGGTTGATGAAGACGGCAAGCTATCAAACACTATAATATTTCCTTGGGCAGAAGTTTCTTATAAAAACAAGACCGAAATTATTTCTCTTTTATCAAACTCTACAACAGCATCACAAGAAGAACAATTACAAAGTTCTATTGAAAAATTAGAATTTTCTTTTGCCAACGCAGTTAATAATATAACGTTAAAAAATAAACCAAAAATTGCTGTTTTATCAGGTAATGGAGAACTTGAAGACATTTATTTATATAGTTTTTTATCAGAAGTTAGCAAAAAATATCATTTAGCTAAATTTACGTTAGATAGTGTTTCTACTAAACCGCAAAAAACTCTTAAAGAGTTAAAAAAATACGATTTAGCCATTATAGCAAAACCTACCGAAAAATTTAATAGTAAAGAAAAATTAACAATAGACCAATTTATTATTAATGGAGGAAAATCACTTTGGATGATTGATAACGTACAAGCCGACACCGACAGCCTATACAATAACGGTAAAATGTTAGCATATCCACGAGATTTAAACCTAACCGATTTATTATTTAGCTACGGAATTCGTATAAATAATAAATTAATACAAGATTTATATTCGGCAAAAATCCCATTAGCAACAGGGAATATTGGAAATCAGCCTCAATTTAAAAACTTAAATTGGTTTTTTCATCCTTTAGTAAATGGTAATCCTAAACACCCTATAACAAAAAACATTCTACCTACTAGGTTGCGTTTTTCTACTCAAATTGATACTTTAAAAAATAACATAAAAAAAACACCTTTATTGATAAGTTCTGTTTTAACTAAAAAGGTAGGAACTCCTAATTTTATTGAATTACAAAGCATATCAAAAACACCTAGGCAAGAAGATTTTAAAAGCGGAAATCAATTATTTGCAGTGTTATTAGAGGGTAATTTCACCTCTGCTTATGCAAACAGAATTAAACCTTTTGAAACTAAAAATTTTACAGAAAAAAGCGATTTTAATAAAATGATTGTTATTGCTGACGGCGATATTGCTAAAAATCAAATTTTAAAGAATGAGCCTTATGATTTATCTGTTGATAAATGGACTAAACAACGCTTTGGTAATAAAGATTTTTTACTAAACTCAATAGATTATTTATTAGATGATAGTGGTTTAATTAACTTAAGAAATAAAACTATAACCTTAAATATATTAAACAAACAAAAAGCCTATACTGAAAAAACATTTTGGCAAATTTTAAATATTATTTTCCCTTTAACTATAGTAGGTTTATTCGGTTTTATTTTTAATTACTATAGAAAGAAAAAGTATAATTAACCCTACTTTTTCTTAATAAAATAAAAACAAATGAATTTATATTAAATCTCGTATATATCTTTTACCATAAATGAAATTATAAAAAGAACTAAAGCTAATTAATTTAAAATTTTTACCTTTACCTCCTTAATTTATACACATATGAAATTAGATATATTAGCTTTTGGATCACACCCTGATGACGTTGAAATTGGTTGTTCAGCCACACTTGCCAAAGAAATCTCTTTAGGTAAAAAAGTAGGAATTATTGATTTAACCCAAGGAGAATTAGGAACAAGAGGCTCAGCTGAGATAAGGTTAAAAGAAGCTACAAAAGCAAAAGAGATTTTAGGAGTTAGTATTCGTGAAAATTTAAAATTTTCTGATGGTTTCTTTGTGAATGATAAAAATCATCAATTAGAAATTATAAAAATTATACGAAAATACAAACCCGAAATCGTATTATGTAATGCCATTGATGATAGGCACATAGATCATCCTAAAGGAAGCAACTTAGTATCTAACGCTTGTTTTTTAAGTGGTTTATTAAAAATTGAAACCGAGTTAGACGGAATTAAACAAGAAAAATGGCGTCCTAAACAAGTATATCATTATATTCAATGGAAAAATATTGAGCCTGATTTTGTAGTAGACGTAACGGGTTTTATGGATAAAAAAATTGCTTCAGTTATGGCTTATTCTTCTCAAGTTTTTGATCCTAAAAGCAATGAGCCAGAAACACCTATAACAAGCAGAAATTTTTTAGAAAGTATAGAATACCGAGCAAAAGATCTAGGGCGTTTAATTAATGTAGAATATGCAGAAGGCTTTACCACAGAACGTTACGTTGCAGTAGAAAATTTAAGCAAATTAATTTAATTTTTTATTTGGGTTATTTCAAAAAAGAATTATATTTGCACCCGCTAGCTAATATGGTGGTTGTAGCTCAGCTGGTTAGAGCGCCGGATTGTGGTTCCGGAGGTCGCCGGTTCGAACCCGGTCTTCCACCCCAAAAGAAAATCCTTTCTATTTTTAGAAAGGATTTTTTTATGCTTTAAACCACAATATTACTTACTTTTTATATTTTAACTTCCATTCTTCGTATTTATCCTTATGCTTAAAGCGCCTGTGCGACCATAAATAATATTCAGGATTTTTATAAACATATTCTTCTGTTAATCTTAAGTATTCTTCGGTAATTTCATAATCTTTATAGCTTGAAGGTTCATCGGTAATTAATTTAAAATCTACCTCATAATAACCTCTTTTAACCTTGGTTACATTCATATTAACTACTGAAAGATTGTGTTTTTTAGCCAAAAATTCCCCTCCTACAAATACAGGAACAAATTGATTTAAAAAATTACTCCAATATCTAGTTTTTTTAAGTTGTGGAGATTGGTCTCCTAGCATAAAATACAAACTTTGAACATCTTCTTTACTTCTCTTTTCAATATTTTTTATAAATAATGATGTTATTACTCCGTCATAACCAAATCTAGACCTTGAATCTGCTAAAACTTTTTCAAAATAAGGATTTTGAATTTTTTTGTAAGTACCATAACAACTAATTTTTGCATGCAATGGTAAACCTAAAGACCATTCCCAATTATTATAATGCCCCCCCATTAACATAATACTCTTTCCTTTTTCTGCTAAATCATTAATAACATTAATATTTTTATAAGTATATCTTTTTTTTATCTCCTTTTCTGATATTGAAAAAAATTTAACACTCTCTACAATTAAATCAGTAAAATGTTGAAAGAATTTTTTAGCTATTAACTTAACTTCTTTTTCATTCTTTTCAGGAAAAACTGTTTTTATATTGCTTATAACCACCTTTTTTCTATATCCAACTACATAATATACCAAAACAAATAAAAAGTTTGATATTAAATATAATATCCTCATTGGTAACCTAGACAAAACCCATATTAAAGGGTAAACAAAAGCAAAAACAATAAACTTCATTAAATACATTTTTTGCAAATATAAATAAATGCTTTTTAGTATGTTTGTAACAAAATAGTAAGATATGAATCAAATTGTGTTAATATTAATTGTTGCAAATGTTTTATTTTCTATAAAAGGATTTAATGACGGAGCTTTTTTTGATAAATTTAAATTCCAAATAGGAAGGATTAAAGCTGGAGAAAAATTAAGAATGCTTACCTCTGGTTTTTTACATGCTGATTGGATGCACTTAGGGTTTAACATGTATGCTCTTTACCTTTTTGGAAAATACGTAACAGCAAACTTTGGAAGTTTTTATTTCTTATTAATTTATTTTGCAAGTTTATTAGCAGGAAGTTTGTACTCTTTTTATCAACACAAAAATAAATCATATTATTCTGCTGTTGGTGCCTCTGGTGCTGTTTCGGGTATTGTATTTTCTTCAATTATTTTATTCCCGAATATGGAGTTAATAATGTTCCCAATTCCTATTCCGTTACCAGGTTATGTTTTTGGTATTGGTTACTTACTATATTCAATTTATGGGATGAAAAATCAAACAGGTAACATTGGTCATTCAGCACATTTAGGTGGTGCTATTAGTGGGTATATTTTAACCATATTATTAAAACCAAGTGTAATAAATAATAATGTTATTATGATTGGTATTATGGGAGTAATAATTGCCGGATTGTTATTGTTTGGAAATAAAATTAAACTAAAGAGATAATAACTTATTACCCTCTTTTATTTATCTATTTTTTTAAGTATTTTTGAATAACGTGTTCTCCGTTTAATTAATAAATATAATAACAAAACGGTAAACAACACTATAAAACCAAATAACAGAAAATTACCAGAATAAATACTTTGATAAGAAAAAAATAACCCAACACAAAGAAGTATAAGAATAAACCATGTAATTACTGGTTTTTCAAATTTTGCCTGTTCTATATCAATTTTCTTTCGTAAATCAGTTCCTTTAGGAATTTTATTGGTTAATGAATTAAAATTTTCAAACTCCAAATCAGTAAGAGAAATTACCATATTTTCACTTTTTAAATCTACCCTCCTATAACATGTTTTACCAAAATAAAATGTATACCATTTTGTTTCTTCTAAATTTTTCCATTTAAGTTGTTTTTTCTTTAATATAAATGGGTAAAAACAAGAAATTCTTTCATCAGTAATCATTACAATTTTATACTTAAAAAACACACCTATACAAACCCCTAAAGAAAATAAACAAGCTATAATTATAAAAGGGTACATTAAAGTAGGAATATCTCTTATTTTATCATCTTCAATAAAAGAAAAATAAAATAGATAACCTCCTAATAAGGTATTAAATAAAAACATTAATGTTGTGAATATGTTATTTACACCTATTACTTTCATAATTATTTTTTAATAAGCGTCAACATCAACAATAAAACGAATACTCCTAAAATCTTTAACAGCTTCAAAAGAATTTTTCACTTTTTGAATATGCTCCTTTGTTTTAACAAGAGATTGCTTTGGAGGAATTTTAATTAAAATATTTCTAATATACTGGTTTCTAATTTTCCCTATTGCAGGAACTGAAACACCCAAAACATTCTCTTTAAAAGTAGCTTTAAATGATTTCATAAGCCAATTCGCCCCATTATCAACACGTATATAATCTTTATGTTTTAAGGTTATTTTTATTAATTTGTAATAAGGCGGATAATGATATTGCCAACGTTCTTGTAACTGTTCTTTATACATTTCAGTATAATTATTGGTAGAAACTTGTTGCAATATTTGATGATATGGGTTATAACTTTGTATAGCCACATTTCCTTGTTTTTTAGAACGCCCTGCCCTACCCGATACCTGTACCATTAATTGATATGCTCTTTCGTGAGCCCTAAAATCAGGAAAATTTAACATACTATCGGCATTTAAAATTCCTACTAATGATACGTTTCCAAAATCTAATCCTTTTGAAAGCATTTGTGTTCCCACTAAAATATCAATTTCTTTAGCTTCAAATGCACCTATTATTTTTTGATACCCAAATTTTCCTCGTGTGGTATCTAAATCCATTCTACCTACTTTATGTTCAGGGAATAAACCTTTTAATTCTAACTCAATCTGTTCTGTTCCAAAACCTTTTGTATCTAATACATTACTTCCACACGCACCACAATTATTAGGCATTGCCCTACTATAATGGCAATAATGACACCTTAATTCATTACGGTATTTATGATATGTTAAACTTACATCACAATTTGGGCATTGGGGCGAAACTCCACAAGTTTTACATTCTACAACGGGTGAAAATCCTCTACGATTTTGGAATAAAATAATTTGTTCTTTTTCTACTAAAGCATCATTCATCATTTCTAACAATCTATCAGAAAAATGACCTTTTATTAGCTTTTTTCTATGCTTTTCTTTAATATCAATTAATTCAATTTTTGGCATTAATACATCTCCGTATCTTCTATTTAATTCTACAAATCCGTATTTATTATTATCTGCATTAAATTTGCTTTCAATTGACGGAGTTGCAGAACCTAACAAAACTTTTGCATTATGTATTTTACCCAAAACAATTGCAGAATCACGGGCATTATAGCGTGGTGACGGCTCAAATTGCTTGTATGAAGTTTCGTGTTCTTCATCAACAATTACTAACCCAAGATTTGAAAAAGGTAAGAAAATAGAAGACCTTACCCCTAAAATTATTTGTGCTTTTTGTTTATTTTCTAATACATTATTCCAAACCTCCACCCTTTCATTCATTGAATATTTTGAGTGAAAAACTGAAATTTTACTCCCAAAATATTGTTGTAATCGTGTAATTATTTGTGTTGTTAATGCTATTTCTGGCAATAAAAATAATACTTGCTTACCTTCTTCAATAGTCTCTTTTATTAATTTGGTATAAACCTCTGTTTTTCCTGAGCTTGTTACCCCTTGTAGCAGTACAATATCTTTTTTAGTAAAACTTTCCTTTATTTCATTTAATGCTTTTTGCTGAAATTCATTTAAGTTTTTAAGATTATTTGTCTCACCATTAAAATTAATTCTATCAGTTTTAATATCATAAAATTCAAAAATATCTTTATCTACCAAAGATTTTATAACTGATGAAGAAACTCCTGATTTACTTTCTAAATCCTTAACTTTTATAGGTTTTTTAGTTGATTTTAATTGAAAAAAAGTTAAAACCGCTTCTCTTTGTTTTTTTGCTCTTGATAATTCTTCTATTAAATATTGAAATGATTTTTCATCTTCATATTCTTTATTTAATCTAACATATTTAACCAATTTTGGCTTGTATGTTTCATAAATTTCTTCCTTTATATAAATTACCGATTTTTTAATTAATTCATTTAAAATTGGTAAAACTTTCTTTTTACCAAGAATATCTGAAACTTGATGTACCGTTAAACTTGATTGATTTTGTAATGCCTCAAAAATTAAAAATTCATCATCAGTTAAATTATTTTCTTCGTTAAAAGTTTCATTTTTATATACAATAGTTTCACTTTCTAATAAAAATGCTGATGGTAATGATGCCCTATAAATATCCCCTATCGGACACATATAATAATTTGAAGTCCATTGCCACAATTTTAATTGATGTTCATTTATAATTGGTTCTTCATCTAAAATTTGATAAATATCTTTTGCTTCATATACCTTTGGTGGTGTTTGATGAATATTAAACACCAAAGCAGTATAAATTTTTGATTTCCCGAACGGAACTGCTACACGAACTCCCTTTTTCAAAAAACTTGCTTCTTCTTCCGTTACAGAATAAGTAAACATTTTTTGAATAGGAATTGGCAATATTACATCAATAAAGTATGGCACAGTTTAATTTTTATATGAATAACTAACTAATATTACCCCAAATTTCGCTATTTTTTTGCAATTGTAAATATCTTTTTAAAATTGAATTATTGTATTGTTTTGATAAATTAGGGTCTTCTTTCAATAAATCAATAGCAACTTTACGTGCTTCATACAAAATACCACTATCTTTAACCACATCGGCAATTTTTAAATTTAAAACTCCACTTTGTTGTGTTCCCATTAGGTTTCCCGGACCTCGGAGTTGTAAATCTACTTCGGCAATTTTAAATCCGTCAGACGTTTCAACCATTGTTTTTAATCGTGTTTTTGCATCTGATGACAATTCGTAACGTGACATTAAAATACAATAACTCTGCTCTGCTCCACGCCCAACTCGTCCGCGTAATTGATGTAATTGGCTAAGCCCAAATCGTTCAGCACTTTCAATAATCATTACCGAAGCATTAGGTACATTTACCCCCACTTCAATAACCGTTGTAGCCACCATAATTTGAGTTTCGCCTTTTACAAATCGCTCCATTTCATAATCTTTATCGGCTGGTTTCATTTGTCCGTGAACGATACTTATTTGGTATTTTGGTAATGGAAACTCCCTTAAAATACTTTCATATCCGTCCATTAAATCTTTATAATCCATTGCTTCGGATTCTTGAATTAACGGATACACAATGTAAATTTGTCGCCCTTTTTCTATTTCATCACGAATAAATTTAAAAACAGCTAAACGATTACTATCAAAACGATGAACTGTTTTTACAGGTTTTCGCCCTGCGGGAAGTTCATCAATTACAGAAACATCTAAATCTCCATAGACTGACATTGCTAAAGTCCTCGGAATAGGAGTTGCGGTCATTACCAGAATATGCACTGCTCCCCGTGGGTTCTTCTCCCATAATTTTCTTCTTTGAGCTACTCCAAACCTATGTTGTTCATCAATTATAGCAATTCCTAAATTTTTAAACTGAACTTTATCTTCTAAAATTGCGTGTGTTCCTATTAAAATATTTAAAGTTCCGTTTTCTAATGCTTCGTGAATTTCTCTTCGTTTCTTTGTTTTTGTTGACCCTGTTAACAAATCAACCTTTATATCAGTATTTTTTAATAATTCTGATATTCCGTTAAAATGTTGAATTGCCAAAATTTCAGTAGGGGCAACAATAGTGGCTTGATAACCATTATCAATAGCCAATAGCATAGTTAATAGGGCTACAATGGTTTTACCTGACCCAACATCTCCTTGTAATAAACGGTTCATTTGAGCCCCTGATGCTACATCTTTTCTAATTTCTTTTAACACTCGTTTTTGAGCATTTGTTAGATTAAAAGGTAAATGATTGTTATAAAAATTATTGAATTGTTCGCCAACTTGCTCAAATACAAATCCTTTTATCTTATCTTTATTAATGAGTTTTTTCATTAATAATTGCAACTGAATAAAAAACAATTCCTCAAATTTCAACCTATATTGAGCCTTTGCTAATAATTCTTGATTTTTCGGAAAATGAATATTTAATAATGCCTCCTTTTTTCCTATTAAATTATGTTCTTGCATAAAAGGAACAGAAAAAGTTTCTTCAATATTTCTGTAAGATTGATCTAACAGATTTTTTAACATTAAACGCATTACTTTTTGTGAAATGCCTTTATTTGTTAATTTTTCAGTAGAAGAATACACTGGTTGCATTGCTGTTTGCAATTTCTTTTTGTAATCTGCCACTAATTCCATTTCAGGATGTGGCATATTTGCAACACTATTAAACCAGTTTAATTTCCCATAAATAACATAAGGGGTATTAATTTTAAGACTATCTTTTATCCATTTAGCACCTTTAAACCATACGAGTTCCATTGTTCCTGTAGCATCTGAAAAAGTTGCTACTAACCTACTTCCTCGCTTTTGTTTTACTTCTTTTACTGATGTTATTTTACCTACAATTTGAACTTCTGAAGTATTCTGCTGTAATTGATTTATGGTATAAAATTGAGTTTTATCAATATACCTAAACGGAAATAAATGTAATAAATCATTACACGTTTTTATACCGAGTTCAGAATATAATAATTCTGCACGGGCTAAACTTACTCCTTTTATGTATGTTATTGGTTTATTTAACACAAATTATAAAATATAATTTTACGAAAATACAAAAAGATGTTGGAAATATATATTAAACAGAAATGACTTTTGTTGTATCTTCGCACCATAATTTATAATAATGAGATTACACAGAAATTTAACTTACGCAGTTATTGATAGCCTACGTGATATTTTTAATGAAGGAGTTTATGCCGATAAAGGTGTTGAAACAGCACTAAAACGAGACAAACGTTGGGGAGCAAGAGATAGAAAATTTGTTGCAGAAACAATTTACGATATTGTTCGCTGGAAACGATTATATGCTGAAATAGCCAATGTAAAAGAGCCTTTTAGTCGCCCAGATTTATGGAGATTATTTTCAGTTTGGTGTGTTTTAAGAGGAATTAAACTTCCTGATTGGAATCAAATTGAGCCAACACCAACACGTAGAATTAAAGGAAAGTTTGACGAATTATCTAAAATTAGAAAATTTAGAGAATCTATTCCTGATTGGATTGATGAGCTTGGCGTAAAAGAATTAGGGGAAGATATTTGGACGAAAGAAATCGCATCACTTAACAAACAAGCCGATGTTATTTTACGTACAAACACCCTAAATACCACAAAACAGAATTTACAAAAGCAATTAGCATCAGAAGAAATAGAGACTGAATTTATTAAAGGTTATGACGATGCTCTTAAATTAGTGGAAAGAGCAAATGTTTTTAAAACCGAAGCCTTTAAAAAAGGTTTATTTGAAGTTCAAGATGCTTCATCTCAATTAGTTGCTAAATTTTTAGAAGTTGAGCCGGGTATGAAAGTTGTAGATACTTGTGCTGGTGCTGGTGGAAAAACCCTACATTTAGCATCATTAATGCAAAATAAAGGAAATATTATAGCTTTAGATATTTACGAAAGTAAATTAAAAAAATTAAAAGTTAGGGCTCGTAGAAACGGAGTTCATAATATTGATACTCGTGTAATTGATTCAACAAAAGTTATTAAAAAATTATACGATAAAGCCGATAGAGTTTTAATTGATGCCCCTTGTTCTGGTTTAGGAGTTTTAAGAAGAAACCCTGATAGTAAATGGAAATTACAACCTGAATTTTTAGATAATATAAAAGAAGTTCAACAAGATGTGCTTCAAAAATATTCTAAAATGGTAAAACAAGGCGGAAAAATGGTTTATGCTACTTGCTCTATTTTACCATCTGAAAACCAGCAACAAGTTGAGTTTTTCTTAGCATCAGATGCTGGAAAAGATTTTAAATTTATTGCTGATAAAAAAGTGTTAAGTCATAAATCAGGCTTTGACGGATTTTACATGGCTCTTTTAGAACGTAAATAATACACTGAATAGATTAAATAAATATAGCCAACTTAAGAGGGTTGGCTATATTACTTTAATTAATATTTGATTATATTAAAAATAATCTTTTATTCTAGTTTCAAACAAATCATTTGGTAATATAAACCAAATAGGTTTAGCACTTGAAAAAGGAACTCCTACACATTCTTTTAAACCACTCTTTTTTTCTTCATTTTGTTGTTCTCTATAACTAGAGTTCCATCTAATTCCTACAACTTTTTCATTATCTACAGTTGTTATTTCAGCTAAGGAATATGATTTTACTCCTCCATCATAAATAACTTCTACCTTTTTTATTAATTTTTTTGGACTTTTTACCATTTCTGGTTTTTTATATTTCATCATTTTTAACACATTTTCAATTTTATATAATAAATTTACTTTGTATCATATAATACTTTTTCCATAAGCTCTATATTAAAAAGAGGTTGATTTTTATATATATTATATAAAAAAGAAAAATCAGCTCTATCACTCATATTTGGAATGAAATAGTCCACTCCTTGCCTATTTAATGGTTTATAAAATTCCCCCCCTAATACAAAATCATACTCTGTTTCATTAATAATAAAAATCATTTTAACTATATGATTTTTTTCATTATAAGAATAATATCCTACAAATTGAACAAGTTTACGACCTCTTTCACTCTCTCTTTCTTCCCATTCAGTTTTTGTGAAATATTTATAAGTTTCTAAAACCTCTCCTAACGACAGTGATGGATCAAGTTCATCAAATACTTTATCCTTAACCATATCTATATTACTAAAATTACAAGAAGTAAATATTGTAGTAATAAACAGCGTTAGTATTAAACATATTACTTTTTTCATCTTATTAAATTTTAAAATTAATTTACTTACTATTTCTACTCTTTTCTAAAAAAAAGGGTAATATTTTAATTACCCTCTTAACATTATTGTTTAAATTAATGATGAGGCAAAATATAAAACCATACCTATAATCATAAATAATAATGCCGCCTTAGCCCAATTTTCTTTACTTTTAACGGCATTACCTCCAAATGCCCAAACAAATATCATTATAACTCCTACAATTGGGATTAATGTTATTAATAAAGTTATAAACCATTCTTTTACAGTTACAACATTTGACTGATTAGTTGTATTTTCCATACTATATAAATATTAAATTATACCTACTCCTGTTTAAAGTCTCTTTTCAGCTTATTCCGACTTTTATTATCTTTAAAGCATAAAAAAAAGCGTGGGAATCGTAGTTTCTTTATCTGTTTTTTCAGGTATCGCCAAACACCCTGCAAACCAATAAATAGACCAATTACCCACGCTATAGGCGTGAGCATCAGCTATTCTTAATTTTGGTTTGCATTTCTAAAATTGGCGATTTTGAAAAAACAAAAAATAAGAAGCTAACGCTTTCTATACAATATGTTAATTAATTTCTACTCTTATACTTAATATTTTATTGTGTCCAAATATAATTAAAACTTTTTGTAAATTATTACAATAATTTATTTAAAATTATCCTCCAAATTAACATCAGCCATTAAACCACTTTTATCAATTTGTACTGATTTTACTGGTTTATCAACCTCAAAAGCATAAGTAGGATATGCCCAACCCCACGGTTTTAAAACTTTTGCAGAAGTTGGTTTATGTCCTCGCATTATCTCTAACGGAATATTAAATTCTTCTTTTGTTCCGTCAATATACGTAACCTCTACATCAATAGGCATTGGCATTCTTCCCTTTCTTTCAAGAGTTATCTTTTTATCTTTAAAATTTTTAATAGCATAATCTATTGTGTGAGTGGTTTGTGTCCATTCATTTAAATACCAACCTAAATGGATACCTGAAACTTTTTCTGCAACTCGCTTAAAATCATTAGGAGTTGGATGTTTAAATGCAAACTCTTTAAAATATAGCTTTAAAGTTTTTGCTACATTTTCCTTACCTATAATATATTCTAACTGACTTAAAAATATATTCCCTTTACTATAACTTGCAACACCATAAGCTGTATTTAAATGGTATCTATCAGCGTGAGTTGTTAAAGGCTCTTCAATTCCTTTTGATACCACGTATCTATATCCTTTATATGAACCTTCGTGAGGGTTTTCATTACCAAGCCCTAAAATTTCATTTTCAGCTTTGTTTGAAATATAGGTTGTAAACCCTTCATCCACCCATGGGTATTTAATTTCATTAGTTGCTAATAAAAACTGAAACCAAGTGTGAGCCAATTCATGGGCTGTAACCCCAAATAAACTTCCCCAACTACGTTCTCCTGTAATTAGTGTACATTGGGCATATTCCATTCCTCCATCACCTCCTTGAATCACAGAATATTGTTTATATGGGTATTTACCAATATTCTCCTCAAAATATGCCATTAATTCAGCTGTTTTGGGTTGTAATTTTTTCCAATTTTCTAAATATTCAGGCAGTAATGTTTTTTTGTAAAAGAAATGTAAATCAATACCATTTTTAGTGGTTAATATATCATGAATATAATCAGGGTCGGCACCCCAAGTAAAATCGTGGATATTTTCTCCTTTAAAATGCCAAGTTAATTTTTCTCCTTTTGGTAAATTTAAAGGCTTTGTTTTATCTTCATAACCATGCCCTACTTCTTGCGGATTTTGTAATTTTCCTGTTCCTCCAACAACATAGTTTTTATCAATATGTAATGTTACATCAAAATTACCCCAAACACCGTGAAATTCACGAGCAATATAAGGCGGTGTATGCCAGCCTTCAAAATCATATTCTGCCATTTTAGGATACCATTGAGCCATAGAAAGAGCCACACCCTCTTTACTATTTCTTCCTGTTCTTCTTATTTGTAAAGGTACTTGTGCGTTAAAATCCATTTCAAAAGTTACGCTTTCTCCTTGTTTTATTGGCTTATTCAAAGTAACCTCTAAAATTGTTCCAACTGTTTTATGGTTTACTTCTACTCCGTTTTGTTTTAATGAATTTACCTTTATATACCCTATTTCATTTGGTTTTAAAGTAGCAATTCTACTTTTTTTATCCTCTCCCTCAACCATTCTTCTATCAGGGTCGGCAATGGTTTGTAAACGAGCATCCATTTGTGAATTTGGCTGAAACGCATTATAATACAAATGATAAAAAACTTTATTTAATTCATTAGGCGAATTATTGGTATATACCAACGTTTGTTTACCTTTATATTGATAGTTTTTTACGTCCACATCAATATCCATAGTATAATCTGCACGTTGTTGCCAATAACCATTAACATTTTGTTTTCTTACCGAAGTTTTTTCCTGTACTTTACAAGAAACAGTTATAAATAGTACTAAAATTGGTAATATATATCTTTTCATTACTTAATATTTATTTATTCTTCAAAAGTAGTAAAAAGTTTTAATTTTCATAACACACCTCAACAAAAACACAATATATTTACATATATAACAAAAAAAACACAATAATTATGTTATTTTGATTATATTTACAATCCAAAACCATTAAAATCACAAATTATGAATTCACAAACACTATCTAATTTAGTAATAAAATCACTAATTGTTTTTATTACTTTTACACTTATTACATCATGTAAAGAAAAAGAAATTATAAAAAATACTGGAGTAAACAAAATCAATAAACTTAAAAACCTTGATAATAATTTGTCAAAAATCATTAGTTTTTCAAGACCTAAAAACATTACTTTTAGTTATCAAAATAAACAAATAAAATATCGAAAATTATTAAAAAATACTAATATTGAAAGACCACTTTCAAAACCGAATATTAAACAATTATTAAAGTCACAAGAATTACATAAAAACGAAAAACAATTAATAACCACTTTTATAGATAACAGCAAAGAAATATTAGCAGATTTAAGTATTAAAGAGCAAGAAATAATAGATATTTCAAAAGATTATAGCGATGATTTTTATTTTATTTTTGGAGTTGCTTTAACGTATGAATATAATAAAAATCTATCAGGAGAAAATAATATATTAACCGATTGTCTTTTTGAGGCATCTGGTGTAACGGCAATATTTGCCCTTGCCGAATCAGCATACACTTTATATGGAGGAGAAGTTGCTGCTGGCTGGGCTGTTGATGCAGCTGCTGCAAAAGCTTTTAGAAAAGCAGCCTTAAAAAGTGTTAAAAAAATTTTCTCTAAAGCTTTTCCAGGATTAGGAGTTGCTGCAATGTCTTATGATTTTTATATTTGTTTGAAAGAAGCTCGACCATCAGTGCAAAAAAATGACTATATTAATAAATTTAAATATAATCGTAATCCCTTAAACGATCCTCTCTTTAAAAAATACGCGCATCATGAATAAATACTTTTTATCATTTATAATAAGTTTAAGTTACTTAATCATGGCTTTTACCTTATTTTCAGAAAAAAAAATATATAAAATTATACTCTTAATATATGGAATAACACTTATATCCTTGTCTTTTACAAGATATATAGAAAATTTAAATTCACTATTAATAGTAGCTCCTTATTTTATTATTAATATAATATATTTTATTAAGTATATAAGATTATTTTTTAAAAAATACATATTAAAAAAATAAAAAAAGAGCATCAAATTTGATGCTCTTTTTTATTATAATATTTTGCAATATTTTATTTCTTTCCGTTTACCATTTCATCAGCCATACGTAAAGCATTATAAGCATTTACAACTCGCCCAGAAACTGATAAATCAGAAAAAGGCACTAAATCTTCAGAACCTGGTTTTATAACTTTAAAAGGAATTAATGTTCCTGAATTCATTATAATTTTCTTAACCTGCCCAGCACTTAGTGTTGGATAATAAGAACGTATTAAAGCAGCAACACCCGCAGCGTTTGGAGACGCCATTGACGTACCGTTAAATTTCTTATACTCATTTTCAGGAGTTGTTGAATATATTTGTACCCCTGGTGCAAAAACATCAACATTTACTTTTCCGTAGTTTGAAAAACTTGCAGGTAACTTTTCATTATAATTTGAACTCATTGCCCCAACCGTTAAAAAGTTATCTGCTATTTCATTTACTAAATCTGGTGCATCATTAGGGAATGTTTTTTCAATATCAATATTTTTACCGTCATTTCCTGCTGCATTTACTATTAATACATCGTGCTTTTCAGCATATTTTATAGCATCAAAAACCCACTCTTTATTTGGCGAAAACGCCTTACCGAAACTTGTATTAATTACTTTTGCTCCGTTATCAACAGCGTAACGTATTCCTAATGCAACATCTTTATCATACTCATCTCCGTCAGATACTGAACGAACTGCCATAATTTTTACATTATTTGCAACACCGTCCATTCCTTTATTATTATTTCTTGTAGCTGCAATAATTCCTGCTACGTGAGAACCGTGAGCCTCCCCTTTTTCGCTATGCCCTGTATTTGCATCACCATAACCTGGTTTATCATTAATATCATAAGCATTATCTCCTACAACTGTACGGTAATCAGTTTTTAAATTCTCTCCCTTAATTGTTTTATCTGCTTTTTCAACTATTTTAGAAATTTCTTTAATAGCTTGTGGTACTGATACCCCAAAACCAGCCATTTGAGTTGCTATTCCAATAGCTTTATTCAAATCTTCATTCTCAGTTTTTATTGATTGTATCTCTTTATCAGTATAATTTTCCTTTCCAAAGTATTTTACAAACTCTGAATTAGCTCTTTTACAAGCATATAACATTTTATCGTAACGTTCTTTATTATTTTTAGCTTCCTCTACTTTTTTTGCTTGATATTCTTCAACTTCCTTAACTAATTCAGGACTTGCAATAGACGGATTCATTAAAATACGTTCATATTCTAAATGCTCTTTATATGATTTTCCTAAAAAGTTCCACCCATTAATGTCATCTACATATCCATTTTTATCATCATCAATTCCATTTCCTGCAACTTCTTTTGTATTTACCCAAGCAACATCTTTTAAATCTTCGTGTTTTAAATCAGTCCCTGAATCTAATACACAAACTACAACTGGTGTACTTTTCTTTCCCTCTAAAAATTTATATGCTTTATTAACACTCATACCCGGTATGGTATCAGTCGCTAAATCTAAATGTTGCCAATTATTTTTCTCATAATTGGTTAATTCAGATTTTTTTGCTGAAATATTTACAGAAGTATCTACCCCCTGAGGAACAGACATTTTTACTTTTGATGCAACCTGTTTTGTTGATGTACAACTTGCCAAAATTGATGCAACTACTAATGAGTAACTCGCTAATTTTAATGTTTTCATTCTTTTATTTTAATTAAATATACCTTGCGAATTTACAAATTTCTTTTTAACTAAAAATTTCATTACACTATTATTCATATCTTTATGCTTTTATTAAGATAATTTTATGACGTTTTTAAAAAATATAATTGATTTATTTTACCCTAACCTATGTTTAAATTGTGATAATTCATTATTAAAAAGTGAACTTGTTTTATGTTCTTTTTGCCGTCATAACTTACCAATTATTGATATAAAAAACTTTGAAAACAACGAAATTACCAATATCTTCTACGGAAGATTTCCTATAAAAAAAGCCACTTCCTTTTTGTATTTTACACAAAAAAATATCTCTCAAAAACTTATACATCAGTTAAAATATAAAGGAAGACAAGATATTGGCACTTTTATAGGTAATTGGTTTGGGAGTGAATTAAATAACAATAATTTTTTTGAAAATATAGATTGTATTATTCCCATTCCTCTGCACCCAAATAAAATGAAAAAAAGAGGCTATAATCAACTAACTACATTTGGGAAAAAATTAAGTGAAATAGCTAATATTCCTTATATAGAGGACGTTTTATTAAAAGGCTCTTCAACAAAAACACAAACCTTAAAACAACGATTTGAACGTTTTAATAATGAAAAAACTAAATTTTACATAAAAAATAAAACACTTTTAGAAAATAAAAACATTTTACTTATTGATGACGTAATTACCACAGGAGCAACACTTGAAGATTGTTGTAATGAACTTTTAAAAATAAAAAACATAAATATTAATATTGCAACAATTACCTATACTAAAAAAAATTAAATTAGTATTTTTGACAACTAACAAAAAATATAATTCGTGAAGCTTTTTTATAATCTTTTAGTATTACTTATAGTTTTATCATTAACTAATTGCGCCCGTGTAGGACGCCCAAATGGTGGAGGTAAAGATGAAAAACCACCAATTATGGTAATGGCAAAACCTCATTACAAAAGTATTAATTTTAATAAAAATGAAATTAAACTTTACTTTAATGAATATGTGGTTTTAAAAGACTTAAAAAATGAATTAATAATATCACCTCCTCTTAAAAATCCTCCTGTTATTTATCCGCAAGGTACTCCTAGTAAATATATTAAAATTAAAATTTTAGATACCTTAAAACAGAACACAACATACACGTTTAATTTTGGTAATGCTATACAAGACAATAACGAAAACAATAAATTAAAAAACTTTAAATACGTATTTTCAACAGGAAACCTTATAGATTCATTAAAAATAAAAGGCTCGGTAAATGATGCTTTAAATGGCAAACTTAAAAAGAATATTAGTGTTTTATTATATAAATTAAACTCTACTTATAATGACTCTATCCCTTATAAACAAAAACCTGATTATGTAACTAATACTTTAGATTCTATTAATTTTCAGTTTACCAATATTAAAAAAGGTAAATATATTATAATGGCTTTAGATGAAACGGTAAAAGATTATATTTTTAACCCAAAAACCGATAAAATTGGTTTTTTACTTGATACCATTAACTTACCTAAAGACAGTATTATTAATAAATCTATTTCTATTTTTAAAGAGGAACACCCCTTTAAATTAAAAAAAGCTTCAGAAATATTTAAAGGAAAAATACAATTCGGTTTTGAGGGGGATAAGAAAAATTTAAACATAAAACTACTAACCTCTACCCCTAAAAATTTTAAATCATTTCAACAATTTGAAAAAGATAAAGACACTCTTAACTATTGGTTTACACCTATAAATGAGGATTTTTTACAATTTATAGTATCTAAAAAAGATACTATAAAAGTAAACTTACGAAAAAAGAAAATTGATTCTTTACAAATATCATTAAATATTAAAAACACCTTACATTTAACTGATACTTTGTTTTTAACAACCAATAACCCTATTGTAAATATTGATAAATCAAAATTTAGTTTAATTGATAAAGACAGCACAAATGTTGATTATAAACTACAACAAAAAGAATTAAATAAATTGGCTGTTATATTTAATAAAACACCTAAAAACAACTATAATTTTAGAGTTTTACCTAAAGCAATTACCGACTTATATAAAACTACAAATGATAGTTTACAATATAAATTTAATACAAAAACAGAAGAAGAATACGGTAGTATTACATTAAACATAAAAAACAAAACAAAACATTCACTTATTATTGAGTTACTAAGCAACAACGAAGTTATTAGAACAAAGTATGTAAAGAATTCTAAAAAAATATCATTTGCTTTACTTGAGCCAAAAGAATACTCTATAAAAGCTGTAATTGACAGTAACAATAACGAAAAATGGGATACAGGAAGCCTTATAAATAAAACACAACCTGAAAAAATTATTCATTATAAAGAAAAACTTAAACTACGTGCAAATTGGACGATTGACAATGAATTTGTTGTTGAATAATAATCTAAATTTTTACTGTACCAAATAAAATTTTGTACCATATAAAAATAAAAGAGGTGTAAAATTAAATCTTACACCTCTTTATAAATAGTGAAACAAAACTAATTTGTAACTATATTTTATATTACTTATTTACTATATTTTAAAGCTAAACGCTTAGCTTCTGGTAAATAATTACGTAATTCACGAATACGGCTTTCATTAGATGGGTGAGTACTTAAAAATTCTGGTTGAGCTTTTCTACCACTTTTCATAGAATTTTCTTTCATACGTATCCAAACATTAATGGCTTCTTCTCCTTTATAACCTGCCATAATCATGAACACTAAACCTAATTTATCGGCTTCTGTTTCATGTTTTCTACTATATTTTAACATTCCTAAGGTAGAGCCTAAACCATAAACCCTATTCCAAACCTGTGCTTGTTTACTATTTCTAGTACCAATGGCCACAGCCAGCCCTCCTAACTGTTGAATTTGAGCTGAACTCATACGCTCTTGCCCGTGTTTAGCAAAAGCGTGTGCTATCTCATGCCCCATAACGGCTGCAATTCCATCTGTATTTTTACAAATAGGCAAAATTCCTGTAAAGAAAACAACCTTACCACCAGGCATACACCAAGCGTTAACATTTTTATCTTCTATAAGGTTAAACTCCCATTTATATGAATTTGCTTCCGCAACCATACCATTAGCTCTCATAAATTTATCTACTGCACCCGCTATATTTTTTCCAACAGTTTTTAATTCATTAGAGGCTGTAGTATTTTTAACTATTTTACTACTATTTTTAGTTAAAAAACCTTTATACTGCTGAAAACTCATTGGTAACATTTGAGCATCACTTACCATATTAAATCGTTTTCTTCCCGTTATTGGTACTGTACTACACTCTATAAAAAGAATAGACACTAACACTAAAGATAAAATTTTCTTCATTTTAATTATTTTTTAAATTTACTATACTACAACTAATACGAAACACTTCTTAAGAAAAAAGTCACTTTTTAACCGTTTAAAGGTACAAAATATTAATGTAATATCTGCATACATTTAAACATATTTACTTTTCTAATAATTAAAAATAAAAAAAGAGACTGTTTTTAAATAAAAACAGTCTCTTTTCATTAAAATATTTAATCCTTTATTCTTAAAAGAATCTTGGTGATTTCATTGCACCATCTTTCAAAAATTCATAACGTAAC
>JAGYHQ010000002.1 GCA_018456245.1 Tenacibaculum sp. | reverse complement strand
ATATCATATATCATTTTTCCAAAATTGTAAATGCATTTTTTCGCATAATTATTTTATTATATGCGATATATTACATATTATTGTACCGAAATAAAAATACTTTGTTTTTGGTACAAAAAAATAAGTAACAAATTTAATAATGCTATATGAGATTAACAAAAGAAATTAAAGAGTTTTTATCAGTGGATTTAAATAAGTCAAGGTTTTGTGTTGAAATAGGAGTTTCAAGAAATACACTTTTATCACGAATTGCATCACCCGAAACTTTTAAAGCTATTGAAATTAAAAAATTAAAGGAGTTATCAAAAGTTAAAAAAATATTTGAATAAAAGAAGTGGCTGTTCTTAAATATACCATAAAGAGAGAAATAAAACAGTAAAGGAGCTGTAAGCCTAACAACTTAAATATTCAGAGGTTCTGGTAACCGCTTCTCTCTTTTAAAAATTCAAGTTGGCGAACTATAAATGCAAGTTCTTTGTTACTTAACTGTGGGTAAGCAAATACACAGTACCAGATCAAAAAAAAACCTCTCTTTTTAGAGGGGTTTTTAAAAAGCAATAACAACAAAATATATAAAAATGGGAAAAATACCACAATCGCATATATATGCATTAAAAATTACCGAAGTTTTACAATTATTATTTGATGAAGAAAGTGAGTATGCTATTGATAAAACAGAATTAATAGAAGGAGAAAACAACTTAACAGATTTTTTTCATGCATTGGCAAATGTTGCTCCTACAAACGTTTATAATAAACTTGTAAATGATGATAAAAATCAATTAGAATTTAATCACATAGCAAATCAGTTATGTTTTCAATACAGCAAAAAATCTGACGAAGATAAAGAATAAAACAAAAAATCCGTAGCGGGAACTACGGATAATATTAATCATTTAACAGAAAATTTTAAACGATATGTTAAACAATCACGGCAAAAGTACAGTTTTTAAACCTTGCGAACAAATAGTAGCAGGGATTTTACAATCAGACTCTAACATTGAATTTGTAGGAGTTAAAAAGAACAAAATAAAAAGGGTAATATGGGTGAAAAATGGAAGTAGCCACTATTTTACAGACCTACCAAGTAAATATTTTGAATTATTAAAAGAGGCTTATTTACAAGATGATAATGCAATGGCATTCTTAAAAAACATAACGAGCGATTTTTATAGACAAGTAGAGCTATACACCTACTACGTTTATGGTGATTTAGATACTACGCCAGACATTATTAACGGAAGACTTAACAACCCCGAAAACTTTAGAGATAAGCAAAACTGTCCCTCACTTGCTTGGAATAAGGAAATTACCATTAATGGCAATGCCTTAACGCCAAGAGAGATAGTAATATCAGATATGTTTGGTAAAGATATGCCAGATAAAGCAATAGCATCAACATTAGGAATTTGTATATCTCATTTTGATGTTATTAAACGCCGACTTTACAAAAAAGCTGGAGTAAATACCAAAACAGCCTATATAATGAAAGCATTAAACCAAAACGTGATAAGATATGAATATGCCAATATTAATTAAAGAATTAGACAGGTATTATATGAATATAATATCATTAATAGGGCGGAAAGATGAATATTCTGAAATGAATTATGAAAATTTAAAACGTTTTTATAGGCATCAAATAAAGAATTTAAGAGTGCGAATAACAAAACAAGATGAACATATATTAAAAAAATATGATTTAGAACGAGGATTTAGTGTTAATGACGAACACAATGTAAAAAGGGAATAATAAAATTTTAAAAAAGTGAAAACAAAAAAACAACAAAATAATAGACGCTATTATTTACATAGAGTTATTAAACGACAAAAAGGTGTTAGAGTTTTATCACGTAAAAAAATAATATACGCTCCCCCCATTTTTTGAATTAACAAAACCAATGAAAGAATTACAAGGATTTAATTACAGTATCCAATTAGAAATACAATGAGTGAAGAAATTAGAATGAAATTTATAACCGTAGTTG
Organism: Tenacibaculum sp.; assembly: GCA_018456245.1. Taxonomy (GTDB): domain Bacteria; phylum Bacteroidota; class Bacteroidia; order Flavobacteriales; family Flavobacteriaceae; genus Polaribacter. The sequence goes on along the minus strand of JAGYHQ010000002.1, from coordinate 80,182 downwards.
TTAGTTGTAAAAACCACGGTATTACTGATGAAACAGTGATTTATAGAAATACTTTTACAGTAAGTTACGAAGGTAAATTAAATGTTAATTACCTAAACGAACAAGTATATAATAGAACACCTAAAAATATTTGTTGCGAACAATGTGGTAGCACTAAACATAATTCACTCAGTTATTCTTTTACTCACACGGAAAATTTATAGAAATTATGACATTATTATTTAAAGCATTTTTCCCAGGAAAAACAAAAGAAGTAATAAAGAAGCAGACATTTTTTGTAGAAAAAATTTGGGAATGTTTTCTGCAAAAAGGAATTGAAATGAAAGCAGCCGATTTTATAAGATTCTTTGGAAGGTTAATTCCAAGAGATTATATAATCAACACATATCAGCCCAAACTTCATACTATCAGAAAAGACACAAAAAATAAATGGAAAGTTGGTAATGATATTGAATTTAAATTAGATATTTCAAATGAATTTCATCCACATGCTCCTTATATACAATTTGCTCCTATTATAAAAGTAAAATCAATTCAAAAAATTAAAATTTCTGAAATGATTATGACAGAAACAAAATACAGTTATGTTACTAAAAATAAGAGGATTTTTAAAATAGAAATAGATAATCATAAACTAACAAAAAAACAAATAGAAAAGTTAGCAATTAATGATGGTTTTGACTCTGTTGATGATTTTTTTGAATGGTTTAATGAGGATTTTACAGGTAAAATAATTCATTGGACAGACCTAAAATACTAATGCTATGGAATTAGATATAATAAAAATAAACAACCTTAAATATTTAGTTAATGATGTAGAAGTATTTAAAAATTTTAAAGGAAAATGGGTTGTAAAAGGTTTTTTAACCAAAAGACAGTTCACTGATTTTTTAAATTTTATAAATGAGCCACAATAATGAAATATACAGAATCATCAATAGACAGAGTTAGAGAAACAGATATTGTTACTATTATAGAACGTTGTGGTATATCATTAACAAAAAAAGGTGCAAATTACCAAGGTTTAAGTCCGTTTAAAGAAGAGAAAACACCTTCTTTTATGGTGTCTCCAACAAAACAAATGTTTAAGTGCTTTGCCACAGGAATTGCAGGTGATGGAATTAAATTTGTAATGTTACATCAACGTTCGGAATTCTTAGATGCTGTTGAGTTCATTGCCAAGGAAAACAATATTTATTTAGAAAAGGAAGAAGTATCACCAGAGGTACAACGCAAACTTGACCAAAAGGCTGAGATGTTTTCTTTTACGGAAAAAGTATCTCGTAGTTTTGTAAATGCGTTTAAAAAGTTATGTGATAACAAAGAAAAGCATTGGGCTACGGATATGATGTTGAATGAACGAGGTTATAATAATGACAGCCTTGTAACTTTTCAAATTGGTTTTAGTAGTAATGACAATAATTTAACCAAATGGGCGATAGAAAACGGAATGTTCGGTGTTGCTAAAGATTTGGGCTTATGTAAAACCAAAGATTCATCAAGTTACGATGTATTTAAAAACCGAATTATCTTCCCTATCCACAATGAAAAAGGCACAATTGTCGGTTTTGGAGGTAGACGTTCTAATGCTGTTGACGTTTTAAAATATCCTAAATATATTAACTCTTCAGCGAGTTTAATATATGATAAGTCAAAGGTTTTATACGGACTTTTTCAAGCAAAACAAAGCATCAGTAAAACAGGAACTGCAATACTTACTGAAGGTTATACCGATGTTATTTCATTACATCAAAATGAATGCGACAATACAGTAGCCTCATGTGGAACTGCCCTAACTGAACACCATGCCAAACTTTTAAAAAAATATGCGACAGAGGTTATATTATTAAGAGATAACGACACAGCAGGACTTAATGCAATGCTAAAAAAAGGAGGTGATATTGATACATTGTTATCAATTGGATTGTCGGTTTCTATTTGTTTGTTGCCTGATGGCGAAGACCCTGATTCATTCAGTCGTAAATCAAAAGATATTGCGAAATGGATTAACGAGAACAAAAAAGATGCCTTAATTTATAAAGCATTGCAATATGATTTTGTTCGTGATAGATACCAAGATGAAGTTGATGAAATTAATGCTTCTGTTCGCAAACAAGTTCGTGCATTAGAAGATACGCTGATTGATGCTACTAATTTACAAGGCGATGAATTAAAGCAAATTACTTCGGATAATAAACTTATCCTTGAAGATATTAAGAATCTTAAAAAAGAGGGCGAACAGGAAATAAAGTCGCTGATAAAAATTGACCCCAACAAAAAATCACAAGCTGTAACGGAAATTTCGGAAAGTTTATTCAAGATAAAAAATGAAATTAAACGCACCGAATATATTAAGCAAATATCTAAATTATTAGGCGTTACCGTTTCAAGTTTAAAGACAGAAATAGGAAAATTTGAACTACGAGAAAGTGAGAAAAATAGAGAACGTAACGATAACGGATTAGCTCCTGCAAATGTTACATTACCTGAAGGAGCAAATCAAGAAGAATATAGAGAAGGTCACGGATTTGTTACAACTCCAAAAGGCTATTATTTTTTGGTAAGAGATAATGTTTTTATCCAGGGAACTAATTTTAAATTAGAACCATTATTTCACATTCAAGGCGATAAGGAAAATAAGCGTTTATGCGAAATAACCAACAACAGAGGTAAAAAGAAGCTCGTGGATTTTGATTCGGATATGTTGGCCAACTTTTCAGAATTTAGGAAATATTTATTTCGTATTGGAGGATTTACATTTTTAACACATAATGGTATCCGTACCGAGCATTTTGATAAGTTTGTTTATCGCTACGAGCAACAATTTGAACCAGCTTTGGAACTCCTTACACTTGGTTGGAATAAAAAAGGTTTTTTTGCATTTGCTAATGGGGTTTTTTGGGAAGGTAAATTCCGACATACTAACAAATACGGAATTATCAAATTAGATGGAATAGACCAAACGACAAACGAATACAATCAGAAAATAGACAACTATTACTCCCCTGCTTTTTCAGTAATGCACGATGATAATCAAGAGGGCGATGACAAATACGAAAATGACCGATATTTTGTATTTAAAGAAGCGAGTATTGATTTACAAGATTGGATGAACCAAGTTGATTTGGTTTTTGGCGACCGTGGTAAAATTGGAATTCTGTTTTGTTTTGGTGCGATGTTTAGAGATGTATTTTTATCGCTGTACGATTTCTTTCCGTTATTGGGTGGGTTTGGCGAAAAAGATAGTGGAAAGTCTGGATTTGGAAAGATATTACAAAATTTCTTTTATTACCGATTACCTCCTTTGGATTTGACACAAGCCACTCACGTTGGTTTTTCAAGACGATTATCACGAGTAACGAATACGGTTCAGTTTTGTGATGAATACCAAGATAAAAATGTAAAAGAAGATGTTTTTAATGGACTTATGGGTTCGTGGAACGGAATTGGACGAGAAAAAGGAAGTGGGGTCGGAACTAATAGAACCACTTACGATAAAGTAAATTCGGCAATTTATTATGCAGGACAATTTATGCCTACACGAATGGAAAACGCTTTGGCAACTCGTACGGTTTCCTTGTTTTTTAAGAATAAAAACTATTCGCCAGAAGAAAAGACAAATTATGCAAAGTTACTCCGTTGGACAAACGAGGGCGTGAGTTCTTTAACCTCAGATATTTTACAGCACAGGCAATATTTTACGAATGCGTTACCCAAGGTACACCCTAATTCAGAACGAACCTTAAAAGAACTTCTGAAAGATGAGCAGTACCAAGAGCGAATATTTGGGAATGTTGCTGTGCTGTTTTCTACTTATCAGATTTTGAAAGATAAGATTGAATTTCCTGCTGATTTTACAGAAGAAAAAATCAAGGAATTGTGTGTTGATTTAATTATTGATAACTCACAACAAATATCTGATAGTAATGGGCTTACAAGTTTTTGGAATATTATTGAATTTTTATACAATAGAAGTCAAATTACTGAAAACTTTGATTTTGTTATCGACAGAAATAGAGATGTTAAACTTAATGAAAAAGAATACTCTGTTTACAAAAATGAAAATGGTGACGAAATATTGTACTTACGAATGAAGACGATTTACCAGCATTACAACAAAGAGGCTACAACACGAGAAGGTGTTGATGTAATCGGTGAAACTACTATAAAAAATTATTTTAGGTCTCGTCCTTATTTTCTTGGCCCTATAAAAAGTAAGCGATTTAAAACAGCAGGAAGTCAGAGTTGTTACGCTTTTAACTATACGATGATGAAGGATAAAGGACTTGTGTTTTTAGAAAAAGACGAGTCGGCAGATTTTGGAACGGATAATAATATCCTTGATGGAGTACCTTATTAGTTATGGAACAATGTCCAGCAAAAGAGTTTAATTGGTGTATATCAAATGGTATCAGAATTTATCCGAAGCCACTTGACAATTACGGAAAGCGACTGAAAATAGTCGTTGAGAATAAAGGAAACCCAAAAGAAGGAACTGAAATTTACAACAATAAAGAGGTTTATACTAAAATTTATGAGTTGTATCGGTTGATTTATAATAGAGAGAATGGATAAAAATAAAGTAATAAAATGTACACAAAAATGTCACGAAGTGTTGCCGATTTTTGGTGGAATAAAATAGGAAAACGAGGAGTTGAGTTGCCTAAAAATGTTGCTTATTGGGAAAAAAAACATCTTCATTGTTTAGGTGTAGAACCTCCTAAATGGGAAGCAGTAACTTGGGAAGAAGTCCACGAACAAAGGACTAATAAAATTCATAGAAATATTTTATTAAAACGCAGGAGTTCTGTTGTTAAGCCTTGTTTAGTTTGGGTGTTTTCTCACGGTGATTGGTTAATGGGCGGTTATTACACTATAATAAAAACTTTGAATAAAGAATATTACTTAAATTTTAGAGGTGTTGGAGTTCTAAACGAAAAAGAAATGAAAGAACAGGTAATGCAGTGCTTTCCTCTTTGTTTACCAATAGAAGATTTTTTTTATGATTGGATGCAAAAATTTTGTGAGGTGTATCAAAATAACAAGTTTTATCAAGGTTGGAAAAATCAAGGAATAGCAACAGCTTATTGTCGCATTAACGAAAATGGATATTTAGTAGGTATATCCACAAGATTAAAAGATTTAAAAATAATTTAAAAAATAGAAATTATGATTGAAATAGTAAAAAGAAGCGATGGCAACTGGGAAGTTTTTCACGCAGGAGGATTATTACACTATGGTAGTTTAGAAAGTTGTGGAGATTATATTCGTAGAAATACAGAAGAAATAGAAGAATATGAAGCCTATTAAATATAAAGAGGTCTCTATTTATTAAATAAAAATAAGTAAATTATGAAAACTTTACATCTCACAATAAAAAAGCAATGGTTTGATTTAATAAAACTTGGCAAAAAAAAGGAAGAATATAGAGAAATTAAGCCTTATTGGTCAAAAAGATTATTAGAAGATTCTGGTAATGATGTTACAGAATTAGAATTATGTGAAGCACTAAAATATGCCTATCATCCAAGTTGGGATAATGAAATTATTGATACTGCTGTTAAGGATTATTATGTGATTATTTTTAAAAATGGTTATCGTAAAAATGCACCAACTTTAAAAGTTGAGTATAAAGGATTAAAAATAAGTAGAGGAAAAACTGAATGGGGTGCAGAAGAAGGTGTTGCATATTTCACTTTGCTATTAGGTAAAATATTATGAAATCCAAAAAAGGTATAACTGTATTATCGTTATTTGACGGAATGAGTACAGGGCAAACAGCGTTGGAAAATGTCGGAATAAAGGTTGATAAATATTACAGTAGTGAAATTAAAAAGGTTGCTATAAAATTGACACAACATCATTATCCGAATACAATTCAGTTGGGCGATGTACGTAAATGGAAAGAATGGCGTATTCCTTGGACACAAATTGATTTAATATTAAGTGGCAGTCCTTGTAAAGATTTGAGTGTAGCAGGAAAACGAAAAGGTCTGAAAGGCGATAATAGTTCTTTATTCTGGTGTTTTATTGAAATTTACGAATATGTAAAGTCACTAAATCCGAAGGTTATATTTTTTCAAGAGAATGTGGCATCAGCGAGTAAAACAGATATTGGTATAATGAGTAGAGCAATGGGTGTTTATCCTGTTAAAATTAATTCGTCCTTGGTAACAGCTCAACTCCGAAACCGATATTATTGGACGAATGCGAGAACCAAGCCTTTTGGACTATTTGGCGATTTAATTACTGATATCCCTGGACCACAAAATAAGAATATCAAATTCAAAGATATTATTGTCAATGGTTCTACTGATAGAGAGAAAGCATATTGTTTGTTAGAAAGCGAAAGTCGTCCGATTCGGAATCAAGAAAAATTATACAAGCGTTCAAAATTTGGGGCATTTTTGAATATCGTTTATGTTGAAAAAAACGAAGTCCGAGTAAAAACCAACACTAAAAAAGGATTTGATGTGTTAACGGAAGATGATTGTTTAAATCTGAACTTTCCAACGAGTACGACTCGTCGTGGTCGAGTTACCAAGGGAAAGTCTCCTTGTCTTTTGGCGAGTAATGAAAATTTGTACAAATTACAAGGCTTTGAAATTCGGATTCTTAATCAAACAGAATTGGAGCGATTGCAAGGCTTTCCAGATGGTTGGACGAGTATTTTAACACGAAATCAATCAGCGAGTTTATTGGGTGATGGTTGGACGCTCCCAGTTATTGAACATATATTTAAATATTTACCATTTGAAAAAAAATAAAAATATTTTGCTATTAAAAATAATAGCATTATATTTGTAGTGTATTAATCAAAGAACTAAATAATGAAGTATTCAGAAATTAAAAAGAAACTAAAAAAAGCAGGTTGTTATATTGACCGACAGGGTAGCAATCACGAATGGTGGTTTAGCCCTATTACCAACAAAAGATTTGCAGTTTCAAGGCACAACACCGAAGACGCAAGAGAAGGGACAAAAAGAGCAATAGGAAAACAATCAGGGGTTGAATTATAATCAACCCCCTATAAAAAAATAATAAGATGAAAGTAGAAGTAATAGTACAAAAATGTGAAAACCGTTACGAATTAGTTATTAATCCTGATATTGATTATGATTTAGATTTTGGGCTTTTTGGCGAAGGAAAAACGGTAAAAGAAGCAATTGCTGATTTTCATAATTCATTAGAAGAAATAAAGGAAATTTATAAGGAAGACAATTTAACCTTTCCACAAGGTTTAGAATTTACTTTTAAATATGATTTAGCTTCGTTTTTAGAATATTATTCAAAAATGTTTAGTTACGCTTCATTAGAACGATTAACAGGAGTTAATCAAACTCAATTAAGTCAATACGTACAAGGATATAGAAAACCAAGTAAAAAAACATCTCAAAAAATAGAGGTTGCATTACATAATTTTGCAGAAGAATTAGGTCAAGTTCAGTTCGTTTGATTAATACACTTATGAATACTTGATTTTAACCACTCCTTTATGGGGTGGTTTTTTTGTTTTTAGCCATTTAGAGGCAGTTATTCAGAGTTTGATTCCACTCCTACCCTTTTTAAATTTAAAACTCGTTAGAGTTTTGATTTTAAAAAGGGAGTAATTTTTTAAGTGGAATTGTGGAATTATTTTCAAGGAATATTTCAGTATAAATAATGATTTATTAAAAACAGACATAAAATATCCCAACCCCGCCACCCCAAAATAAAAAACTAATAACGTTAGAGGTTGCGAGATTAAAAGTGTTCCACAGTTCCACAATTCCAACAATATAGATTTTATCTATAGTATATATTTAATATTCAGTAAGTTATATTAATATTTTTCTGTTTTTTTTATAATTTTTTTGTTGGAAAATGTGGAACGCTATTTTTTTCGTTCCAACATTTTAAGAATTGTTCCACAAAGTCCAACGTCATTAATTTTATTTAATTATCTAACTTTTAGAGAGTTAATTAAAATGTTGGAACTGTGGAACGAAAATGTTGGAAATTACACATACCTCTGGAAAGTCGTCCTATTTTAAGAAAAGTTTAAAAAGTTACTTTGTTTAAGATTAACCAAATATTATAAGTTATGGCTAAAAAGAATGATAAGGAAATTAAAAAAATAAAAGTATTTGAACGAGTTTTAAAAAATACAAAAAACGGAGTTATATCAGAATTAGCTCCTGTTGAATTTACCGATTTAAACACTGTAATACAGGAGCTTAAAAATAAAGGAGTTTATTTTGAAGTGATTGATGAAGTAAAAAAATGTAAAACATTATATACTAAACTTTTAAATAGTAATATTTATGAAGAAAAAATTATAAATATTTAGTATTTTTGGAACAGTCTTTTTATTTAAATAATTTCTTTGATATGATTGGTTCTGTTACTTTACGTCTTCCTTTAAATAGTTATTTAAAAAAATATTTAACAAATAAATTTGGAGCCACATACACAGCATCTCGTGATTCGTGGCTTGGTGCCTATGTAATTGATGTTTTAGATAAAGAATATAGACCTACAAAAACTACTTTAGAAAAAGACGACTTCTACTCTATTACCATTCCGTCATCAACAGTATCTGGAGTAGGATTTTCAATTTCAAAAACAAAATTATGTAGGTTGCAAACTGTACTGAAAAAAGTATTCTTAAATGATTTGTATAGCTATATAGAAGTATCAAAGAACAATCATTTAAAGGTGTATGATGATAAACATGATTCGATTGTAAAACAAAATACTATTAAAGCGATTTCTCAATTTTTAAATTATTATGAAATTACTGAAGATGATTTATGTAGAGAATCAGTTTACCGACAATATTATAGATATATAAAAAAATGACAAATATTATTTTTAGTAATTGTGTCCTATTAACAAGCTCTTAATTTATAAGGGTTTCGGAGTAGGATACAATTACAAAAATTATTTTTTGTCCTAAAATACAAATTATGGATGTAGAAATTTTTAAACCCGAACAAGAAGGAGGTTGGTTTGTCGCTCAAATAATAATGGTAGATGAGTTTGCCTACTGCCCCGCTGTTTTAACCAATGATAATTCTGATAAAATAATTATTACTCCTAAAAATACAGGATTAGATATTTTACCCGTTGCTGAAACTATTAAGATTAATGCTACTCCGAGAACAGGTAAATCTGGAACTTCCTACAATATAAAAGCTGAATTTGAAGTAGCAACACAAAGCAAGGAAATTGATAGTTATTTTAATGATTGCATCCATAAAAAAGTAGCAATTTTAGGGATAAAACACTACGGAGACCAAATATTATATGGTTCACCAACTTGTCCGTTAGAATTTTCTTATAGAGCTATAAATGGCGTTAAATACGAAGATGGATGTTTATTTAAAATAAAAGTAGAAGGAACAATACCACAAAAACCTGTATATTTGTAAATATGGAACAAATCTATTATAGACACACCTCTGGAATAGAAGGTGTATTTTTACAAGAATATAAACCAACAGGAAAGCCATTGACTCTACAAATAAAATGTTATGATGGTAGAATATTTTATGCTCCAAAAATAGAATTCACAAGAATAAATCCGTTTTCAAACCCAAAAATACAGATTATTATTCCTTAAAATTTATTGTCCTATTTTAAGAATTTACGCCAAAGTATGTTTGTATCATTAAATGCAAATTATGGGTGTAAATAATTTATTTTCATTACTTAACGGTAAATGGTTTATTGAGTCTAATTATAAAGATTCAATATTACCATTGCTTTATGCTATTTTGAAAAAAGGCGATTTTTCGGTAGAAGTAAAAGAACCTAAAAAAGTGCATTATTTAATAAGTCATAATGCAAATGGAACGGTAAAGGCATTGGCAAATTCCAAAGTATCATCAAATCAAAAAGAGCCTTTTGTGGCTGTAATTCCTGTTAAAAATCCTATTTACAAGTATAGTCAGTTTTGTGGTCCTATGGGAACAAAAGATATGATGGGGTTGATGAGTTCCTACGGAAATAATCCAAATTGTACAGGTATTGTTTTGGATATCGACAGTGGGGGCGGTCAAGTGGCAGGAACTGCTGAATTTTATGATTTTATAAAGTCATTTGAAAAGCCTGTTGTGGCTTATACTGATGGAATGATGTGCAGTGCTGCATATTATATCGGTTCTGCGAGTAATCATATTATTGCTAACAAACGATGCGATGCTATCGGTTCTATTGGGACAGTGATTTCATTCGTAGACTTCCGTGGTTACTACGAAAAACAAGGGGCTAAAGTCATTACAGCCTACGCAACCAAATCCACTGATAAAAACAAAAACTTTGAGGATTTATTGGCAGGAAAACCAGAAAACTACATCAAGAATGTTTTAGATCCTATTACAGAGGATTTTCATAAAGATATGAAATCGGCTCGTCCGAACCTTAATGATGATGTTTTAAGTGGTGCAACCTACAAAGCCGATAAATCATTAGAATTAGGTTTGATTGACGAAATAGGAACGCTTGAAACTGCGATTGATAAGGTTATAAGCCTATCAAAAGCCGACAAAAAAACGAATAATAAAAACCAACAATTAAATACTAAAATAAATATGGCAAATTTAAATGTGCCTTTGATAGAGGCAATTTTAGGAGAAAAGTTTTCAGATGCTGAAAATGAAACAGGGCTATTATTGACCGATGCACAGGCACAGGCAATAGAGTCAGCTTTAGCTAAAAACAAACAAACATCTGAAAAATTGATGGCAACCGAAACTTCATTAAATAAAACTAATTCGGAGGTTAACGCAGTTACTGATGCAGTTCAGAAAGCACTTAAAAATGCTGATGTAGAAAATGCAACAGAGATGAATACTGTTGAAGGAGTTGAAAAATTATCAGCATTAGTTACTGAATATGGTTCATTGGCTCAAAAACCAACAAATCCAATTGCAGGGACTGATGATGATGAAACTACAAGTAATATCATTGGAGGTATTGATATTTCTGATGCAATGAATAATTAAACAAACAAATATCAATTAAAAATATTATGTCAGTAAGTACAACAAAAATAGTTCAGCAATTTGGCGAACACTACATTCCAGAAGGACAAAATGAAAAGCGATTATTATCAGCTTTAAGAACCCCAGCAGTAACAACAAGTTTTGCTAAACCTATAATTTATGATGGCGACACTTATCGTTTTGCACATACACGATTAGGTGAAATAGTACAACAATTTCAAAAGAAATTTACTCCAAAAGGCGACCTTTCTTTTGAACCAAAAGAGATTAAATTAAGAAATATTAAACTTGATTTAAGCCTATTCCCAGACGAAGTAAAAGGCTCTTGGCTTGGATTTTTACAAAATTTAAATGAACAAGAACGTGCAAAATGGCCGTTAGTTCGTTTCTTAATAGAAAAAGAGGTATTACCACAATTAAAGCAAGATTTAGAATTACAGGCTTACTTTAAAGGTAAATATGAAGCTCCTACAGAAGGAACTGCAGGTTCTTCGTCACAAGTTTTAGACGGTGTTAAAACTTTATTAGAAGCAGGTATCGCTGATTCTACAATGAATAGCGTAGCTTTATCAGGTGCAATTACACAAAGTAATGCTCTTGATATTATTGAAGAATTTGTTGATAATATTGATCCGTTATTAAATGGAACTAAAATGCGTGTGTATATGCCAGAGAAGGTATTACGTTGGTATCATAGAGATAAGCGAAACACTCACGGACAAGATGTAAACTACAACCCTGCAAAACCAGTAGTTGATTTTACAAATGTTGAATTAGTAGGCTTACCTTCAATGGCTGGTGAGAACTACATTTGGGCTACTCCAGTAGATAACTTCTTATATTTAAGAAGAACTAACGGAATGAAAAAACCAAAAGTAGAAGAAAGTAAACGAGAAGTATTCTTAATGGCTGACTGGTGGGAAGGACTTGGATTCGGTTACAACCAATTGGTATATGTAGCAAAATGGTAACTTAAACCAAATTAATTAATATTTAAATTATGGCAAAAACAAAAACATCATCAGCAGGGATATCAGAAGCCCCTGCTGTTGATAAAACAGATAAAGAAATTATTGTTGATTTACAACAACAATTAACAGATAAAGATGCTGAAAATGAGACACTGAAAGAAGATATTTCAGCAAAAGATGAAACTATTGCTGACTTACAAAAACAGTTAACAGATAGAGATGCTGAAAATGAAACATTGAAAGGAGATATTTCAGTAAAGGATGAAACTATTTCTGACTTACAACAACAATTAAAAGATAAAAATGCTGAAAATGAAACATTGAAAAATGATATTTCAGCAAAGGATGATGAAATAGAGGATTTAATGAATAAATGGCAATCGTCAATTGATTGTGATGAAGTTAATTCTGAACTTCATAAACCTACTTACAAAGGTTATCAATTTATAGTTGATAATTTTAGGTTTAAAGGAGTTAAACATAAATCAGAAGATGCTATTAAAGATAATGTTTTAATGGATTCTCTGATTGAAGCTAAATTTTACGGACTTAAAAAAATAGACTAATTATGGCAATTAAAATTGAAAAAATTGGAGGCACTGGCGAATGCGAAGTGTCTGGTGGATTTTCCCATACAGAAGTATATGTTGCATTACTTGACCACTTCCAAACATTAACAGAACCTAAAACTCGTTGTAGTGAAAGTAAAAATCCTGCTGAAAGTTTAGCAGATTTAGTGACTATTACTACTCCTCATACTTTTAAAGATGGTTTCGGTTTTACTAAAGTTAAAGCGATTGCTGAAACTGTTAAATTAGAATCTACCCAAATAGGAGACGTGAATAAATCTCCTGCAATTGAAAACAAACTAACATTTCAATTATTAGGAAGTAAAGCTGAAATTTTAGGTTTTAAACGCATGTTTAAAGGTAGAGATGTAATTGTATTAGCAGTAGAATATGCTTCTGGACAAATAAGACAAATTGGTTCTTCAAGATTTGGAGGTAAATTTAAAGAAATGTCTGCCTTAATTGATGGTACAGTTGAAGGAGAAAATACATCAACAATAGTTGTTAGTGATAAACAGAATTACGATGCTCCTATTTATTCTGGTACAATTACAACACAGGCTGCTTAATTTACTATTTTCATGTATTATTTTTGATTTAAAAACACTCATTTAATGAGTGTTTTTTTATGTCCTATTATAAAAATTTGACAATTGCCATTTTTGCTCGTGGGACGAGAACCAAGAAATTATGAAAGTACAAGAATGGTTAAATAACGGGCAGGATTACCAAAAAGGCATAGCTTTGTATCAAACTCTTAAAGGTGCAAAACCTAATCTTATTCGTCTTTTTTTGAAAAAAGAAACCAAAGCTAATGCTGATAAATTGACTTATGAGTTGAGTAAATTAAAAGATAATCAAGAAATAATAAATACTGATAGTCAAAAAATTACTAATTTAAATAAGTCTAAAACGGATGATTTAAAAGTTAATAATCAAGAAAAAAAGGCAACTACTCCCCTATTTTTTTACAAGTTGAATCAACTTCATAAGGATTTGCACGAAGTGGCACGATTGCAACGAGATAACTTCCAAAAGGCTGTATCATTGAAATTACAACTTAATGATTTACATAAAGACGATGAAATTCGTGCTTTGAAAATCTGTATTGAAATAGAACGCCTTTTTGATGAAATTGACAACATTCAAAAGATACTTGAGCATTATGTTAATCATAAGGTTGTATTACTGCCAAAAACCTCTGATTTTACCGATTTATCTCCTGCTCAACTGTTACAACGCAGAAACAATAAACGTGCTAATAAAAGTAAAATTACCAAGAAGTTAGAAAGGCTGAATATTGAAAGTTTAAAGGAAAATTTGACAATTGCCAAAAGAACTAAAATTGATGTTCAAATTGAAAAAAATAATGCCAAATTATTAATCCTGGACCAAGATATTATTGAACTTGATAAATTGATAAATAGTGATTATGACAAACTTACCTCCTATTGAATGGCACACTGAACAACGAAAAGTGTTGGAATTAGTACCTTACAATTACAATCCTCGTAAATGTACACCAGAGCGATTGGAAAAATTAAAACGAAGTTTAGAAAAGTTTAACTTGGCTGAAATTCCTGCAATTAATACGGATAATATAGTGATTGCAGGACACCAACGAATTAAGGTTCTTATGGAACTTGACCGTGGAGATGAAGTGATTGATGTTCGTGTTCCGAATAGAGCTTTAACGGAGCAGGAATTTAAAGAATACAACATTACTTCTAATGTGTCTGTTGGTTATTGGGATATGGATATTTTAGAAGAAATTTTTGCCGATATTGATTTGCTTGAACTTGGTTTAGATGTAGATAATATTGAAATTCCACAGGATATTATTCCAGAAGAACTCAAAACAGAAGAAGAAAACGAGGATGAACTGGATGTTGAACCTCCTGCTGAACCTATATCCAAACTTGGCGATTTATACGAATTTAGAAGTCTGCAAAAGAATATAAAACATCGTTTGCTTTGTGGAGATAGTACATTAGCACAGAGTTATAACACACTGTTACGAAATGAAAAATACGACTTAATTGTGACCGACCCTCCGTATAATGTAAATTATGAAGGAGGGACAAAAGATAAATTGAAGATTAAAAACGACTCAATGGATAACGATTCGTTTTATAAATTCTTGCTTAATTTCTATACTGAAATATACAAGCATACCAAAGAAGGCGGTTCGTATTATATATTTCACGCTGATACTGAAGGTGCGAATTTTCGTAGAGGATTATTTGATGCAGGTTTCAAATTAAGTCAGTGTCTTATTTGGCTGAAAAATGGTATTGTTATGAGCCGACAGGATTACCATTGGAAACACGAGCCTATTTTATATGGTTGGAAAACAGGTGCAAGTCATCAATGGTATAATGACCGAAAACAGACAACTATTCTTGAGTTTGATAAGCCTTTACGTAATGCCGACCATCCAACAATGAAGCCTTTGGATTTGATAAAGTATTTATTAAAAAATAGTAGTCAGCAAGGCGATATTATTGGTGATAGTTTTTTAGGTAGTGGCTCAACACTTATTGCCTCTGAACAAACGTGGCGAAACTGCTACGGAATAGAACTTGACGAGCGTTACGCTGATGTTATTGTAAGGCGTTGGGTTAAATATGTACGAGATAATGATTTGGATTATCAAGTGCTTAAAAATGGCGAAATATTATCTGATAAAGATTTAGATTTCTATTTTAATAATTAGTACTTTTGTGTTGTCAAATCACAAATCCAATTGAAGAAATTGGTATTATCAATTCAATATATAGACAGGTGTCTGGTAACAGTAATGTCCAGAGGCTTTAACCTGTCTATATTATTTATAATGGATTTGTGAGCCTGACAACACCTGTCTTACTTTTTTATTATGATTGATAAAACCAACGATATAAAGAACTTTATCAAAAAGTATTACCAACCTACTACTGTTGACGATGCACCCGAAGAACTGTGTTTGAGTTCTAACGAGTTCCTTTCTATTTTATTTGAAGTGTTCCCTGTTAATTGTATTGACACTGATGACCTTTATAACATCCTTACCTCGTTAGGCTATGAGCCACAGCAGATAACACCCACTTCTTTTTGTTGGTGTTTCAAACCTTTATAAACTTAAATTACTTCACGATAAAATAATGTAGTTTTACCCTATTTCACAGGGTAAAAATTCATATATCCTAAAATTTTTGACTATGGCAATTGTCATTTTTCAAAGGGGACGGCGTGGTCAAACGTCAAAAAAGATATTTTTAAGGGGTTGTTTTTGATTTAAGTTTTTGAAATTCAATTTTTTAAATTTAAAAAAATGAGATTTTAGCCTGTTTTTTACTCAAAAAATGATACTTTTTTGAAGTTGTATCATTGTTTTTTTATGAAAATGTCTTAAAAAAATACTTTTTGTCTCAAAAAATGTTGTCCTATTTTAAAATTTTTATTTGTCGGAATTTTGGAGTATGAAAAATGAAATTACACTTTCTGATGCTCTCAAAATTATAGATAGTACCGACCATAATGGTAGGGCTATTCCTTTTGATATTTCGTTTAGAACATTACAACGGAACTCAAAAACAGGGGGCAAACTCTATGAATACAAGAAAGTAACCAAGTATGTAAGGGCAAAAAGTAAAAATCCGAATTACTTGGCGATTGCTCAAAGTAGTACCAAAAGAAAGCGTAATCCTAATCATTTTGAAAACAGAACACGAAATGTTGAATTACAAAATGGTGATATTAGGACTATTCATATCAGATTGATAATTTCAATTAACGGACAAAAAGTTATTTATTAATGGGGACAGTATTTTACGGAGATTTTGCAATAACAGGAGGTAACAGCAAGGCTGTCGTTAAGTTTTCAAAAAACAAAAACGATGCTACCGTTACCAGAACAATCATAAATACGGAAGACTCTGACGGTAAAGTTGCGAGTTGGGGCAGTAATAACGACTTTCCTCAAAAATTACTCAAGCAAATAAAACCTGCCGGAGCGTTACGCTCTGGACTTAGAACTAACCGAAAAGCACACTACGGAAGTGGCTTTGTACTTGCCGAAGAAACTTTTGACGAGAGTGGCAAACGCCAAATCATTCCTAAAAGTACACGACAATATCCAGAGTTGCATCAGTTTTTTGTACGAAATCATATGAAACGATTTTGGAAAGAAACCATTATCGACCTTGAATATTTTGCGATTGCCTTTCCAGAGTATGTTTTGAGTAACGACTTTAAAAAAATCGTTCGTGTAAAACGGCAACAAACGGCTAACTGCCGATTTGAACTAATGAACGAGAAAAGTCGAGCGATTGAAAATGTTTATATTTCTACCAAGTGGGCTGATGGTGTGAATTTGGATAGCAAATATGTAGATAAAATTGCTCTGATTGATAACGATTGGTCTGCTGATGAAGTGCGTGAATATTGCAAGGCAAAGAAAATTCGTAATTTTATTAGACCGATTTATTATCCGTTGATACACGAGAGTTATTATCCCGACCCCGAATGGCATTCTATTATTGAGAGTGGTTGGCTGGATATTATCAATTCTATTCCGAAATTTAAACAGGCATTTTTAAAAGATAAGGCAAATATCAATTTTCATATAGAGGTATTTGAAGAATATTTTGAGCGAAAATACAAAGAGGATTGGCAAAGTTTTACACCAGAAAAACGCCAAGAAATTCGTTCGGAATTTATCCAAGAGTTAGACCAAAATTTGCGAGGTGCTGAAAATGGAGGTGCATCTATAATGTCGCTGATTTATAAAGATGAAAATGGAAATCCACAGCCTGGCTTAAAAATTACAGATGTGTCCGCAAAAAATACAGATGGTAAATATTTAGACGATACATCGGCAGGAATACAAGCAGGACTTACAGCCACTGGTGTTGACCCCTCAATTATTGGTGCAGGAATCCCTGGGGGCAAACTCGGTGCAGGTAGTGGTTCTGATAAGCGTGAGAGTTGGTATATTTTATCGGCAATGAAACACTCCGACAGAGAAACAACCCTTGAACCTTTTGAGTTTATCCAGCAGTATAATGGTTGGGACGAAAACCTAATCGGAGCATTTGAAAATACAACACTTACGACTTTGGATAAAAACCCTACTGGAACGGAAAAGCAAGTTAATTATTAATTTTAGATAAAAATGGAAAAAATATTTGTAAAAAAATTACAAGATAGTGATTGTCATTGGTATTGGATTCCTAAAAATTTAGTTGAAGATTTTAATAATGAGAATGATTATTTATCTGATAAATTTTATGTAGAAAATGCCTCTATGTTTGATGATTTTATTACTAAATATGATAAATATAGAACGGGTGGCTGTCCTAATAATACTCCTGAAATATTTAAAAATAAGAATGTAATATTTATTAAATAAAGAGAAATGCTAATACAAGATACAGCGACCTTGCGAGAACATTTATCGGTAAATGGCTCGGTAGAAATAGAAAATGTAAAACCTTATTTAAAAAAGGCTGAACGCTCGTTTTTAAAACCTGCGATTGGGTTGGAGCAACTTGATGAGTTTAGCGGGGCGTCCCCGCAGACAGATACAAACGAGGTTTTTAAAGAAGCATTGGATTTGACTCGTGAGGTTGTGGCGAATTATGGTTACTTTTTGTATTTGCCTATCGGTGCAGTACAAATTACCAATAGTGGTATTCAAGTGGTGGATAATGAGCATACCAAAACAGCAACAGACAAGCAATTCAAAGAGTTGCAACGCTCTTTTTTGACATCGGCACACGAGGCACTTGATGAACTTTTGCTTTATATGGAGCAACACTCCCAACATTTTCCGAAATGGGTAAATAGTGCGTGTTATTCGGTTTATAATGAACTGCTTGTCAATAATAGCGAAACTTTTAATAAGTATTATTACATATTTAATTCTCGCCAGACTTTTATGGCTCTGAAACCAAAAATGCGAATGGTTGAAGATAGGTTTATTCGTCCTGTGGTTGGGGATGAAAAGTTAAAAAGTTTGAAAGTTCAAAGTTCAAAATTGAATGAAAATGACCGAAAACTAAAAGAATATTTACAGCAGTCTATCGTGGCATTTACGATTATGGATGTGTTGGATTCTGGTATGTTCGTATTAGATGCACAAGGAATGAAAATGCGATTTGATGTTCTTCCTTATGAAAAAGCCATTGCGAAAGAATTTAAAACAAATTCAAAATTCAAAGAAAACAAGAAGATTGAAGGTGAAGAATATTTGAAAATGGCAGTTGGTTTATTGAAACAGAACGAACCAAATACCAAAAGCCAAGAAGATAAAAAAGATTATATACAAATCACTAAAACAAATGGAATTATAGGGATATAATTGTTGTCCTATTTTAAGAATTAAATAATAAAGACTTTTGAACTATGATACGGATATATTCAGTATTGAAACAAGGTGTAAATGGTGTAATAGCTTTTTTTAAAAGTGATACAGAAAAATTAACAGCAGATAATAATATAATAACAAGTGATATTGACTAACAATTGTCAATAAACAATAAACAATTGTAAATATGAGGTGGTTAACAGATTTTAATTTAGGAACATCTGCCAATGATGGTAGAGGCGATGGTATAAGGACTACTTTTAAAAAGATTATTGATAATCTTAACTTTTTAAAAAATAAGTACGATGATTTAATGGGAAAAAATCCTGTTATACTTGAAAATCATGAATCTCCTAAAACTCCTGAAGGGTTTTCTACTTTTTCTCCTCCAGATGCTTTTTATATGAGTGCAATTGGTAGAGATACTGGGGCTATAAAAATTAAATTACCTGTAAGTAAAACTTCTACAACTGTTAAAATATGGGTTGATGTTTTTGATTTTAAATCAGGAGGTAGTTTTACAATGATTATTTCGGGATATAATAGTAGTAGAGGATGGGAAACGGTTAGTTGCCAAACTATTGGTTCTGAAGATCTCGTTAATTATACTGTTAGGTTCGGAGCTTCTGACTCTAAAGATTGTATATATATAGGCGAGTTAAATACTGTTTGGACACAGCCAAAGGTAATTGTATCTAAGGTATTCTTATCTCAATGGGGATCTTATCAAGAATATTGGTATACCGGTTGGAATATATCAATTGAAAAAAATCAGTTTGAAAATATTTCAGCTACCCTTACTAATAATAGAATTTAAAATAAGTCGTAAAAAAAATGAAATTAATACCAAAAAATTCAAATTATGTAAATCCTATTACAGGAGAAATCGTTAAGAATGTTTTTGTATCATCTGGGGAGTTTTCAGACATTCCTTTGTTACAAAAATTAAAAGTATCTTTTTGGCTTTGCCAAACCTATGAAGACGTACATTTTATTAAAGAAGAAAATGACATCAAAGAGGTAAGCCAAGAAAAAATCAAAGTTTTAGATTCTGATACTTTGGAATTTACAAAGGATTCCGATACGCCTACTTATGTAACTATTGACGGTACTACCCAAGATTTATTTGCCTATTTACAAAAAGGAGGTAAACTAAAAGGTACTGAAAAAATAGAGGTTGGCTATCCGAATTATAATTCAATTCAACGCTATTTCCATAAAGATAATATTGGAGATGCTTTGGAATTTAATCCAGAACTTGATGTTGTTAATTTAAGATTAGCTCAAGATTTTGTTTTAAAAAATTGGAAATTAAACGGAGAACCTTTAGGGGTTCAATTCAAATTTGAATAAGTCCACTCTACCCCTCCCAAAGGGAGGAAATTGATAATAAAAATATATATATAAATGAAATTAAATTTTTTAGAACAACCAAAATATATACCTATTCAATATTTACCTAATGAAAAGGGCGAACGCACTTTTGAAGTTACGGAAGATATTGATATTACCTTATCTGACGGTTATGTTTTGAAAATAGAGAAAGGCTTTAAAACGGATTTGGCTTCTATCCCTAAATTTTTATGGTCGATATTATCGCCAATAGATAGTGGTTTTATTGGCGATTTATTGCACGATAAGTTATGGGTTGATAAGATTGGGCAAATACAACATTTTGATAATAATTTGTATAAGGCTCGTTTATTCGCAGATAACGAACGTCTTATTTGGCGAAATAAAATCGCTCCTAAAAAGAAATTTAAAAATTATCTAACTCACTATGTGATTAGACTAATCGGAGGTTTCTTCTATTCAAAACAAATTCAAATACCAACATAGTTACTAATAACTATATTAATTAATTAATTTATTTTTTTATGAGTAATTTTTTTACAGAACACTTTACAACTATTATAACTACCATATTTGGTGTTGGCGGTTTTTACGACTCTTTTAAACAACGAAAGAAGAATAAGTTAGATGCTCTTAATAGTATGCAATTAGCCTACGACAAGTATGTTGATGACGCTAATAAGAAATATGATGAATTAAGGAAAGAGATTTCTGATTTAAAAGATTCTCATAGGAAAGAAATTGAAAGTTTAAAAGCCTTACATAGTAAGGAAATAAATTTATTAAGAGAAAAGTTACAGAATGTTGAAGAACTTTGGAAAACCAAATACGAATCATTAAAAAAGGCTTTTGATACCTATAAAAAAAGTCATCCTTAAAAAATGAAACATTTAACCTTTGAATATTATTTAAAAGTAGCAAAGAAATTCCCGAATGATTTTACTTTTTTTAAAGAAAAAGTATTTCCTGTGTTAATGCGTTGGGAAGGTGGCGGTAAAATGCATAATGTTAGTGGGGATTTAGGAGGTTGGACTATTTGGGGAATTGCATGGAACCTACACGCTAAAAAATTTGATTACGACTTTGAGTTTTTTAAACACTTAACCGAAGATGAAGCCTGTTTATTTGCTTTTACCAATTATTACATTAATAGTAAAGCGAATTTAGTTCCGTATAAATGTAGATTATTTTATGTTGATATGGCTTATAATATGGGGGTTAAACAAGCTGTAAAGATTATTCAAAGCTGTATTGGTGTTAGAGTTGATGGTATTTTTGGACGAGAAACAATATCTCACATCCATAAAGCTGAATTATATTGTTTAAAACAACTCCGTGATGAACGTTACCGATATTTAACAACTGTTAGACCTATTAATAAGAAGTTTTTACGAGGATGGCTTAATAGAAGTAATAATGTTTATAGAATTATTGTTTAGAAAATTAGAAAGTATGAAAGTTTTAAAATATTTATTACCCATTTTACTATTTATTAGTTGTGAGAGCTACAAAAAGGTACTTACAACTGATAATACTAAAAAAACTACTATTACTGACCGAAAAGAAATTAAACGCAAAGGCGACTCGTTGAGTATTGTTATACCCAACGTACGGTATAAAGATACTATTATAACCCGGGTTAATTACGAAACAAAAACAGTTGCTCGTGTTGTTTATGATAAAAAAGGTAATCAGCGTATAGATTGTATATCTGCCGAAATAAATGAGAAACTTGAAAGCATACGAGAGGATATTAAAAACGATATTAAAACTGAAAATGAAAACAACCGTGAATTTAAACCTCAATATTTCTTTTACGCTATTGGTTTTTTAGGAATTGTTATAATTATTATGATGATTGTTTTTTATGTACTAATTAATAAAGTTACAAAAGCAATAGAGCGAGTTCCTTTTAATTCATAAATAAATATGAAAATTATAAACCTAAACATACCTAAAGAGTGGAACGATTTAAGTGAGTTACAACTTAGACAATTAGCACTATTGTTTAATAGTGAAAAAAGAGGGCTTTTTTTTGATTATAGAGTTCTTTTTATTTTAATGGATATTCGCCCTTGGCAATTTTGGAAATATCGTAAGTTGTATAAGGTTATCCGTAATGTAAAATTTTCAGATTTAAAAGAGCATTATGAATGGGTTTATAATGAAGTGGGATTGACGAAGTTTCCTTATTCAATTATCAATTATCAGTTACCAATTATCAATACTAAAAAAATATTACCTCCTGCGGATAGACTTACTAATATTACCATTGATGAATTTGCACATTGTGATGATTTGTTTTTAGGTTGGCATAAAACGAAAGATAAAGAGTATTTACAGTATTTGTGTGCTGTTTTGTATAGGAAAACGGATAAACAAGGTAAACGAATTACGTTTGACAAACATGATTTAGCTCGTAGAGCGAATGCCTTTAAAAATGTATCCTTAAAGAAATTACTGGTTGTAGCAATGGCTTACCAAGGTTGTAAAACTTATATTACAAAACAATACCCGAGAGTATTTCCAAAAGCCCACCCCACCCCTACCAAAGAGAGGGGGCAAAAGTTACCAAACAGTAGTGGTTTTGGTAAATTAATTTTGCAGTTAGCAGGAGGGAAATTTGGAACTTATGAAGAAACAAAACGCACTAATGTTTATACTTTTTTAAGTGAATTATCGGAACAATTATCAATGAATAATAAACAGTAATTATATGAAAGGAACATTTTTAGGTATCGTTAATTATTTAGAAAATTTGGCAAAACAGCACGAGGAAATTAATAGTTGTTATCGTTGGAATGTAAATGAAGTTACAGGAGCATTTCGTAAAGGTGTAGAACTTCCTGTAATGCTTATTGATGCTGTAGAAACGCAGACACAAGGCGATAAAGTTAAAACCTTTCATAACCATACAACAGCATTTACTATACTTGGTAAACCAAATACTCGTACTGGGAATTTAGATGATTACGAGGCTCAAAATGAAGTATTAGAATTATGTCAGCAGATTTGTTTTGATATGGAAACACGAATTTTATCTGAACGCTTTGATAGTGGATTTTTAGTTGATAAGAATAGTTTTCACTTTTTTAAAGTCGGTCCCGTATTTGTTGAAGGACTTTGTGGTTATCGTTGTGAGTTTTCTGTAAAGAATAAGGCTTGTTGTGGGGTTAATCCTTTGAAATGGAACGATATTGATTAATGTTCAATTATCAATGGTTAATTATTAATGCTCTCGTTAATTATTAACCATTTACAATTAATAATTATAAATGAATGCACTCGTAAAAACAGGCGATTCTACATTTGATAAAATTTACGCTTATTATGTAGATTCTGAAAAATATACGCTCACGGAAAAGCAACAGCAAATCCGTGAGCGTTGGTTGTCTGCTTGGACTTTACGATTGCAATTCCATAGTAAAACACAAGCGGTTGAAGTGCTTTGTGATAAGTTTGGTTATGCACGAGCACAAGGGTTTCGTGATCTACAAAATGCCGAACGCCTTTTCGGAAATGTACTGAAAACTCAACGAGAAGGAACACTTGCTATTTTATATGAATATTCACACAAGTTTTTTCAAATGGCTATAAAAGCCAAGGATTTAAAAGCAATGGGTAAAGCCTTGGAACTTATGGGTAAATATGGTGACCTTGATAATGGTAACGATATTGACTTTAACCCAGAGAAATTAGAAAATAAACCTGTGAAGTTTACTATTGACAAGCGTGTGGCTGATGCTATTGTTAATCAATTAGCAAAAGGTACACTTGATTTTAATAATTTGGAAATTGAGGACATTCCACACGAAGAAGTAAGTAATGAGTGATAAATTTTTACGAGTAGTTTTGAACGCAGCACAGGCTGCAGCAGTTTTGGCTGTTACCGTTTTAAAAAAGACAAAAATCTTTTTAGAATGGGGTCGTGGAACTGGTAAGTCATTTATTTTGGCTTTCTTTATGAAAGAAATGGTTAAGCAAATGCCACAAGCATCGTTTGCTTTGGTTGGTTCTACTTATCAGCAGATTTTATCACGAACTTTGCCTTCTACTAAAAAAGGATTAAGGGTTCTGGGGCTTTATGAAGGTACGGATTATGTCGTTGGAAAAAACGGAAAACGCTACGGATTTGCCGAACCTCTTTATACGCCAGATAAATGGGATAATATTATTCACTTTTCAAATGGGGCGATTTTTCAAATGGTCAATTTGGACAATCCTAATAGTGGGCGTGGATTGAACTCTTTTGGTATTATTGGCGATGAGGCAGCACTTTTTGACCCTGTGAAATTGTTTAATAATGTAAAAACAACCAACAGAGCTGTAGAAGCTCGTTTTAAAGATGCATCACTTTTGGGGGCTGAAGTTTATGCGAGTTCTACACCACTGACTAAAAAAGGAAAGTGGTTTACGGATATGGAAGATGTGGCGAAAAAGAAACCTAAAAAATACGCTTTTATAAAGGCTTCTGCTTTGATTAATAAACTGAATTTGCGTAAAGAGTGGTTTGATGAAATGAAAGATGAGTCGCCTTCGGATTTGATTTATGATGCGGAAATTAGGAACATTCGTCCGACTGAAATTCAGAATGGTTTTTATTTACAACTGAAACCAAAACGACATTATTACACAGCTTATGATAATGAATATTTAGAATCTATCACTGCCGATTACACTATGGCTCATCTTAATTGTCGCCAAGATGCTGATTTGGTACAAGGTCATCCTTTGATACTTTCTATTGATTGGGGCGTTTTCTTGTCTGCTGTTGTTAGTCAAAATTTGCCACAAGAATATCGTGTTTTGAAGGAGTTTTGGGCATCGCAACAAAGCGAAACACAAGATTTAGAAGATTTAGTAAATGACTTTGATGAATATTACAAGCCCTTTTTAAAAAAAGTTATTCATTTATATTATGGTCACGATGGGAATGCGAAATTTAAAAAAGGAACAAATGAGACTTACGGTGATGTTTTGGTTAAATTGCTACAAGAAAAAGGTTGGACTGTTTACAACAAATCCAAACACAAACCTGTTGCTCCTCATAACGATAAGTTTATTTTGGTTAATATAATGCTAAAAGAAACAAGGTCTCGTTTTAAAAAAATTAGAATTAATGAAGGAAACTGCCCAGATTTAATTTTATCTATGGAACGAGCAGAAGCTACTGAAGGACGAAACGGAATTCAAAAAGTGAAAAAAGATGAGAAAAATGCGACTATGAAACAACAGCATACAACGCATTTATCTGACGCTTTTGATATTCCTATTTATGCACTGTTTAAAGAACTTTTAAAGAAAGAAAAAGATTATTGGGATTTTAATGTTATTGTGGGGAAATAACCTATTAAATATGATGTCCTATCTTAAGGCATATTGTGGGTTTATTTTAGCCATATATTATTAGTAACATGGACTTTAACGAACAGAAAATATTAGAGCAACAAGCAGGTAGAAAGGCAGCACGAAAATTACGTAGTGCCTTGCGAAATTTAGTAAAGAGAGGGTTTGAGACTACACAGGGAAATTCTGCAATTTTAAAAAGTACCGTATTAGCAAAAATGGACGGCACCGAACTTCAGCGTTTAGTTATTAAAATGCCACATTATGGGTTTAAGCATCATTTTGGTTTTGATGGAGTGCGTAGCAATGGTTTGAAACTTCGCTTATATAAGCAACAGGGCTTTTTGAATAAATCCATAACAGAAGCAAATGTTTTGGAACAACTTGCTGATGATATTGCTGAAATTCGTGGGGAGCAAATGATGAAAATAGTTACTTTTTAGTTTGTTATATTTAAAATATTGTATTACATTTGTAATACAATGTAATTAAAAAACAATACAATGCAAGCAAGTTATAATATAAGATTAGATGAAGAATTAAAAGAAACCGCTTTTAGTGTTTTTGATAGTTACGGAATATCACCAGCACAAGCTATTAGGCTATTTTTAAAACAAGTGGCACATACCCGAGCAATACCTTTAAGTTTAGATTGGGAACAAGTGAGAGAACCTAATGAGGAAACTAAACAAGCAATAGAGGATGCAAGGCGAGAATACGCAACAGCTGAGCGTTATGGTACTTTGGAAGATGCTTTACAAGCAATGAAAAAAATAGCAAATGAGTAGAGAATTAGTATTATCTGGCAAATTTAAAAGGGACTTAAAAAAGCATTATTTGGAGTTAGTCTCTGATTCGTGGGTTGAAGTTTTACATTTTCTTATAAATGATAAAGAATTACCACAAAAGTATTGTGACCACGCATTGAAAGGAAATTATCAAGGTTGTAGAGATTGTCATATTAAACCTGATTTAGTATTAATTTATGAAAAAATAAATAATGATTTATTATTGATTCGTTTAGGTACACACTCTGAATTATTTAAATAATGGAAACAATTTATAACATAGAAGATTATCCAAGAATCGTAAAAGAATATGTATGGGTAAAACTATTATGGGCTATTGAAATTAGTATTTTTGTGCCTATATTAGGATGTTTATGGGTTATTTATAGAGGGTATATCAACTGGAATAAACAAACAGAAGAACGCCTCAAAGCATTTAATGGTTATTCTTGTAGTATGCCAGAAAAATTTCCTATTAGTGCCGAAAGTAAAAAAAGAAATAGAAGAAAAGCAATCGGTTATTTTATTACAGGGTTGTTTGGTGTTTGGTTTTGGATTTACATTATAAATGTTTCTTTTTTGATATAAAAATATTGTCCTATTTTAACAACATAAAAAATTGAAAGTTTGCATAAGTTTTAAGAATAAAATTTTGCAAACTTTTTTTTATGGCAGATAAGAAAATCACTCGTCAGTTATCTATTTACATTAATGGTAAAGAAGTAAAAGACACCCTTGGGGGCGTTGGGAAGTCTATTGGCGAATTAAGAAGTCAACTTCGACACTTAAATGAAAAAGATCCTAAATTTCAAGAAAAAATAAAGGAACTTGACAAGGCACGAAAGCGTTATGATGAAATTAAAACTGCTATTGATAATCAGAGTAATGCTTTACGAGAAAATGAAACTACTCTTGAAGGAACTACTCTGAAAATAAAACGCCTACAAAAAGAGTTAAGTAAACTTGAAACTACTGACCCCAAGTTTGCTGAAACGAAAAAGGAACTTGACCAAGCCAAAGCAAGTTATGAGCGAATACAAAAAGAAATTCATGATACTAATGAACTTTTAGAAGAAAATGAACATACCCTTGATGGGCTAAATAACAAAATAAATCGTTTACAGAAAGAGTTACAAAAAACTGATATTAATTCGGATGAATTTAAACGACTTAACAAACAACTTGCCGATACCAAAACGAAATATGATGATATAAGTGAAAGTGTTGGTAAACAAGTTTGTGTTATTGATGATTTGAAAAATGGTTATCAAAAATTAATGAGAGGTTTTTTGTGTGGCGATATGGATTTGGTAAAGAAAGGGTTTAATGGTATTACCACAGGTATAAAAGGAGTAACAAAGGCTGCATGGGCATTTATTACTACACCTATTGGTGCTACGATTGCTGGAATTACAGCGGTTTTAGGAGCTGGTAAAATGTGGTTAGATTACAATATTGCTATTTCTGAAAGTATTAAACTTACTGAAAAATTTACTAATTTAAAAGGCGAAGAATTATCAACATTTAGAGCTAATGTACAAGGAGTTGCCGATACTTTTAATAAGGATTTTAACGAGGTTTTAAAAGGAGCTACTACCCTATCAAAACAAATGGAAATTTCATTTAATGAAGCCCTTAATCTTATAGAAAAAGGGTTTGTTAAAGGAGCTGATGTGAATGGAGATTTTTTAGAGAAAATAAGGGAATACCCTATTCAGTTTAAAAATGCAGGTTATTCGGCTGAAGAATTTGTAAAAATTGCTACACAAGAAGCAAAAGGAGGTGTTTTTTCTGATAAATTATTAGATACTATAAAAGAAGCTAACCTGTCATTAAAAGAAATGACTAAAACTCAAAGAGATGCTTTGAGTAATGCTTTTGGGCAGAAGTTTACCGATGAAATTGCTAAAGGATTAAAAAACGGAACGAAAACTACAAAACAAGCATTAGAAGAAATTATAAAAGAAGCTAATAATGTTGGTTTAAATTTTCAGCAGCAACAACAACTAATTGCTGATGTTTTTAAAGGTGCAGGAGAAGATGCAGGAGGCTTTGAAGAAATTGTAAAACAATTAAATACAGCACTTGACAAGCAAAATGACCAACTAACAGAAAGCGAAGAAGCTACAGAACGGTTAAGCCGTGCTAACAGGAATTTAGAAACTGCAATGGCTGATTTATTTGATGCGTCTGGTAGCGGTTTTCCTTCAATGTTAGCAGATATTAAAGCTGTTGGAAAAGAGGTGATGTCTGGTATTTTAGTTGGTATTAAACAAATGACTACTTCACTTGAAACATTGAAAAAAAAAGCAGGAGTTGAAGGAACAACTAAAGCTGTACAACACGTTTCTGAAAGTGTTAAGAAATTTAATGCCGATGCCCAAAAAGAAGCTGAACATTTATTAATTTCAGCAGGACAAAACATAGAACGTTTAGAGAAAAAAATAGCTAATGCAAGTTTATTAGATAAGTTTTTAGGAACTAAAGAAGCTTATGAAGAAAAATTATCTGAAGCTAAATCTTATTACAATGAATTACAAAAAATTAAAGAAGGTTCTAGTATTAAGTTAGAAAAAGAACTAAATAAAAATACTGGAATAAACCCTGATAATACGGGTAATGGAAATAACAAGGATAAAGAACTTACGGAAGAAGAAAAAGAAAAACTAGAAGAAGAAAGAAAAAAACGATTAGCAAAGAAACGTAGGTTTTTAGAAAAGAAAAAAGAGTTATTTAATAAAGCTGAAGAAGAAATTAATGCGTTATTAAAACAAAAACGTGAGGAACGCGAATTACGAGCAAAACAAGGTATAGATAGAGAACTTGCTGAAATAGATAACAAGTATGCTAAGGAAATAGAAAAATACACACTGTCAGAAGAGGATAAAAAACTGCTAACTCTTGAGCAAATAACCCAACGTGAAGATGCTATTACCCAACTTGAAAATGAAAAGGCTCTTGAAAAACAAGAGCTTAAAAAACAACGAGCTGCTGAATTTAGAGAAGAATTAAAAGCAATTGAAGATGAAAATAGAATTGCTGATGAAGAGGAAAAATATGATAGGTTGGCTAATGAAGAACAAAATAAAGAAAATCGAGAATTAAGATTACTTGAAAAAACTCGTGCAATTGCATTAATTGAAATAGATATTGCAAGAAACAAGGAGCTTGAAAAAGTTAAAAATTATGAAGGAGCAGAAAAATTAAAAGCAGAAATAAATAAAAAGTATAGATTAAAAACAGAGAAAACAGAAAGAATATTCCAAGAAAATAAAGCTAAATTAGATGAAGAATCTAAACAAAGAGAATTTTTGGTTAATAAGCAACGAAGCCAAGAATACGCTAACATGTTTGGTGGTATAGCTAAATTATTAGGAGAGCATACTGCTGCAGGAAAGGCTGCAGCGATAGCACAAGCTACCATAAACACTTACCAAGGGGTTACTGA
Source organism: Tenacibaculum sp. (assembly GCA_018456245.1). Taxonomy (GTDB): domain Bacteria; phylum Bacteroidota; class Bacteroidia; order Flavobacteriales; family Flavobacteriaceae; genus Polaribacter. The sequence continues at coordinate 50,370 of JAGYHQ010000002.1, read as the reverse complement.
AGTTTGGACAACTAAATCAGTTTTACCAGAGCCTTTTGCTACTGCCTCGAAAATTGTTAGTACAGCAACTGTATTGGCAAGTGGTTTAGCTTCTGTTAATAAAATAAAAAGTACATCGGCTCCTAAAGGATATTATTACGGTGGTTATACAGGCTCCCAAGCAATTTACAATGATGAATTTGGAGCAGTAACTGGTGTTGTACACGATGATGAATGGGTTGCACCAAAATTTATGACGCAAAGCCCTAAATATGCACCAACTATTACTTGGCTTGAAAATGAACGTAAAGCTAATATTAAAGGTTATTATGAAGGTGGGCATACGTCACAAACTAATGAAACTGCAAGTAGTGATTTTGTTACAACTTCATCCGACAATAATATGAACGCTTTATTATTAGAACAAATTACACGCTTAAATAATCATTTAGATAGCGGAATTATTGCTACAGCCTTAATAGGTGATGATAATATTGAGCAATTAAAAACAAGAGAAATAAAATTAAGTAATGCACGTGAAAGTGCTAAAATTCAATAAAATATGGCTATTACACCAAATGTTTTAAATTTTAGTTATAAAAAAGGTACAAGCTTACCTCCTGCGAGGATTATTTCCTATGATGCACCTGAATATCTTTTTGAAAATTACAGTTATGAAATTGAAAGTAATGTTAATTGGGTTTATGGCTCTGGTTTTACAAGTACTTCTGCAAAAATACATATAAATACGAGTGCAAATAACCTACCTATAGGAAATCATAAAGCATTAGTTAAACTATATTTAATTGAAAATTGGGGTTTATTACCTGATACGGAAGAAATATCAGATAATCCTGATTATGGTGATGATACACCTGATACTTGGAAACCGAAACAAAGAAAAACACTTGTTGGGGAATTTACCGTAAACATATCAATTAGTAAAGCTGTAATATTAAACGTAACTCCTGCAGATTTATCATTTAATTATAAATTAGGAGGCTCAGTGCCTTCAGCTATTAATGTTAATGTTACGTCTGAAAATCCCTGGACCGTTACAGAAAACACTAATTGGTTAGCTGTTTCTAAAACTTCTGGGAGTGGTAATGGTAATTTTAGAGTTTCTGTTATTCCTAACGGAATTAATGTAGGTACACATACCGCTAATATTACTATTAGTGATGGCGTTACAACAACAAAATTACCTGTAAGTCTTATTATTTCAGAATCAGAAACTGGAGTTGATTATTTGTATGCTACTCCGTTAAATTTAAATTTTGGATATACTATTTCGGGTATAACCCCACCTACAAAACGTATTGAATTAAATTCATCAAACAACTGGACGGCATCTGCTGATAAATCATGGATAAAACTTTCAAAAACTTCAGCAGGTAAAGGTGTAGGTGTATTAGATATTGGAATACATAACTTAAATAACTTATCAGTTGGTACTTATTATGCAAGTGTATCTATAAGAAATGGTGATGTTATTAAAGTTGTAAAAGTAAAATTACAAGTGTATGTCTTTGCACAGGAAACCTTACAGAATGATAAACTATATTTTACTGATGATTATGATAATGTTATAAAGGTATCATCTGGACGTACTGACACTCACTTACAAATAAAGGTATCATCAAATTATAATGAATACAAAGAGATTATCTATAATTTACCATTTTTTAATGGTGTGGCTAAAAAGCGTATAGGTTTAGAAGCTAAACGTATGATTGGTGACCTACCTCCTACTTTTAATAAAACAGTTAGTTTATTTAAGCCTTACATCCCTATTCCATTAAATTTTGAAATTAATGAAACGGAATTATTTGCTGATGTAAATGTGCAAACGATTAATTTACAGAACATCCAATTTATTAAAGGAACAAAGGTTTCGTTAAGTAAAAATTGGTTGTCTGAACAATCGCAAACTATTTTTTGTACTAAAAATGGTATTGTACATTTTAGTTTTTTAGGAAGTAAATACGTTCCTGTTAATACAATAAAAATTAATGGAGCTATTACAAAAACATACACTTTTAATAACAGTATAGAGCCTTTTTATACTGCTATTATACCTGTTACAACATTAAATTTGAACGTTGGTGATGAAATTACCATTTCGGTAAGTAATGTTGATGTAAATGTTGTTATAAAACCAGAAGATAAAGAACAAACATTTATTTACTGGGAAAATAAATGGGGTTGTTGGGATTGTTTTGAGTGTACAGGGGAATTTGTTAGCTCTTCAAACTTTAAAGACAATTCATTTGATTTTAGGAAGGATTTTAAAATTATAGAAACATCTGTTTTAGAAGTTAAGGAACGTGAAAAATACTCGGTAAATACAGGTTATATTTACTCAGATAATGAGATTAATTCGTTGCGTGAAATGTTGCGTTCTTCTAACATTTATATAAGTCATAATAATAATTTAAGAAAGGTAAAATCAACCACTAAAAAATTAGAATTATTTAAAACAAATAATTTCTTAAAATCATTCACTTTAACATTTGAAAATAAAGAAGAATTATGATAGTATTTTATGGTAAAGATTTTGAACTAAATTTAACAGAAACAAGAATTACATTAGTAGAAGAAAATCCGTTATTCTATAATTTTTTTGTAAAAAATTACTCCTGGCCGTTTTCAAAAAAAGTTGATGATAAAACTTCTGAAAAACTTGGTTTTTTAGATTTAGAGAATAGTGCTAATTACAATCTAAAACATTATGGTAAACTTCTAATAGATAATAATTTTGAGGATGCGTATTTTATTATTACGTCATTTGCTAATAACACTTTAGAGGGTACTATTTATTATGGGCAAACAACTATTGAATTGTTAGATACACCATTGAATGAATTACCTTTTGATGCTATTGAAACAAAATCAATAACAAGTCATGCGAAAGAAGTAATTACAAAAAGTTACCCAGAGGTAAATTATAATTTCCCAATGGTTATTGATAATGACTTGAAATCAAAATCCAAATATGAAAAATTTGAAGGATTTGTTAATCAATATAAAAATGATAGGTTTGTTACTAATTCTTGGGTAACTGAAGATGGTAAACCACTTGCTAAAAACAGAAATGTTTTAACTCCGTTTCCTTATTTACTGGGTGTTTTAAAAACAGGCTTTGAAAGTGCAGGAATGGTAATGCAGGGTAGTTTTGTGAGCGATACAGCAAATAATAAACTACTTATGTACACTGATAAATTTTTAGAGAAATTTAGTTCCGAACTACCTCCTTTTTTTCAATTTAAAAACACAAGCGAACTTTGGAATCTTGGTTTTGTTATTGCTGATTATTCTGAATATTTTTCATTAAACAAAATAGGCTCTTATAAAATGAAAATATTTTTTAGGTTTCCTGTTGATATTAGTGTTTTTGAATTTGTAATTAAACAAAATGATAAGGTTTTATACAGTTCTACAGAAAATAGAATTAAAAAATCATTAATAATAAATGTTAAAAATGATGAAGATAAAGGCAGATTGTATTTATCTTTAAAATTGAGAAAGAGTACTGACAACCCTTCAAATGGAATTGGTAATATTGAGAGATTTAACAGGATTGATTTTTCGGTTATAGATGGGCAATTAAATGAATTTCCTAACAGTTTTACTTTAGCTGAAATTATGCCTAAAATGACCTTTGGAAAACTATTAAATAAAGTTAAAAACTGGCTTAATTTAGAGGTTACTTTTAATAAGAATGTAGTTACGATGAATTATATTGAAAGTAAATTTTTAGATATTTCTTTTAGAGATGAAAGCCGTTTTGAACTTGAAAATCCGAAACGATTTTTTAACCAAAATAAACTATACAAACTAATTACAAGTAATGAGTCTTTTTGGGTTGGAAAAAATGGTGTACAAAGTAATATACAAGGTTTTAGAGATGAAGATATTACCAAAATTGATATGGAATTAGAAATTATGCCTATAAGAGCTAAAAATGAGATTTTTACAGCTTTTAAGGATAATGATACCAACGATTTTAAACTGTTTTTATATGATGGGCTACAGAACGGATTACCTGTAAGCGTTCCTAAAGTTGCCAATAGAACGTATTTACTTAATGAAATTTACGAGAGGTTTTGGAAAAAATGGCTACACTTTAGGTTAAATTCTGAAACTTATAAAGATAAGTTTCCTGTAAGTGTTGTAGAACCTTTTAGCATTGGAGATGGACGATTTAAATATGGAAAAAAACATCTTTACAAGAAAATACGTAAACGTAGACTATCAGAAGAATATTGGGAAGTTGAAATTGAAAGTGAGACTTTAGGTTAAAAATCTAAACTCGCACTTTCAATACTTTTAACTGCTTTAACGATGTTTTTCGGCGTGTAAGTTTCAGTTTGAGTTATAGAGTGATGCCTTGCTTGGTTCTTAACATCTATTAATGGTAAGCCTAATGTTAAGTAGTTTGTAATTCCTGTATCTTTTAAAGAATACCACTGATATTTATCGGAAAATTTTAACTTCCTACGAAGTTTTGCCCATTCATCAGATATTTTTTTCGGATTTAATTGTGTTGGTCCCGGAATAAAATTATCGGCAGAAAATAAATAATCTGAGTTTTTTGCTTTTGATAGATGCTCAATCAATACATTTATAAGTGGCTTAGGGATTGTTACAACTTGTTCTTTTCCATTTTTTGATATATCTGCTCTAATATTTATAATTCTGTTTTTTAAGAAAACATCTGAAACTAAAATTTTTGTAATTTCAGTTCTTCGGATAAGTGTATAAAATGCTGTGTAACATAAAACATAATAGTTATAGTGATTTTCTTTCATATAGTTTAAGATTGTTTCTCTGTCTTTGTGTGATATGACAATGCGTTTTTTTGTTCCTTCTTTAATTCTATCAATGTTTGTAGCAGGATTTACATTGATGTATTTTCGCTTAATCATCCAAAGAGAAAAGGTATTTATAAAACGCAGATAATTATTATGAGTTCGTGCTGAATTATCACGCTCAAAAAATATTTCATCTAAAAAATTTTGTAATAATTCTTCGTTCCAATCGTGTACAAAAATGTCTTGTAAATTATTTTCTATCAGATAGTTTTTTATGTTATTTATAAAACTTGTGTAGGAACGCAAAGTATCTTTTCGCAATGTTTCTTTTTTGACTTGTTTTTTAATAGTCATTAGGTAGGTATCAAAAACATCAAAAACTTTAGCAAACGATTTGGTATTACTTTCTTCTATAAATTTATTCCAACCACTATATAATTTTTTGTTAATGTTGACAATCATTCGTTTTGCTAGTTTTCGCCTTTCAATAGTGCTTTTTAAAGGCTTTACTCTATGTCGAATGCGTTTTAAATCTTTTGTAATAGGATGTTTCATATAATAAACCACCTCCCAAGTCTTATTCTCTTTGAGCTCTGCAGGAATAAAATCTACAAACTCGATACTTTGTGTGCTTTTTTGAAGTTTTGACATTTTTTTTTTACATCTGATTTAAACCAGTTGCAAAATATTAAACATCTTTAGTGAGTTATTGACACGCTTTTTTAACCAAAAACGCTTAAAGTCTTGTTGTTACTGACTTTAAGCGTTGCTATGTAGCGGGAACTGGACTGCCAATTATAATTCATAATAAAACACAATAACATAAAATAGCACATATAATTCTGATTTACAATTTTTTAAATCTAAAAATAACTTTTCTATAAAATACTATAAAATACCAATATTTCAACCTATTTCATAAAAAATGGGAAGATAGTGGGAAGATTTAAAGTAAAATATTATCTTTGTAAGAAAGAATATTTAATTGATTTTTACCCAAGAAAATGGCTAGTATTAGACTTGTTGATAAAACTAAAAGAGACCCCATAAACCTATATGTTAGGTTATTTTATTCCAACAAAGGGAAACGGAATGATATATTTGCCAAATCAAATATCTTAGTAAAGAAAAAATGGTGGTCTAATAAAAAACAAAACTTTAATTCGGTTACAGATAAATTTCCTAAAAAAGAATTATTTGATAAAATATCTGATTTAAAAGATTTTATATTAAACGAATTTAACACATCTTTTAGTAATGGAGAAACCATTGATACATATTGGCTAAATCGTCAGATAGAAATTTTCCATAACAGACCAAAAGATGAGCAAGATAATTATAAGGTGTATTTTGTTCCATTTGTTAAGAAGTTTATTGAAGAATCTAAAACTAGAATAAATATAGCAACAGGAAAAGTCTTAGATGAAAAAACAATAAGAAAATACAATACTACTCTTACAAGAATTATAGAGTTTGAAGAATATGATAAATGCAGATTACTTCATAAGGATATTAATTTAAGTTTTCATAAAAGATTTGTCAGTTTTTTATCTATTGAAGGTCAATATGGAAATAGTACTATAGAAAAATACATCAGTCAAATAAAGACATTTTGTAGAGAAGCTGAATCACAAAATATAGATATTAATAAAGAATATAAAAATAGAAAATTTACATTCAGAAGACAAGAAACACTTGACCCATATTTAACGGAAAATGAAATTAATTTAATATATAACTTAAAGATAGAGGATGAACGATTAGATATTATAAGAGATATGTTTATTATTGGACTACGGACAGGATTACGAATAAGTGATTTTAACGACTACAACAGATTAGAAATCATTGATAATAATATAAAAATTGTAGAACAACAGAAAACAAAGAAACCTATTGTAATTCCTATACATCCACAGTTTCAAAAAATATTAGATAAACGAAATGGTGAATTACCTAGAATAGAAATTAATAAAAAAAGCCGAGAAATCCTTTTTAATAAAAATATAAAAGTTCTCTGTAAAATGGCAAATATTAATGAAATGATATTAGGAGACAAAAGAAACCCTAAAACAAATAGAGATGAAAGGGGGATATATCCAAAATACGAACTCGTAAGTTCACATATTTGCAGAAGGTCTTTTGTATCAAATCACTATGGAAAACTGCCAGATGAAACAATTAAAGCCATTACTGGGCATTCAAGTGATAAACAATTTTTACATTATGTAAAAATAGGTCAAAAAGAACATGTAGAAAAAATGAGAGAACATTGGGAAAACGATAAAAAAGATGGAAATAAATAATTGGATATTTACTAAACAAGAACAAAACAATATAGAAGAAAGATTAAAAAATTTAAGAGAATTATTCCTTTTACACAAATCTGATTTTAACTTAACAAGTGTTAAAGAGTTTCCTTTTTCAAAATTAGCAAAAGAGACAAAAAATAATATCTTTTTAGAAGAACATTATAATGCTTTTAAAAAAAAGAATTTGTATCTAATGGATATTAGAAGCTATTTTGAAATTTATAACAACAGAGAAAAAGGAGAACTTGTTTGTATAAACAAAAAATATTTGAGAGATAATTCGCATATATATACACAACATAAGTATTTAACACAAAATACAGATAACATTAACCTATATAAAGATCTGTTAGAGAAATATTGTTTTATAGATTATTTAGAAGATTTATTTGAAAAATATATTAGCGATGAAACAAGCGTTGTTTTAAGACAAATAAATAATACTAAAAACCCTAGAAGCTATATTGACACTGTAGTAAGTAATATATGTAATACTCTATTAAATTTAAATAACTTAAAGAAGAAATCTGAAGAATATGATGAAAAAAACTATATTTTAATTATTGAAAAGATGACTATTGCTTTAAAAAATTTAACATATTCTTACTTTGAATATTTAGACCAAGCTACAAAAAATAAAATTAAAACTATCAATCGTCATTTTATAAGTTTCTTTAAAACAAAAACACTTGAAAAATCCTTTGAATCATCCTTACCCAACGATTATTCAAAATCACTTAAATTATCAAGTATAAGAAAAAACTTAATAAATAAAGGATGTATAAAAGAAATCAACAATCCTTATTTTGTGAAAATATTTGATAATACACATGAAGTAATACAAAGGGTTAATTGGATTGAAAGTAAAGGTTTACTATTTTATTTTATAAATAAGTTAATTGAAAAAGAGATAATAATAAATCCTAAAGATAAATGGAAAAAAGTATCAATGTGTTTTTTATGGAACGGTAAATATATAGACTACATCAAAATGAAACACACCCCATCTTCTAAAAATAGAATAAAAAATAAAATGATAGATAATATAATTGAAAAACTAACATAAAAATTTATTTTTATAAAAAATCCCCTTAAAACAAACTACTTAACAATCATTTTTAAACTAACCTTAGGGTTAGTTTTTTATTTTAAGCATTTTTTTATTCTCAAATTTGTAAAAAATAAAATATAAATATTATGAAAAAAGAGATAATCACTCCTTCTAAATTAGAAGTATTACCAAACAATTATGTAAATAATATTATAGAAAGAATAACAGATAAAATTGCTTTAAAAGTCTATTCTAAAATAGAATACAAAATGGAGAAAACACTACTCCCTCAAACTCGTAAAGAAGAGAACAACAAATTATTGACTATTGATGAAGTTTGTGTAATTCTAAGAAAAAGTAGAAGCACATTAAATAGATGGAAAAATGAAGGTTTATTAGTTCCTATTAAAAAAATAGGAGTAAGTCCTATGTATAGCCAAAATCAAATAGATGAGTTTATGAAATCCAACAATGAGTAGAAAATTAAAAAAATATAAAAGTTTTTTACAACATAACTTTTTACACTTTTTACACAAAATTTAATTAAAAAAATAAGAATATGGTAGAACCAAAATTTAATAGTTTAGCAAAAGAAGAATTGAAAAATTTAACAACTTCAAAGGCAAGAAAAGCAAAGGAAATTTTAAATGAATTGAAAAATAGTTTCCAAAAAATAGATTTTGAAAAAAAAGCTAATACCAAGAAGATAGAAAACTTCAAAATTCAACAAAAGCATTATCGTATAATAGTAATAGATGAATTAAACAAAGAAGTAAGGGCTAAAAATTGGGGGCTTTGCAAACAAAATAGTGATATATATTTATACAATGGTGCTTATTGGGAAATTATAAATGAAGAATTATTTAAACATTTCCTAGGAGAAATTGCTAAAAAAATGGGAGTTCCTTACTTTACAGAAAAAGATTTTAATTTTAAGGAGCAATTATATAAACAGTTTATAAGCGATACATTTTTAGAAACAGAAAGTGTATCTCCTAACAAAGTTTCTATAAATTTATTAAATGGCACTTTTGATATTGATAATAAAACAGAATTAAGACCTTTTAATCAAAAAGATTTTTTCACTTATCAATTACCTTTTAATTATGAGCCTGATGCAAAAGCACCTATTTTTCAAGAGTATTTAAACACTGTTCTGCCTGATAAATCCTTACAAAATATTTTATCTGAATACTTAGGTAGTCTTTTTATTAAAAATGGAAATGACAAATTAAAATTAGAAAAAGTTTTAATCTTGTATGGTAGTGGAGCAAATGGTAAAAGTGTTTTCTTTGATGTCGTAAATGCCTTATTAGGGAAAGAAAATACAAGTAATTATTCATTACAAGATTTAACAAACGAGAATGGGTATTATAGAGCTGAAATAGGTAATAAATTACTTAATTATGCCAGTGAAATTAATGGTAAATTAGAAAGTGCTATTTTCAAACAATTAGCGAGTGGAGAACCTATTACAGCGAGGTCTCCGTATGGAAAGCCTTACATCTTAAAACAATATGCTAAACTTATCTTTAACAGTAATATTCTACCAAGAGAAGTAGAACAAACAAATGCTTTTTTTAGGCGTTTTCTAATAGTTCCTTTTAAAGTTACTATACCTGAAGAAAAACAGGATAAAAATTTGCATACTAAAATAATTGGAAATGAATTATCAGGAGTTTTTAATTGGGTTTTAGAAGGGTTAAATAGATTGTTAAAAAATAAAAATTTCACATATTCAGAGGGTGCTGACAAAGCTGTTGAAGATTATAAAAAACAATCTGATAGTGTGAAAATGTTTTTAGATGAAAATAATTACAAACCTAATATTGAAGTCTTTATAAAAATTAAAGATTTATACATTGAATATAGAAATTATTGTTTAGAAGATGGATTTAAACCTGTAAATAAATCAAACTTTAAAAGGCGTTTAGAAAACAATAAAATAGAAGTTAAAAGGATTAACAAAGGTAATGTTGCATATTTAAGTAATATTGAAAACGATGTGAATTTTTAAAATATGAGTTATAAATATTCATTAGAGAAAGGAAGTAAAAAATATAATTGCCCTCAATGTAGAAAGAAGACTTTTGTTCGTTATATTGATAAAGAAACTGATAATTATTTAGATTATAAATATGGTCGTTGTGATAGGGAAAATAAATGTAAATATCATCTTAATCCTTACAAAGATGGATTAAAAATAAATAACACTATAAAATATTACGATTCAAAACCTAAAAATAAAGTTTTTATACCAAATGAAATATTAGAAACTACTTTAAAAGGCTATTCTGATAACACATTTATCAATAACCTATTAGGTAATTTTCCAGTCGCTAAAGTTGAAGAAGTAATCTCTATGTATTATTTAGGAACAATAACAAAAGATTATATGAAAGGTGCTATAACTTTTCCTTTTATTGATATAAATAATAATGTTAGGGCTATACAAGTCAAGCAATTTGATGCTGAAAATCACACTATAAAAACATCTTTTTTACACTCAATAATTAAGAATGATTTAATAAGAGGTAAAAACACTATTCCTCAATGGTTAAAAAATTACGACCAACAAGATTTAAAAGTTAGTTGTCTGTTTGGGGAGCATTTACTAAAGCTATATCCGTATCATTACATAGGATTAGTAGAAGCTCCAAAAACAGCAATTTACAACACCTTATATTTAGGCTCTCCCAAAGAATCAAATTTTATATGGTTGGCAGTTTATAACAAGAGTAGTTTAAATTTTCAAAAATGTAAAGTTTTAGAAGATAGAAAGGTTGTTTTATTTCCTGATTTATCCAATAATGGTGATACCTTTAAAGAATGGGAAACAAAAGCCTATGAGATACAAAGTAAACTTAAAAATGCTACTTTTAAAGTTTCTGATTTATTAGAAAAAACAGCAACTGAAAAACAAAAAGAAGAAGGATTGGATATGGCAGATTTTTTTAATTTGCTTTTATAAGTGTAAAAAGTGAAAAAAGTGTACTTATAAAAAAAACTATTTACAAAATTCTAGTGAGTTAAGAACACTCCCTATTGACGAAAAGTCCAAAAAATTATATTTTTCGTCAATAAGAGAAGTATATATAATATTTCTAAATTTATCTGTTAAAAAACAAGGTAGTACGTTAAACAAAATAAAAACAGATAAAAACTCATATACATAATGGTGTACTTTAAACTAGATTATCTGTTGTTTAAAAGTAATAAAACTGCGCAATGATATTTACTTTATTATCTTTTTCTTACCTTTTATTGTAAAGTGTATTTATGGGGTATTTAATTCGTTTAGTGTGTGTTCACAGTTAATTGAATTATAAAATTTATCAAGAACTTTTTTAAAAATAGTAGTTTCGTTTTGTATAGCATTAAACAATGTCATTGAAGATTTCATTTTTAAGTCATCAGGACTGCCTAAAATCTCATAGGCTGTTTTGTTTTCAATATGTAAAAATGCTGTTGTAATTGCTATCAATCTTTCTTTAAGTATAGGATTTTGAAAATAGGCAATCGCTTCTTCTTTACTTTGAATAGCGTATTTTTCAGCAGTGTAACTTCTTCCCAATCCCTTAAATTGAGGAAATATATACCACATCCAATGACTTTGTTTTCTTTCGTTTTTTATTTCATTTAAGGCTATTTCGTAACTACTGTTTTGAGTCTCTATAAATCGCTGTAAATTAAAAATATCTTTTTTCATTTTTATTCTACATTAATTCTTCTATTAGGAATATCACCAAAATCTATACTATACCCAAATGATGTATCAATAAAACATTTAGGATTATTCTTTTTGTATTCTATAAATTCATTTCTATTAGGAATATCACCATGATTTATGTTTAGGTACTCTAATTTTAAATTATATAGTGATTTTATACTTTTAATATTTTTACTACTAATAAATACACTCTTCAATTTTTTAAGTTTGTTTAATCTGTATATATCAGAAAAATGACCATGTCCCCCAATATGTTCTAAATTTATTAAATCCTCTACTCCTAATAATTCTTCTAGATTAGTTACGTTCCAAGCTAAATTTTTTAAATTTTTAAAGTATTTTAACGGAATAAGGTTTTTAATTTCTCTTATTCCCTCGTTTTTTAGTCCAGAAATCCAAATTTCCTCCATTAATATCATTTTCTCTAAATCATTCTCATTAATATCTACTATAAACTGTATGTAGTAGGGCATTTTATGATATAATGTTTTTACTTTATCCTCAACATCATTATATTTATAATTGTAATATAAGATATTTTTCCACGCATCGTTAAGGTTATTCCACCATATACATAATTCATTATCATTGTTGAAAACTTTGTGTTTTCTCCAAACTACCTTGCAAGTATGTGTTGGTAATACCCCTTTTAACCAAAAATCTCGCCTTTCAACTTCTAACCAGTCGGCTTTCCACGATTTTCCCATTATCATACAAACCCTAACAAAATCCGTTGAATAATTTTCATCTTTATTATAATGAAGTCCGTTTTCGTTTAATTTACAACAATACCAATACGCATCATTAGGGTTCATAAAACTGACACTAATTAATTCGTTATCTTCTTGAAATGTTCCGTAAGTAATATCATTTCTAAATTTTTCTAATCCTCCTTTATATTTATTTTTTATAGTTGATTTAGAAATCACAACGGTGTTATATATTAATCTTAAACTCATAATTTTCTTTTTAAATTTCCCTTACCTATTCCATAATAATTTCAAAGCATCTTCATCATCGCCATACTCTGCAAGTCTTTCAATATTTTTTACAAAATTAGGTTCTATCCATATTACAAAATTTGCATACGGAGAACCTATCCTCAAAGGATTTTCTGAAATAATTGCATTTCCCCAAGTTCCTCTAAAAGTCCACTTGTCACTTTTATTTAACACTTTTTCAAGTGTATTGTATTTCCTAAATCTATCCTTTTGAGACTTTGTTAAAATCACTTTTTCTTTTATGGCTTTTGCTTGAAAATACTCATCTGTTATTTCTAAATTCTCTAATCGTACAATTCTAGTAATCCCTTCGTGATAAATTATTTTATTCTGATATAAATTTTCAAAAATAGGAGCATATTTTTGATATTTTTTTATACCTCTTGTTTTTAATTCTTCCCAAAACTTTCTTTGTTTTTCTAATGACATAGCCTTATGTTTATTCAAATACTCCTCAAATTCATTTATGGTGTCAATAAATTCTTGTGGTAATCGTTTCATTACAAAATCAACAATGTAATTAGGAATGTTGTTGTAATATGCCATAGCAATACCTCCAGTCATACAAGCAATGGTATCACTATCACCACCTATTGAAATTGCCAAACGAATAGCATTTTCATAATCGGTACTTTCCAAAAATGCAACTATTGCTTGTGGAACAGAGCCTTGGCAAGTTGCATCAAATTCATAATCAGCTCTAATCTCATCAAGAGTAAAACTTAAATCATAATGAAAAGTTTGTTCAATAAAGTCTTTAATTTCCTTTTTACTTTTTCCTTGTCTTGCAAGAAAAATAGCACTTGCTATTGCTTGTGCTCCTTTTATACCTTCCTTGTGATTATGTGTAATACTCGCCGTTTGTTCGGCTACTTTCAACACCTCTTCCATAGTATCATAAGCAAACCCAACAGCACTTACTCGCATTGCAGAACCATTACTATAATTACTGTAGGGCTCTAATATGTCGGAAGATAACCAGTGATGAAACATACCACAACTATATTTATTTCCATAGTCCCATACGGTTTTAGCGAAATCTTTTCTGTGCATAATAGCATCAGCAATAGCAAGAGTTAAAACAGTATCATCGGTAAATTGTGATTGTTCATTAAACAATTCAAAATCAATTCTTTTGTTGTGTGCAAATTCATAAACAGAGCCTATTACATCTCCGATAATTGCTCCTAAAATGGTGTGTGTTTTGTTTTTCATTTTTGTAAGTTTATTTTATTAAAATTGTGATTTATTTAGGAAAATAATCAAATGTAATTGCTGTATTAGGGTCTGGAAAACCTACCATATCAATATTTGTAATTTTTCCATTATTTATTTTCATAATAATAGATACTTTGGTATCATTTTGTTTAATAACAATACAAGGTTTATTCTTAACTCCATAGGCATTTTTATAATATCCTATTTCTGCTTGTGGAAAGGCATTAGTTTCTTTAATTCTCTTAAATTTACCTTTTAAATAATCGATGTATGTTTCTTTTCCATACATTGTGTCAAATACCCATTGTGAATTATATTCAAAATTATCAGATAAAATATTTTCTAAATATGAAACATTTAAATTATTCCAAGCCTTAGCATATTCTATAAGTAGTTGTACTTCATCTAAATTATAATTTGTTTTTGTAATAGTAACTTGATTAGGTACATCTTCCAAACCATTATCATCAAAAATATTTAATTTAGGTTGTTTTTTAGGTTTCCCATTCCGAACATATTCGAATTCATTGAAATTACGTTTCTTTGGTATAAGTTCTGCGGATGAATCATACCAATTTATCTTATTTTTTAATAATTTTAGAAAAAGTCTAAGGTGTTCATCTTTATTTGGTATTACTGTTGTTGATATTATATTGTAATATGTATTCAAAAAATCTTTAATAATAAGAACCCATTTAGCATCACTAAATCCTAAATCTTGGTCTTTCATCATTTCTTCTGGCGAACTATAACCACAATCACACCAATGTTGTTGATGAAATTCTTTTTCGGCACTATGATTGTTGCCAAAATTCACTCTTATACCTTCTCGTCTATAACAATTAGGGCAAATTCTACTTACACTCATAATTTTATATTTTTAAATTTCACTTATTTATCTCTTGGTCTATAAAAAATGTATCTATTAGATTGTATTTATTCATTTTAGTTATGAATTTATTTTTTAAGAAACTAATTTTAATCCTTTTGGTGCTTTTGAACTTGTTTTTTTATTATACGGACAAATGTATATCGTTGCAATCTTTTTGTTATCAAGATATAAATTATAAGCATCAATAATTTGTTCAATATTTGGGGCATTCATAGAACCAATTCTATCATAAGTTAATTTATCATCAAAAGCAGTTCTTAATCTTTTTAAATAATTATAACTATCAGGCACTGACCTAACAGGTATCGGATTTGTTATATCTAATCCAAACTCCCCATATCCTTGTGGCATTTCATCTTGGTCTGTTCCTGAACGACTTTGTTCTTCGTTAAATCTATTGAAAAATTCATTCAGTAGTAATGCTTTGGAGTTTCTTGAAATAAGATAATTGTAAAACTCATTAAATGATACATTGTTAAAATAATGCAAAGCATAAGGGGCTAAATGTGTTTTTAACCGTTCTTTATTAAATTCTTGTTTAATACTAGCACCATGGCATATAACTGATGATTTTACAAAAATATCTTCTGCTGTTTTTCTATCAACAGAGTGATTTAAAATATTAAGTAAAGCATTTGTACCTTCTTGAATGTCTTTTTGTCCATTAGGAAAAACTTGCTGAAACATTTCCCGAACAAGTTTCTTAATATCAATATCAGGTTCTGTTTTCTGTGTTTCTTTTTGTGTATTTGATTTTGAATTTCTTGATATAAAAATTACAATTCCTATTACAACTACTATTCCTATTAAAATTTCCATAATATTTATTTTTTTAATTTTTTACTTCATTTCCTCATATTCCTCACTCGTTACCGTAGTATCAAATAAACCGACTTGTGGTAAATTATCATAAGTCGCAATACCCGTATAACTCAAAGAGGCATCTTCATAGCGTTTAAACTTAAACACAGCATCATTCATCAAAGCCCCATTGAATACACCTATCTTTTCTAACAACTCAAAATCTGCAACCGAAAGTCCTGTTACTTTTTTAAATAAATCAGGTTCTAATTGCGTAATCACATCTTTAAGAGTTTGTTCTCTGTACTCTGACAGATACATAAACACAGGAATACGAGTAGCAAATTTTATCAACTTCTCTTGTATTTTTTTGCGTAAACTTTTTTCTTCTTTACACTTACAAGGTTTTTGTTCTTTACATTTCGGACATATTCTTGGTGGTTTAGCACACACGCAAGGTTTTTGTTTACACTTTATACATTCCCCTTTGGGTTTATTTATTTCAGTCGCTGGTTTCCCAACAATCGTTTCAATTTCACTATTTAACGAACGAAATCCCTCAATACTCATCAATGCCTTCATAGCCTTTTCATTTGCCATTAAGCGTTGTAAAGTGACATTATCCACATTCACAAGCAATGCACTTTCCCAACGCCTTGCCAATAGTGTAGCAGTTGTTCCACTCATTGCTATATCCAAGAGTTTTCCTGCATCTATTTCAGTCATTACGCTACCATCATAAGCCAAAATAGGTAAGAATTTAATAAACTCTGCAACTTTTTGTTCAGGACTTTTATTTTCGTTTGGGTTTGCATTTAATTGACTACTATATGTCGCAATTTGGCTCAATGCTCTATTAGGTGCAAAGTCAAAAACATAACATTGTTCTTTGATAATTTCTTCTCGGTTTGGCGAAGTTTTATCAGGATTTTTAATTGTCCAAGGCGATTGTACTCTAAACACCGTTTGAAAATAAGTTTCAGGACTTTGCGTATTCCTCAACATAAAAACACCACTCCATTCTTTTACTGTTACCCCTGTTGTAAGTTTTCCACACGAAAGCGTTATCGTTTTAGTTTCCAAAGAATTATTACCCATTGCATTTCTTACAGGTGGTAAGGCTTGTTCCCCAATTCCTGCTTGTGTTCCTGCCGAAACGACAATTTTATAATCATTAAAATAAGTATTTTTAGCCAATAAGTTTCCCATTGCATAGCAAGAGGCTACATTCGGTAAAAACCAAAATGTATGTTGCAACGAATGTATCAAACGAGCATCAGAAAATGGCATCGGTGCTTTTTTGTTAGACTTTAAATCTTGTTCTACCCAATACTGCCCACGAATAAAATCCAACCAACTTTGCACCTCATTTTCATATTTGAATTTGGCATTTTTACCCTTTCCATTGGCTTTGAAAAATTCATTCAAATCAAACTCATTAAACTCGCCTTTGATTGCTACTTGCTGAATGTTTTGAGGAAGTTGATAAGTCAGCATTACCATTTTTGGTAAAGATAAATACGGATTTTTACCATTCTTATCATTCCATTCTTCTTTGGCTTTTTGCTCATCAGAATATGTCCAATTAAAAATCTGTTCTTCAATAAATTCGCCTACACTTATGGCTCTAAAAGGTGTTCCTGATAAATACAAATAATGGTCAGTTGTAATCGGTATTAAATCTTCATCAAAATAATCTACATAATCCTCGCCACTTTCTTTGGCAAGTTCTTTTTGTTCTTCTATTTCTTGTTTCATTAACTCCTTTAAATCAGCCTCATTTTTTCCAAAAAGGTCTTTGGATTTTTCTCGCCACGCCCCAAAGTGATATTCATCAAAAATCACACAATCCCAGTTTTCTGCGTGTATCCATTCATTTTTAATTTTTATTCCACCTGTTTTTTTGTCTTTCCCTAATACATCTTGAAACGAACCAAAATACACAAAAGGTCTATTTCTATCAATATCTTTTTCGCTTTTGTCATCTTCATCTTGCGATACAAATTGCCAACCTTGAAAGTCAATATGAGATTGTAAATCTTCACGCCACGAAGAACGAACAGCAGGTTTAAAAGTCAAAACCAAAACTTTTTTCCATTGCATTTTTTGGGCTAACTGATACGATGCGAAAGTTTTACCAAAACGCATTTTCGCATTCCACAAAAAGTGAGGAATAATATTGTCGTCTTCTCGTTCAAAACTCTTAAAATAGTGAGCCGTTTTATTCACTGCCTCCTCTTGTTCAGGACGCATTTTGAAATCATTCACTCGGCTTATCTCAAAATCTTTATTTTTTCTTTCTGAAAGAATAGCATTTTTAACCTCATCTAAACTACAACGAAAAAACTCGGTTAATACACCCTTTTCATCTCGTATTTGTTCAAAGCCCATTTTTTTAAGCCTTCTATGAATTTCGTGGTCAGTAAAAAATGAGTCGTCCTTTCTCAAAGCAAGTTCTTCGTGTTCTATTTTCCACGATTGATAAGGTGTGTTTACAGGGTATTGTTCCTTAACTCGTTCTTCTGCTGTTCTTGTTGTATAACCAACTTTTAAACAGCCCTTAAATCGCTCATCACTATAAGCGTATATTCTTGGTATATTGTTTTGGTTTAGTAGGTTGTTCATTTTTTAGGATTTTTGTTTTTTTAGTTCAATCAAGTTGTGCCTATACTTTTTTAAGTCCTCATAGGTTTTGGAAATGCCTCCCATTTAAATAGTTTTTCCAAATTAATAATTTGTATTTCTGCTAATTCTTTGATTTCGTGCAAATCATCATCTGTTATCAAATCTTTGGGTAATTTGAAATCATTATTAATGTAAGATAAGTAAATACTATGGTTTTTATTATCATTGTATTTGTCAATATTTGATTTTAAACTTTTATAAAAATTTAGAATAAATTTTTCTGCTTCTTTATCTCCGTTCATTATTGCATTCCAAACAGGAATTATCATCATTTTTAATGTTGCTTCTTCTAATTTTTTTATATGATTTTCATATCCATTGGTTTTGATATATTTGTAATTTAAGTTTTTAGCCTCTATGTTTCCTTGTAAATATTCAAACAACACCTTTAATAGAATAAAAAAACGACCACTTTCTTCAAATGAAAAATGAAAAAAGGTATATGCTCTTTCTTTTTTTCCTGCTTGTAAGAGAAAGTCAGCATCATCAAATAATTCTTTTGAATGATTATAAGTGTCGTAAATAGCCTTTAATATTTTTTCTTTCATAATTCTCAACTCTCATTAAACTTACTCCATAGGTCTAATCATACTCTCAATAAACGCTATTTCCTCCTCCGTTAAACCATATTTTTTATATAACTTTTCATCTGTCCATTCTTCATCAAAGTTTTGTTGTGGAACAAATTCATAAACTCCTCTCATTGCATCTTGTGTATTTTTTATTAGGGTTAAACAAAAATGAAAAAATTTAGTATTGATATAAGACATTACATTTTTACATCGTTTTTTAGTCGCAAAAGGTCCGATAATTAAGTATGTTTGTGTGCAACAAGAATTAGGCTCTGCGTAAATAGGTTTTAACCAATCGGTTTTGCTATTTCCAGACCCTATTGCTTTTGGAATAAGTATTTTATGGTCTTTTATCCATTGTTTATTTTTCTTAATCTGCTCTTCTTTTACATATCCTATAAATTTATTTCCAAATACTTTAATAGAATTTTCAAAAGATGTCTTTTTATATGATTTAAAAGAACTTAACAAGCCAAAAGGAGTTTGTACACTAATGTTTTTATTAAAACTATCTTCATTAAATGCTCTTATCTTTCTTAAAATAGGAATTGCTCTGTTTATTCTAATGAATATATCAGTATTTTTTTCTTTTAGAGGTCGTTTCATTTCCGAAACACACTTATTTTCTTCATAAGTTTTTATCAAACAATCTCCTTTATAATCACTTTGCCAAAGAAAATAATTTACCCCTCCTTTTATTTCTACCCCAGGGAAAACTTCTGATGCATTAGGATAATCGTGTATCTCTTTTAGTCGTCTATCATTAAGCATTTGTTCCCTAAAACTATCTAAACCTCTTCCGCCTGCAAACCATCTACTTGGTACAATCATACATAAATAATGAGGTTTCATTTTTATGGCTTGTTCTATAAACTTTTGATAAATGGCTATTGCAAAATTTTTCTTTTCTACACCAACATTTAACTGATACGGTGGATTTCCTATAATTACATCAAATTGCATATCTTCAAAAGGGTTTTCGTTATGTATAAATTGGTAGGCGTGTACTTCTAAATCTTTTCGTTTATCATCGCCTAAAATGCTATCACTTACGCCACAGTATTCGCATTTTCCGTTTTTATCCCAAGTGTGAGGGATATTGTCAAAGGCTATGTTTCCATTTTCATTGTTAAAAATGTGGGTTACACTGTGTTCGCTTTGGGTGTTTTTCGCACAATACAAACTCCTGCGAGAGAGTAAAGCCGTTAGTTCGGTAATGCCTATACCATAAATTTGGTGTTGCATTATATGGTTTACTCTCTCTTGTAGGTCAGGTATTTCGTTCTCTAAACCTTTTAAAAGTCGTTTGGCTATTTCTCGTAAAAACACACCGCTTTTACAAAAAGGGTCAAGAAATTTCGCCTCTTTATTACGCCATAATTCTTTGGGTAATAAATCTAACATTTTGTTGGCTATGTGAGGTGGTGTAAATACTTCATCGTTGCTCAAATTAGCAAGGCAATTCAGCACATCTGGGTTGTATAAATCATTCAGCATAAGTGTAAAGTTTTAAATAATGAATTGGTTTAAACTCTTGGTTATGCTCTGGAATGCTTACTTCCTTGTTTGTGTCAGAAAATAAAGACATTTGTTTGCCTTGTTCTGCGACTACTTCAAAATCAAAACATCGTATTTTTACATCAGTTTCATTTATAAATTTCCATTCATAAAACACAATAGCTGTTCCGTTTGCTTTAGTATAGTCCAAGGCATTGCCACACACAATGTTCTTATCTAAAATAAATTGAATTGTTTTCATTACTT
Source organism: Tenacibaculum sp. (assembly GCA_018456245.1). Classification (GTDB taxonomy): domain Bacteria; phylum Bacteroidota; class Bacteroidia; order Flavobacteriales; family Flavobacteriaceae; genus Polaribacter. The sequence goes on along the minus strand of JAGYHQ010000002.1, from coordinate 29,551 downwards.
CTAAATACTCATTAGAAGTCTTTAATGATTTTGGGAAAGTTTGTTCAACTTTATTATAAAGTCTTTCACGGCAGGCTTGTGCATTATCTTCTAATAATTCCACACCATACAAACTGCTAACAGCAATAACTAAATTTTTACAATAAGAATATGAGTTTCGTTTGTGGTTTGCTACAAGTTCAAGTTTTCGCCTTAATATTTCAATCAAAAAATTACCATCACCACAAGCTGGTTCAAGGAAAGTCGCATCTATGCGTTGGCATTGGTTTTTTACCAAATCAAGCATGGCATTTACTTCTCTTTCGTTAGTAAATACTTCGCCATGGTCAGCCACTCGCTTTTTGGTCTTTACTTGGGGTTTTCCCATTACAGAGCATTTTACTCGTTTGCCTCGTTCCAAAAGCAAACTAATAATACACTGAAAGAGTGGAACAAAATTTTATTCCTTTACACAAATTAATGCCTATGTACACAGCAGAGGTAAGTGTGTAAAAACACTTCCCCTGCCGTCTAAAGGCTAATTTATCCTGTATTGCTGATTAAAAATTTGGTAGATTTCTGACAGCAGAATAAAATTAACTCTTTTTAAATTTCATATACAAAAAAAGCGAGGACTTTCAACTATCTCGCTGTCAGAGGCTCTACCAAAGCCTACGCAATACAAGAATAATATCAGCCCACGCTTATAACGTGAACATCAACTTTTTGAATCTGTATTGCTGTTTTTAAAATTTGGTAGATTTCTGAACAACAGACCAAAAGCTAACGCTTTTTTCTCAAAATTTTCGATAGCAATATAAGAAAAAATATCACTCCTTTTTCATTTTTTTTTTCCAAATTCAGATTTATATATAACCACCTTACACAAAATAGGGGGGAGGGTATTTAATTTTTTTGTGTACCCCTCTATGTTTTAATTCAGTCAAAACAAAAAGCCAACAATTTATTTATCTACATTTTATTTTTATCACTTTTATGTGTAAAATCCTTTTGTATTATTTTTAGGTTATGGTCTAACCTTATACATTTTTAACTTTAAAAAGTGTGGTATATATTTTTAATAATTATATTAAAAATACCTATGCTAAAATTAGTACAATTAATTTGTTTTTTGTATATTTATAGGGTAATAAAAAAAGCCCTACGAACGGCAATTCGTAAGGCTAAAAAATCAAAAAACTTTAACACTAATTAAAAATTGTTTGACTATGACAAATGTAAACATTTATGTTGGTACTTACAAAAAGTACAACGAAGGAAGTATTTATGGTAAATGGCTTAATTTAGAAGACTATTCTAGTTATGAGGAATTAAAAAAAGAAATGTATAATCTTCATAAAGATGAGCAAGACCCTGAATTTATGTTTCAAGATTATGAATGTCCTGATTTATTTAAAGAAATGGGATTAATTTCAGAAAGCTATATTTCTGATGAAATTTTTGAAATAATGGAAATTATAGAAAATTGTAGTTATGATTTTGAAGTAATTGAGGCGTATTGTAACTGTGTAGGATGTTATGAAAAAGATATTTACAAAATTATTGAAAAGGTTGAAGAATGTTATTGTGGGGAATATGATAATGATGTTCATTTTGTAAGTAATTTATTAGAAGATTGTGGCGACATTCCAAAAAACCTACCAAACTACATTCATGTAGATTGGGAGCGAACAGCATGGAATATTATGTTAGATTATTCAACAAGTGATAATCATTATTTTAGAAATATATAAATAAAAAACAACACCCTTATATCTATTTTAAGGGTGTTTTTAAGCCTTTTTAGAGATGAAAGCAAGATATATAAGAGTTAGTACAGAAAAACAAAAGATTGACCGTCAAAGAGAACAAGGAGACCAATCAGAAAAATGGTTTATTGATGTGGTATCAGGTGCTGTTGATTTCAAAAAACGAGAACAAGGGAAAAAACTTATTGAAGAAATAGAGCAAGGAACAATAAATTATTTATCAGTTTCAAGCATTGACCGATTAGGTAGGAATTTATTTGATATTTTAAGAACATTAGAATATTTAAATGAAAAGAAAGTCATTTTAAAGGTAGATAATTTAGGAATTGAAAGTTTAGTCAAAGGAAAGCCAAACAGTGCGTTTAAGTTGATTATATCTGTTATGGCTAATATTGCAGAAATGGAAAGGTCAATAATGTTAGAACGACAAAGGCAAGGCATTGAATTAGCCAAACAAAAAGGAGTTTATAAAGGTAGAGAAAAAGGCTCAAAAGAAAGCGATGAGGTGTTTTTAGCAAAATACAAAGGAGTGCAGAAAGAATTAAAATTAGGAGTTAATTCATTGCGTAAAATAGCGAAACTAAATGGTGTTTCTCTTGGAACTGTTCAAAAGGTTAAGAAATTGATGAAGTAATGAAATAAATATTTTTAAACAAAAAACAGTTATTGAAAATTTAAAAATATCTTATAATTTCTCAATCATCTAGTAACCAATCAATAACATTTACTTTTTTTACTCCGTTGATATTATTTGTATCATAATCAAGAGTTAAAAGATATTTTGGGTAACTATCTTTGATATTATCAAAAGCCGAAATTTCTCGTTTAAAAGTTTTTTCGCTATTGACTGTAAATGCCACTTGATAATATTCTATTTGATTGTTTGGTTTTTGCACTACAAAGTCAATTTCTCTATCCTTGTATTTTCCAACATATACTTTACCACCACGCCTTAATAATTCAAAATAAACTACATTTTCTAATTTATGTCCCAAATCTGTATCGTATTTATTAGTTGTTGTAATATTTCGTAATCCTAAATCAACGATATAATATTTTTCATTTGTTGAAAGAAGTTCTTTCCCTTTAATATCGTAACGAGGTGCTTTATAAAGAATATATGATTGTGTCAAAAAATCTAAATATTTACTAATCGTATTGTGTGAGATACTTTTTTGTGAGTTGTTATTAAGTTGTTTAGCAATATTTGTAGGTGAAATATACGAACCAACAGAATCAAACAAAAAACTGACAATACGATGCAGATTATCTATATTTCGTAATTTATGTCGTTGTGCAATATCCTTAATAATGACAGTATCATATATAGATTGTAAATAATCATTAACCAAATCGTTACTATTTTTTGACAATGTAACTGATTCAGGAAAAGAACTTTCATTTATATATTTACGAAATAATCGGTCAGTATTTTGCGTGTTTTCATTTGCTAATAAATATTCTTTAAACGAATATGGTTGAACATTGATAGCAATATATCTTCCTGTTAAGAGTGTTGCTAATTCGCTTGATAAAAGATACGCATTTGACCCTGTAACATACAAATCAATATTTTTTTTGGTAAATAAGCTATTAACCAATTTTTCAAAGTCATCAATAAGTTGAACCTCATCTAAAAATATATAATATTTTTCATTAGTATTTACCTTTGCTATAATTTCATCATATAAAATAACCCAAGATGAATATGTTATATTTTCTCGTTCTTCAAAATTTATAAAAATAATATTCTTGTCAGAAATACCTGAAGAAATTAGTTCATTTTTAAAGGTTTCTAACAATGTTGATTTTCCACATCTTCTTATACCTGTAATGACTTTAATTAAATTTTGATCTTTTAATTTTCGTAATTTATTTAGGTATGTGTCTCTTATTATCATAACAAATTTTTCACAAATATACTCCTTATTGACGAAAAATGAAAGTTTTGACACTTTTCGTCAATAAGAAATGTGTTGTGTTAAATCTTTCAATTTTTTTACATTGTGGTTGTGTATTATGTTCAAATAGTAAAGAATAAACTTTAAGAGAAAAATATCAAAATATTGTATCAATTGTTACTATGTATAAAATGATTGTTGTAGGTTTTAATATTTGTTTATTTTTAAAATTGTTCAGAAAGTTAGAAGATTTATATAAATTAAGTTTTCATTTCCTTTTTCATCTTTTTTTCTAAATCTTTTTTTACTTCATTAAAGTATTTTTTACAATATTAGTTTCCATTTTAATAGTAAAGGATTCTTTATTAATAGTAAATTCGTCAATATCTAATATGTTAAGAATATTTTTATTTAGATAGGAATCTTTATATTCTTTTAAAGATTTCTTATTTTTTAAATGACCTTCTACAAAGCCCATATGAGAAATATTAGCATAATAGAAAATTATATAGTTTTTTGAATGATCACTATCTAGTGTGGATACTTTTAATCTTTTGAACCCGACTAACCTTAGCTCTGGTTCAAATATTCCAAGAAATTTTTCTCCTATAATCACCACAGGCATATAGATTCCTTGATTATACATTATTCGTGCAAAAGAACTTGGAGATGGTGCTGTAAGATAATATGATTTAAATAATGTGCTATTTTCGGTTGTTAAATACTTATTATTTTTAGAAAAAAATAGTACAAGTAATGCAGAGTTTTTTTTGTATGAAAAAGGATAATCTGTGTTTTCAATATCAAAGTATTTATTATCTGTTACATATTTATTTAAACACGCTTTTATTTTATGTTAGGAAATTAAATATTAATATTGTTTTGAATTTTTTTAATATTATCAAGTAATTCTTCCCATTGAAGACTTTCGCCTGAAATCATATTTTCTTGCATACTTTTATAATCTTCTTTCCATTTTTTTATTAAGTCTTGTGGAGGTAAAATATTTAAAAAGCCTTTCAAATGTTTACTATAATCTTCTCCTTTTAAAGGCGTAAAATGTTTGCGATGTTCTACAATAGCATTAAACAGAATATTATTATTTAAAGCAATATTTCCATATTCAGTATTTGCAATTTTTTCAACATCATATAAATGCCTTGTCATTCGGTAAGTTCTTATTCTGTCTTTCGGTTTTCTAAATTCCTCGTGAAGTAAAAATATTTTTTCTAAAAAAGTTCTTTGAGGCATAACAACCTCAACATTAAATGAATTTTCTGCAAAATCGGTATTTTTAAACTCCTCATCAATCCACGATATTATTTCTTTTTGTTCAGATGGTTCTGTCATTGACCTTGCACTCATTTCTAATAATACTCGTGGTTTAATATAATCATTACTAAAATTAAATATTGAATCATAATAAATTTCTAAACTATTAGGGTCGCTTGTATCATCTACATAAGTTTTGTGTTGAATACAAAATTTTCCCTCAACACCTAATCCATTAAGTTGTTTTATGAGTTCTTCCTTAAATTCATTTATAATAAAACCTCCAGAAATTTTACGAAGTTTCTTGATCTGTGTTTTTGACTTAACCTCCTCATATCCTAATAACTTTCTATCAATTATTAAATCTACATCTTCCGAAAATCTTTCAATTAAAGAATAAGCCTTACTTAAAGATGTTCCTCCCTTAAAAATGATAAACTCTGCGTATTTTGATTGAAATACAGCTTTTAAAACCAAACAAACCCACCAATCTTTTTCAATAGCAAAGTTGGGTAATCCTGTTGAGGCACTTACTTTTTCAATACTTAATAATTTTCGTTCTTTGTTTAAATCAATCCACATTTTTAATTAAGTTTATAAAGTTTTTTAATTTCTTTTTGAACCCACATCGGTGCGTATTTCAATTCGGTTTCTATTGTTTTGTCAGATATTTTTATGACCGATTTTTGTAATTTCAGCAAAAAATCTTCTGTACAATTTTTTTGCCCTATTTCTTTTAATGATTGTACAACAAGTTGCAATAAATCATCTTTAATAGCAAAAGTTTTAGGAACAGTTCGTTTAAATTTTATAGAACGATTGCCAATTTTAACTATTCGTTGAGAACCGTCAGTAAGATAAACGGTATTTAAAGGAATTTGAGTTGTCAGCCCCAAAAGAAAGAGAGCATAAGCACCAGTTGGCACAATACGAGCCTTATCTCGTTTGGCAATTTTATAAGCAATTTCATCTAAATTCGGGTAAATAACACCTAACACCTCATCTTTTTTAGGTTTTAGGTATATTCCAAAGGCAATGCGTTCAATAACAGATTCTTTTTCTAAACGAGAAAGTATCTTTCGAATATTAACTTCTGAACCGTATTTTATAAAGTCTCTAATAAAAAATATCTCACCTCGAGAAGATTTAATTATTTTGTTTTCTATTTGCAAGTTAATACTTTCCAAAATATAGATGTATTATTTATGTCACAAATTTAGTAAAAATTTGTGACATATTGAATTTATATTAATGTTAAATTTGATTTCAAAAAAAAGATGTAAGTATATCCACTTAACTACATAAATTGATTACCAATAAATATAATTTTAGTTTATTTTTTTGTATTGTACATCACTTAAAAATGAATTTATATATGAATCTAAATTAAATAAAAATATTTTGATAAAGAAATGATAATATAGGAAAGATAAAATTCTACCCATAAAAAAATGGGAAGTTAGTGGGAAGAATTAAAAATAAAAAACCTCAACTTGCTAATAATTAGGTAGTTGAGGCTTAACTAAGTAGCGGGAACTGGACTCGAACCAGTGACCTTCGGGTTATGAGCCCGACGAGCTACCTACTGCTCTATCCCGCGATTTGGATTGCAAATATACAACCTTTTTTCGATTAACCAAAATAAATTAATTTTTAATTATATCATACCAAACAAAAAGATTAATTTTGCCATATGAATACACATAAAGCAGGATTTGTAAATATAATAGGAAACCCAAACGTTGGAAAATCAACACTAATGAATGTACTTGTTGGTGAAAAACTTTCTATTATTACATCAAAAGCACAAACTACAAGGCACAGAATACTTGGAATTGTAAACGATGAAAATTACCAAATAGTTTTTTCAGACACACCCGGAATTATAAAACCAGCATACGAATTACAAGAAAGTATGATGGATTTTGTAAAATCTGCCTTTGATGATGCCGATATACTAATATATATGGTGGAAATTGGCGAAAAAGAACTAAAAAACGAAGCTTTTTTCAATAAAATAATAAATAGTAAAATTCCTGTTATTCTATTATTAAATAAAATTGATAAATCAACACCCGAAGAAGTAGAAAATAAAATTGAATATTGGACAAATAAATTACCTAATGCCTTTGTTTACGTAATATCTGCATTAGAAAATTTTAATATTGAAGCCGTTTTTAATAAAATAATTGAATTACTACCCCAATCACCTGCATTTTATCCAAAAGACCAACTAACCGATAAACCAGAACGCTTTTTTGTAAATGAAACTATTCGTGAAAAAATTCTAAAACATTATAAAAAAGAAATTCCATATTCAGTAGAAGTTGAAACCGAAAGTTTTGAGGAAGAAGATGAAATCATACGTATTCGTGCAGTTATTATGGTGGAACGTGATACTCAAAAAGGAATTATTATAGGTCACAAAGGCTCTGCCATAAAACGAGTAGGAACAGAAGCAAGAAAAGACTTACAAAAGTTTTTTGATAAAAAAATATTCTTAGATTTGTATGTGAAAGTCAACAAAAATTGGCGTTCAGATGAAAGACAACTTAAAAGATTTGGATATAAAGACTAAAAACTTATCCTAAAATAAAAGAACAATATTACTTTAAACTTTCTAATTTTGAAACTTTAAAACTATCTTCGCAAAATGAATAACAGTATCGTAGCAATAGTAGGTCGCCCAAATGTAGGGAAATCAACATTTTTTAATAGATTAATTAAACGCAGAGATGCCATTGTAGACTCTGTAAGTGGTGTAACTCGTGATCGTCATTACGGGAAATCAGAATGGAACGGAAAAGAATTCTCTGTAATTGATACAGGTGGATATGTAATAGGCTCTGATGATATTTTTGAAGATGAAATTCGTAAACAAGTTCAATTAGCCATTGAAGAAGCCGATATTATTGTTTTTGTTGTTGATGTTGAGCAAGGAATTACACCAATGGACGATGAAGTTGCAAAAATTTTACGTCAGGTAAATAAACCTAAATTTATTGCTGTTAATAAAGTTGATAATGCAATGCGTGATGCTGATGCTGTTGAATTTTACAATCTTGGCTTAGGAGATTACTATACTATTTCATCAATAAACGGAAGTGGAACAGGAGAATTATTAGATGCAATAGCAGAAAAAATTCCTGAACCTTCTGATGATAATAAAAATGAAGATGAATTACCTCGCTTTGCTGTAGTTGGTCGTCCTAACGCAGGAAAATCATCATTTATAAATGCTTTAATTGGCGAAGAAAGAAATATTGTAACAAATATTGCTGGAACTACCCGTGATAGTATTGATACAAAATATAATCGTTTTGGGTTTGATTTTAATTTAGTCGATACAGCAGGAATTAGAAAAAAATCAAAAGTTAAAGAAGATTTAGAATTTTATTCGGTAATGCGTGCAGTTCGTGCTATTGAACACTGTGACGTTGCCATTCTTGTTATTGATGCTACTCGTGGATTTGAGGGACAAGACGAAAAAATATTTTGGCTTGCTGAAAAAAACAGAAAAGGAATTATAATCCTTGTAAATAAGTGGGATTTAATAGAAAAAGAAACCAATACAATACGTGATTTTGAGCGTAGAATAAAAGAAATTACTGCTCCATTTACTGATGTACCTATCATATTTATATCAGCATTAACAAAACAACGTATTTTTAAAGCAATTGAAACAGCTGTTGAAGTTCATCAAAATAGAACTCGTAAAATACAAACAAGCAAGCTAAACGAAACAATGCTTGAAATTATTGAAAATTATCCTCCACCAGCAACAAAAGGTAAATACATAAAAATTAAATACTGTATGCAATTACCAACGCATACACCACAATTTGCATTTTTTGCAAATTTACCTCAATATATAAAAGATCCTTACAAACGATTTATTGAAAACAAACTAAGAGAACATTATAATTTTTCAGGTGTTCCAATAGGAATTTATTTCAGACAAAAATAATTTCCAAAAAATTATATGAAAACAGATACAATAATATTAGGAGGTGGATGCTTTTGGTGCACAGAATCAGTTTTTAGAATAGTTGACGGAATAACCGATATAGAAGTTGGTTATGCAGGAGGGCAAGCTGAAAACCCTACTTATGAGCAAGTCTGTACAGGAGAAACAGGACACGCCGAAGTAATTAAACTTTCATTTAATACTAAAAATATTTCATTAGAAGATATTCTATTAATTTTTATGGCTACCCATATTCCTACAACGTTAAATCGTCAAGGAGAGGATGTTGGAACTCAATATCGATCTATTATTTTTTATAATTCTGATATTCAAAAGAAAACTGCCGAAAATATTATTAAAGAATTACAACTTCATTATAAAGATAAAATTGTAACAGAAATAACTGAACTAACCACTTATTTTAAGGCTGAAGAATATCATCAAAATTATTATAGTAAAAATCCTGAACAAACCTATTGTAGTGCTGTAATTCCTCCAAAATTAGAAAAGTTAAGAAAATTATTTAATGATAAAATGAAGTTTTAATTACCAACTACCACCTGCTCCTCCACCAGAGAAACCTCCTCCTCCAAAACCTCCTGAAAAACCTCCAAAGCCACCAAAACCTTCACTACTGTAAGTACCACCTGTATAATAACCTCCTGAGAAACCTCCAAAGTCTACAAAATCTCCTCTTTTTTTATTACCAAAACCTCCTCCTCTATTATTTCTATTATTAGAACCACTTTTTGATATAATAAATAATAATATCATTAAAGCAATAATTATAATTATGAATACGAAAAAAGGAAATTCTTCAGTATTTTCGTTTGGTTTTGCTTTATAAGTACCATTTAAGTAATTAAAAATAACATCTACTCCATTATTTAAACCCAAGTAATAATTACCAGTCCTAAATTCAGGAATAATTACATTTCTTATAATATCTCCTGTTGTTCCTGCTGTTAAAATATGTTCTACACCATAACCCGGTGAAATCCATATTTTTCTATCATTTTTTGCTAATAAAATAAAAATACCGTTATCTTCTTTTACTTGTCCTATACCCCATTTATGAGCCCAACGTGGTGTAAGCATCCCTATATACTCCCCCTTAGTTGAAGGAATAATTCCTATAACTATTTGTGTTGAGGTACTATCAGAATACTTTATTAATTTATTTTCTAATGCTTTTTTTTGATGACTAGGTAACAACCCAACGTAATCATAAACACTTGTTTGAATTTTAGGCTTTTCAGGAATATTAAACTGTGCCTGAAGAGAGTTTAAAACTCCAAGCAATAAAACAACAAAAAATATATTTTTCTTAAATATGTTCATCTATCCTTTTGAAATAGTGTTAGGTAATTCATCAATATCATCTTTTTTATAAGGAAAAAATGTTTTTAATTTCTCCCCCACTTCTAAAACACCTTTTACTATCCCTTCTTTATGATTACCTTCTTTAAAAGAATTAATTATCAAATTACAAGTATCATCCCAAAAATTACTTTCTGCAATTTTATAAATTCCCTCATCCCCATAGATAACAAGCTGGTTATCTTCAACAGCAATGTATATTAATACCCCATTTCGCTGTTTAGTATTATACATTTCTAATGAATTAAATACTTCTACAGCTCTTTCCATATAAGGTTTGTTTGAAGTTCCCTCAATATGAACACGTATTTCTCCAGAAGTATTTAATTCTGCTTCAGTAATTGCCTTAACTATCTCTTGTTCATCTGAAGATGAAAGAAAATTAGAAAGTTTACTCATTATTTTTCCTTATTCCCAAAATTAAAATCTACATCTGGTGCTTTATCAGCTCCTTCATCCGATTTAAAATAAGGTTTTGGCTCAAAATTAAACCATCCTGCCAATATTGAATTAGGGAATGTTTTAATATGCATATTATAAGGTTTAATAGCTTCATTAAAACGTGTACGAGCCGTTAAAATTTGGTTCTCAGTACTAGCCAATTCATCTTGTAATTTTAAAAAGTTCTGATTTGCTTTTAAATCAGGATATCTTTCTACTGAAACTAATAATCGTGATAAAGCACTACTTAAACCACTTTGTGCCTCATTAAATTGATTTAACTGCTCTGGAGTAATATTAGTAGGGTCAATAGTTATTGATGTAGCTTTTGATCTTGCTTCTATAACTGAAGTAAGTGTACTTTTTTCAAAATCTGCTGCTCCTTGTACCGTTTTTACCAAATTACCGATTAAATCACTTCTTCTTTGATAAGAGTTTTGTACATTTCCCCAAGATTCTTCTATATTTTCATTTAATTTTACAGCTTTATTATTAAAACCTACTGTCCATCTGTAAAATCCTAAAACTATTACTGCAATAATAATTACTGGTAACCACTTTTTCATAATTCTATGTTTTTATTCTAATTTATTTTTAATATTTATTAATTCTGCTTTTACGCGTTCTAATCTACTTATAATTTCTGACTTATCAAAAAGTTCATCAGGATTTTGTTTTAATTTTAACTTTGCACCTTCTAATGTATAACCTCGTTCCTTTACTAAATTATATATCAACTTAAAATTTTCTACATCTTCAACCGTAAACATTCTATTACCCTTAGCATTTTTTTTAGGTTTAATTACATCAAACTCTTTTTCCCAAAAACGTATAAGTGACGTATTTACTCCAAAAGCATCTGCAACTTCTCCTATTTTATAATATCTTTTATCAGGTAAATCTACATACATAAATCATTAATTAATCATATGATTGTCCTTGTTCTTGAGAAGCTTTTTGCATTTCTATAAATTCTTCTGGGGTTAAATCTCCATAATAATAATATATAGGATTAACAGGTCTTCCGTCTTTATGTACTTCATAATGTAAGTGTGGGGCAACTGAACGCCCTGTATTACCAACATACCCTATTACATCTCCACGTTTTACTTTTTGTCCTTTCCTTACAGCTATTTTACTCATATGGGCATAAATTGTTTCATAACCGTAACCATGCTTTATATAAACTACTTTTCCAAAAGTTGCACTTCTTGTAGCCTTTGCTATTAATCCATTTCCAGATGCAAAAATAGGAATACCTGTAGTAGCTGTAAAATCCATACCATTATGCATACGCCTAGTTTTTAATATTGGATGCATACGCATACCAAATCCTGAAGCCATACGGTTTAAATCTTGTTTTTTAATTGGCTGAATTGCTGGAATTGACACTAACATTTGCTCTTTTTCCTTGGCTAAAGCTACTATTTCATCTAATGATTTTGATTGTACTACCATTTGTTTTGATAAAATATCTAAATCTTTAGTAACATTCTTTATCATTTCACTATTATCAAATCCCTCTAAATTTTTATATCTATTAACTCCACCAAAACCAGCTTTTCTTTGTTCTTCGGGTATTGGATTGGCTTCAAAATACATTCTATAAATATTATTATCTCTTTCTTGTAAATCTGCTAATACCTGTGAAGATTCTTTTAATCTTTTAGACAATAACTCATAATGCAATTTTAAATTTTCAAGTTCTCGTTTTTGTTTTCTTTCTTTTGGTGAAGTCATAAACATACTTAAAATAACAAACCCCATAAAACCAACAAACAATACACCCAAAACACCAACCAAAGTATTTTTTAATTTATCTCGTTTTCTAACTTTAATCTTTCTATAAGAAAGAGTTTCTGGATCATAATAATATTTTACCTTTGCCATAAATGGTTAATTGTATTATTTTTGTGGCTTTGGTAATTTTTAAAAACTACCAAAAACATAAATATTAACGCAAAACTATAAAAAAATTATAAACTAAGTTTTAGTTTATAATTTATTTAACAATAATTTTCATCAAAAAAGCAATATGAAATCTCAAGAAATACGTACTCGTTTTTTAGAATTTTTTAAATCTAAACAACATGATATAATTCCATCAGCACCGATGGTGTTAAAAAATGATCCTACTTTAATGTTTACAAATTCAGGTATGGCACCATTAAAAGAATATTTTTTAGGAAATGCTACACCAAAAAACAATCGTATTTCTAATTCACAAAAATGTTTACGCGTATCTGGTAAACATAATGATTTAGAGGAAGTGGGTTATGATACATATCACCACACCATGTTTGAAATGTTAGGAAACTGGTCATTTGGTGATTATTTTAAAAAAGAAGCAATTGCTTGGGCTTGGGAATTATTAACTGAAATTTACAAAATACCTAAAGATATTTTATATGTAACCGTTTTTGAAGGAGATGAAAAAGACGGTTTACAAATGGATACAGAGGCTTATGACCTTTGGAAACAACATATTAGTGAAGACCGAATTTTAAAAGGAAATAAAAAAGATAATTTTTGGGAAATGGGCGAACAAGGACCTTGTGGACCTTGCTCTGAAATTCATGTAGATATACGTTCTTCAGAAGAAAAAGCTAAAATTAATGGAAAATCATTGGTAAATATGGATCATCCACAAGTAGTAGAAGTGTGGAATTTAGTATTTATGCAATATAACCGTAAGGCCAATGGAAGCTTAGAAGAATTACCTGCAAAACACATTGATACAGGTATGGGATTTGAACGTTTATGCATGATATTACAAAATGTTCAATCTAACTATGATACTGATGTTTTCACACCTTTAATTAGAGAAATTGAAACTATTACCAATAATAAATATGGTGAAAATGATAAAAATGATGTCGCTATACGTGTAATTGCTGACCATATCCGTGCTGTTGCTTTCGCAATTGCTGATGGGCAATTACCAAGTAACAATGGTGCTGGTTATGTAATTAGAAGAATTTTACGTAGAGCAATACGTTATGGTTTTACTTTTTTAAATAAAAAAGAACCTTTTATATATAAATTAGTTGAAACATTAAGCAATCAAATGGGAGATGCTTTCCCTGAAATTAAAAGGCAAGAAACCCTTATAAATAATGTAATTAAAGAAGAAGAAGCATCTTTCTTAAGAACTTTAGACCAAGGATTATTGTTATTAGATACTATTATTAAAAACACTAAAGAAAATGTAATTTCAGGTAAAAAAGCCTTTGAACTATATGATACTTATGGTTTTCCTTTAGATTTAACCCAACTAATTGCACGCGAACAAGGTTTTTCTATTAACGAAGAAGAATTTGCTTCTGAAATGCAAAAACAAAAAGAACGTTCACGCTCTGCATCAGCTATTGACACTAGTGATTGGACTGTATTAATTGATGATGAAGTTGAAGAATTTATTGGTTATGACATTCTTAAAGCTAATGTAAAACTAACAAAATATAGAAAAGTTACTTCTAAAAAAGACGGAGAACAATACCAATTAGTATTTAATATGACTCCTTTTTATCCTGAAGGTGGTGGACAAATTGGAGATAAAGGATTTTTAGAAACAGCTAATGGAGACGTTATTCATATTACTGATACAAAGAAAGAAAATAATGTAATTATCCATTTTGCAAAAAATCTTCCTAAAAACTTAAATGAAACTTTTAAGGCTGTTGTAAATGAAGAGTTCAGACAATTATCTGCAAGTAACCATTCAGCAACTCACTTATTACACCAAGCATTAAGAACTATTTTAGGAACTCACGTAGAGCAAAAAGGTTCATTAGTAAACACAAAACATTTGCGTTTTGATTTTTCTCATTTTTCAAAAGTTGAACAAGATAAATTAAAAGAAATTGAAGATTTTGTAAATGCCCGTATTCGTGAAAACATAAAATTAGAAGAAAAACGAAATATACCAATGCAACAAGCCATTAATGAAGGTGCAATTGCCTTATTTGGTGAAAAATATGGCGATAGCGTTCGTATGGTTAAATTTGGTAAATCTGTTGAATTATGTGGTGGAACTCACGTAAAACAAACTAATGATATTTGGTATTTTAAAATAAAATCAGAAAGTGCTGTTGCATCAGGAATACGAAGAATTGAAGCAATCACAAATATAGCAGTTGGTAATTATTTTGAAGAAATTGAAAAAGATTATTCAGAAATAAAACAATTACTTAAAAACCCAAAAGACATTGTTAAAACAGTATCTTCATTACAAGATGAAAATTCATCTCTAAAAAAACAGATAGAACAACTGTTGAAAGACAAAGCTAAAGGGATGAAAGGCGAATTAAAAAATAAAATTAAAAATATAAACGGAGTTAATTTTATTGCTGAAAAAGTAGATTTAGATGCTGGTAGTATAAAAAATTTATTATTTGAATTAGGTGGTGAAGTTGAAAATTTATACGTAGTTTTAGCATCTGAACAAAACGGAAAAGCAATATTAAGTTGCTTCATAAACAAAGAGTTAGCAAAAGAAAAAGATTATAATGCTGGAACCGTAATTCGTGAATTAGGAAAATTTATTAATGGTGGCGGTGGTGGACAACCATTTTTTGCTACTGCTGGTGGTAAAAATCCTGCTGGAATTGAAGAAGCTTTACAACAAGCTATTTTAATGGTCAAAAAATAGATAATTATTTGTAAAAATTTATGGATTTTACAACCAAAATACCACTAAAGAAAGCTAAAAATCAAATAAATTATAAGTCTAACTTATTAATGCTAGGTTCGTGTTTTTCAGAAAATATTGGTAGTAAATTTAAGTATCTTAAATTTAATGTAAATATAAATCCATTTGGTATTTTATTCAACCCAAAAGCTATTGAAGAGTTTATTTCAAATAGTGTAAAACAAAAAGAATTTTCAGAAAATGAAGTTTTTTATCATAATGAATGTTGGCATTCATTTTATGCTCATTCCGGTTTAAGTTGTACTGATAAAAATCAATTATTAAAAAATTTAAATGATAATATAACCTCAACAAATAACCAACTAAATAATTTAACTCATTTAATTATTAGTCTTGGTACTTCTTGGGTTTACAAACATTTAAAAACTAATAAAATAGTAGCAAATTGCCATAAAGTTCCACAAAAAGAATTTTCAAAAGAAATTCTTTCAATAGGCGAAATTACAAAAAGTTTAAATAATATAAACAGGCTAATTCATTCTGTAAATAAAAATATTACTATTATTTATACTGTTTCCCCAATTCGTCATATAAAAGACGGATTTATTGAAAACCAACGTAGTAAATCACATTTAATTTCTGCAATTCATCAAGTAATTGGTAAAAACATCAATTATTTTCCAAGTTACGAAATTATAATGGACGAATTACGAGATTATCGTTTTTATGCCGAAGATATGCTCCACCCAAATACAACAGCAATTAATTATATTTGGCAAAAATTTAGTGAGGTTTGGTTAACAAGTTTAGAAGAAGATATTCGTAAAGAAATAGAAACTATACAAAAAGGACTATCTCATCGCCCATTTAATCCTAATTCAGAACAACATCTTAAATTTATTAACGATATAAATAAAAAGAAAGAGGAACTTTTAAAAAAATTCCCCTTTATTAATTTTTAATTTTTATAAAAATTGGTCAACATTTTGCCAAGCACCTCCATTAATAACATCAATTTCTTGGCTTTCTAAAAACTTTGTGGCTTGCCCACTACGTCCTCCACTTGCACATACAGCAATTACAGGTTTCTTCCAACTTTTAATTTCGTCAACTCTTGCTGAAACGGTTGATAATGTTATTAATTTTGCCCCTTTACTATGACCATTATTCCACTCATCTGCGTTACGCACATCTAATATAACTGCACCCTTTTCAAGATATTCTTTAATTTTTTCTGTCATTCCTTTTCTATTAAATAATAAATCCAATAACCCCATTATGTTATTTATTTTTTATAACCGTAACAAATGTAGTATTTTTATATAAAAACTTAATATTATCTAAATAATTTTTCTAATCTAAAGCTACAAAACTATTAATAAAAACAAATTTTAAAGCTAATAACGTTAGAATTATGTTGAATTACAAATTCATTAAACGAGAAACATATTTACCAATAACATCAAACTCCAAATTTACTTTTGTTCCAACTTGTAAATTCTTAAAAGTGGTATTTTCAAAAGTATAAGGAATAATAGCCACACTAAATTCATTATTTTTTGAATTAACAACAGTTAAACTAACCCCATTTACTGTTATTGAACCCTTTTCTATCGTTACATTATTATTTGTTGAATTATATTCAAAAGTAAAAATAGTACTTCCCTCCTCTTTTTTTATTAATTTACAAATTCCTGTTCCGTCAATATGCCCTTGTACTATATGTCCATCTAACCTATCACCCAATTTCATTCCTCTTTCCAAGTTAATTTCATCATCAAGGTTTAAATCATTAAGGTTTGTTTTTTCTAATGTTTCTTTTATTGCAGTAACTGTGTATTCGTCATTTTTAATATCAACAACTGTTAAGCAAACCCCATTATGAGCAACACTTTGGTCAATCTTCAATTCATTTGTTATTGAGCTTTTAACTGTTATGTGTAAATTACCTTTTTTCTCTTCAAGTTTTTTAATTTTTCCAAGAGTTTCAACAATACCTGTAAACATTATCTAAATTTTAATTACTTTTACTGTCATCAAAAATACAATTTTAGATAAGTATAAATGGAAAAATCAAAAAAAATTATTGTCGGAATATCAATAGGGGATATTAATGGAATAGGATTAGAAGTTATTTTAAAAACATTTAAAGATAAAAGAATTTTAGAATTTTGCACCCCTGTTTTATTTGGCGCAAACAAAGTTATTTCTTACCACAAAAAAGCATTAGATTTAGAGGTAAACATTAACGGTATTAGTTCATTAGATAATATTATTGAAGGAAAAGTGAATTTATTTAATATTTGGAAAGAAGATGTTAAAATAGATTTAGGAGCATCAACAAAAGAGGGGGGGAAATACGCCTTAAAATCACTTTCTTCTTCTGTTACAGCACTAAAAGAAAACAAAATTGACGTTCTTTTAACTGCTCCTATCAATAAAGACAACATACAATCTAGTGAGTTTAATTTTGCAGGACATACCGAGTATTTAGAAGCAAACTTAAACGGAGAAAGTTTAATGATTTTAATGACGAATGAATTACGTATTGGTTTAATTACAGGACATATTCCTATATCAAAAGTAGCTGAGACCATAACTCCAAGCCTTATTAAAAACAAGGTTGAAATTATGCATAAATCATTAATACAAGATTTTAATATAAATAAACCAAAAATTGCAGTTTTAGGATTAAACCCCCATTGTGGAGATAATGGTGTTATAGGCGATGAAGATGATAAAATAGTAAAACCAACTATTAAAGAAATAAGGGAAACAGGTAAATTAGTATTTGGTCCTTATTCTTCTGATGGTTTCTTCGGCTCAGAAACTTACAAACAATTTGATGGTGTTTTAGCCATGTATCACGACCAAGGTTTAGCTCCGTTTAAGGCTTTATCCTTTGGTTATGGAGTTAATTTTACAGCAGGGTTAGATAAAATAAGAACTTCCCCAGATCACGGAATAGGTTATGATATAACAGGTAAAAACATAGCGAATATAACATCTTTTAAAGAAGCATTATACAGTGCGTTAGATATTTTTAGAAACAGAAAAGAGTATGAAACGTTAAAATTAAACGCTTTACAAAAAAAATAAATTTATTTTTAGTATAAAATATTGTTGCAAATAACATTTTTATTATATTTGCAAGCTCAAATTTGATGTTGAAGATGAAAGACTTAAAAGATTTTGATATACCGTTTATAGGTTTAAAAGATGGAAGTCATACATTTGAATATCATATTGATAAAAAGTTCTTTGAAGTTTTTCAATTTGATGAATTTAATGATTCAAATGTTACTGTTGTAGTTAATCTTGTAAAAAAACCTACATTATTAGAGGTTGATTTTACAGCAACAGGTTCAGTAAACGTTTTTTGCGACCTTACTAATGAGCCATTTGAACAAGAAATTAATGGTACACTACCATTAATTATTAAATTTGGAGATGAATTTAACGATGACAATGAGGATATTTTAATAATTCCTTATGACTCTTATAAAGTTAATATTGCACAATATATTTATGAATTAATTGTGTTATCAGTTCCAATAAAAAGAATTCATCCAAAAGTAGCCGATGGCACTTTAGAAAATGAAACTTTAAAGAAATTGAAAGAATTAGAAGTAAAAAAAGAAAAATCTGTTGAAGAAACAAACTCAACAGACCCAAGATGGGATAAATTAAAGGATTTAATAACAGGAAAAAACACGTAAAATGGCACATCCAAAGAGAAAAATATCTAAAACTAGAAGAGACAAAAGAAGAACTCATTATAAGGCTTCTGTTCCTCAAATAGCAAAAGATCCTACTACAGGTGAAGCTCATTTATACCACAGAGCTCACTGGCATGAAGGTAAATTATATTACAGAGGGCAAGTTGTATTAGACAATACAGTAGCTGAAGAAGTATAAAATACACTTATAGGAAAAACTTAAAATCTCTCTTTTTGAGGGATTTTTTGTTTTTTTAAAACAAAAACAACTGTTTTTACTCTTTTTTGAATGAAATTTGAGTATTTTTTCACTATTTTTGAAAGTTAATTTTTAGCAGAAAATGATTTTATAAACATTTTTCATTAAAAATAAACTAAAAATTTAAAACACACATATTGTTTAAAAAACAATAAAGAAAATTAAAAATAATATGGATATTAAAGAAATTCAAAGCCTTATTAAATTCGTTGCTAAATCAGGAGCTAGTGAGGTAAAATTAGAAATGGAAGACATTAAAATTACCATTAAAACAGGTGATGCTTCCAAAAGCGAAACAACAACTATTGTACAAACAGCACCTTTAACACAAGCTCATATTCCTACTGTACAAGCACATCCTATACAGAATAATCTGGCTCAACCAACAGAAGCGGAAACTCAAGATGAAGATTCAAAATATATAACAATTAAATCTCCTATCATAGGTACTTTTTATCGTAAACCTTCACCAGACAAACCTGTTTTCGTAGAAGTAGGAAGTACAATAAATACAGGAGATACTGTTTGTATTATTGAAGCAATGAAATTATTTAATGAAATAGAATCAGAAGTATCTGGTAAAATTATTAAAATATTAGTTGATGATTCTACTCCTGTTGAATTTGATCAACCTTTATTTTTAGTTGACCCTTCATAATTTTAAGTTTAAAAGGTATTATAACCTAACACACAAATTACTATATTCAATAAATACATAAACTAAAAAATATGTTTAAGAAAATATTAATTGCCAACAGAGGTGAAATTGCTTTACGAATTATAAGAACTTGTAAAGAAATGGGAATTAAAACAGTAGCTATTTACTCAAAAGCAGATGCTGAAAGTTTACACGTTCGTTTTGCTGATGAAGCAGTATGTATTGGTCCTGCACCAAGTAATGAATCTTATTTAAAAATGGCTAATATTATAGCAGCAGCAGAAATTACAAATGCTGATGCTATACACCCTGGATATGGTTTTTTAGCTGAGAATTCTAAATTCTCTAAATTGTGTGAAGAAAATGAA
The DNA here is from genome assembly GCA_018456245.1 of Tenacibaculum sp. Classification (GTDB taxonomy): domain Bacteria; phylum Bacteroidota; class Bacteroidia; order Flavobacteriales; family Flavobacteriaceae; genus Polaribacter. Next base: position 9,187 of record JAGYHQ010000002.1, on the reverse strand, counting down.
ATAAAATTTATAGGTCCTAATGCCGATATGATTGACAGAATGGGAGATAAAGCAACAGCAAAAGAAACAATGATTGCTGCTGGTGTTCCTTGTATCCCTGGTTCTGAAGGAATTTTAAAAGACTTTGAAGAATGTAAGAAATTTGCAGAAGAAGCTGGTTACCCTGTTATGCTTAAAGCTACTGCTGGTGGTGGTGGTAAAGGAATGCGTGCCGTATGGAAAGCCGAAGATTTAAAAGATGCATGGGAATCTGCTCGCCAAGAAGCAAAGGCTGCTTTTGGTAATGACGGAATGTATTTAGAAAAACTGATAGAAGAACCTCGCCATATTGAAATTCAAATTGTTGGAGACGCTTACGGAAAGGCTTGTCATTTATCAGAAAGAGATTGCTCGGTACAACGTCGTCATCAAAAATTAACAGAAGAAACTCCTTCCCCATTCATGACAGACGAGTTAAGAAACAAAATGGGAGAAGCTGCCGTTAAAGCTGCTGAATACATAAAATATGAAGGTGCAGGTACTGTAGAATTTTTGGTTGATAAACACAGAAATTTCTATTTTATGGAAATGAATACTCGTATTCAAGTAGAACACCCAATTACCGAAGAAGTTGTAGATTATGATTTAATTAGAGAACAAATTTTGGTAGCTGCCGGAGTACCTATTTCTGGAAAAAATTACATTCCTGAAATGCACTCTATAGAATGTAGAATTAATGCCGAAGACCCTTATAATGATTTTAGACCTTCACCTGGTAAAATATCTGTTTTCCACGCACCAGGTGGTCATGGAGTTCGTATGGATACTCATGTATACGCTGGGTATAGCATTCCACCAAATTATGACTCAATGATTGCTAAATTAATTGTTAAAGCTCAAACAAGAGAAGAAGCTATTAATAAAATGAAACGTGCATTAGATGAATTTGTAATTGAAGGAGTTAAAACAACAATTCCTTTCCACAGGCAATTAATGGATCATCCTGATTATATAGCTGGAAATTACACCACTAAATTTATGGAAGATTTTAAAATGGAGGAAGAAAGAAATTAAAATTTCCCATTTTATGGAGATATATAACAACATTTGGAGTATCAATATTCTTTTTGTTATCACTATCTGTTGAAAAAGGGTATCGTAATCGTATAGGTGCAATAATTTTTGTTATTGTAATACCAATTATGTTGTTAAAAAAACAATGTTTTAATATACCAAAAATTGATATAAACCTACTAAAAAGTTTTGCTATTTACGGTATCGGACTGTTACTTGTTAATCTTTGGCATAATAATTCTGGTAAAGATTTCGAATATGGAGCAAAATTATTGTTAAGTATTCCTGTTTTTTTGGTAAATAAACATCCTACTAATACTCTTTTATTTTTTATTGTTTAATTTCTGTAACGTTTCTTTTATAAGTTCTTCAGCCTTATTAAAGGGAATGATATAAAATAGCTCATTACTACGAACAAATTGAGAGTAATAATCTCTTCTAATATCAAAAATTCTACGTTTTGTCATATCAAGTATTCTTTTAAATACCTTATTTACTGATAAAATATTCGTACCTATTCTTAAATCATTCATTGCCTCAAAAGCCAATATTTTGTTTGATTGGTCATCTTCATTTAATTCAAAAGAATATAGTTTATTAAAACAAGAAAAATTATTAAAAAAAGGAGGTAAGGTTATTCTACTTCCAATATTTCCAAAAGGATAATAACGATTTACAGCATTGTGAATACAATACAAGAATAAATTACCTTTATCATAATTCATTTTTTGTAAAGCCTCCGTTACTGCTAGTGTTGAGTAAAGATGGTCTTTATGTTTATCTAAATAAGGATGTGGAGTTATAATAATATTAGGCTGAACTTTATTTATAACTTCTTGTATATCTGAAACAAAAGTTTTCCAACTTTTTTCGGTTTGTGATAATGAATTACTGTAAAAAGAATTCATACTTTTTAAAAGTTTCAATTTTTCTTCTTCAATAGGAAAAGTTTTTTCTTGTTCTTCATACATACTTTTTAAAGAAGCATCTGTATATCCTAAATTTAGCATATTTTCAGTAGATATATTTCCTAACATTGCTACACTTAAACTATTCCAAATTCTTAATTTCATTCTGGCAAAGTCATTTTTTTCTTTGTCATTAAAAACACTATAATTATCACGACCATGTTCTCCTCCTGTAATAGTTAGTATAAATGTGTTTTCTGCATTTTTGCTATATAATCCGTAAGCTGATATTTCGGCATCATCTGGGTGTGGAGCAATAATTAATATTTTTGAGTTAGTTATAACTTCATTTTTATAGGCATAAACCTCTACGGTTTCATTATAAATTTTACAATTTTTTGTTTGAAATTTTACCTCACCCTCTTTATCATATAGATTACTGATATTTATGTATCTATAACCATTGGCACGAGCTTCAAAGTATTGTTTAGATGATTGTTTACCATTTATTTTAACACTAGGAGCAGATAAATACCCCCATAAAGTTGATTTTATTTTAACTTTACAAAATATAGTGTAATTAGCATCAATTTCTTCGGGTAAAACCATTTCATTGTTTCTTATCTCAATTAATAAAGGTTCTACACTCATATCATAAACATAATCTTTATGAACATTGTATTTATAAAATATCTTTTTACGTAAAAAAATATATACAAAAAGTAATATTAAAATTATTATAAGTAAATACATTGTGATTATTGTGATTATTGTGATTATTGTGATTATTGTGATTATTGTGATTATTTTAGCAAAAATAAGGATAAAATAATAAATATGTTTGTAATTAAATTTTTTAAAAATACCTTTGTAGTTCAATGAATATTTTTCAAATGGAACAAATGGAACAAGAAATAGATTTAGTATATCTTTGGGTAGATGGAAACGACCCTAAATGGTTAGAAAAAAGAAAACCTTTTCTTAATAAAGAAATAAACCCATCGGGGCGTTATAAAGATAACCAAGAGTTAAGATACTCTTTACGTTCTCTTGAAAAGAATTTACCTTGGATTAGAAAAATATTTATTGTTACAGATGACCAAGTACCATCTTTTGTTGATGAAAATCATCCTAAAATTCAAATTGTAAATCATTCGGAAATTATACCAAAGGAAATTCTTCCTACCTTTAATTCGGTTATTATTGAGTATTTTATTTATAAAATACCTGATTTATCGGAGCATTTCATTTATTCTAATGATGATACTTTTGTTAGCCGTCCTTTACCTAAATCGTTCTTTTTTAAAGACGGATTACCTATTGTAAGAATGCGTTATGATGCCTTACATAAGATTAAATTAAAGATAAAAAAGTTACTAAACATACGTATAAATAATTATAGATTAAGTATAGAAAATTCTTTTAAATTAATAGAAAAAAAGTACGGGGTTTACTACCCAGGAACACCACATCATAATTTAGATGCGTATTTAAAAAGTAGTTACAAAGAGGTAGTTGAAGATGTTTTTAAAGAGGAATTAAATTCTGTTTTAGGCAATCGTTTTAGAGATAAAACTGATATACAACGAATTTTATTCCATTACTATAATTTAGCCACAAATAAAGGACATTTAAAATTTGTAGATAGAAAAGAGTCTTGTAGAATAATGGCAGAAAGACCAGATTATGATAGATATATGAAAAAATATAATCCTACACTTTTCTGTTTAAATGATACTGAACACGCAACAGAAGAGGATAGAGCCCGTATAGTTCCATTCTTAGAGAAATTATTTCCCGAAAAAACTGAATTTGAGAAGTAGTATTTCGCTAATCTGTTATACGCGTTTTAATGTTTTTTGATATAATAATATCAAATAATCGCTATATTTTGATTAAATGCAATAAATATTGTTATTCATAATTGAATCAGTACCAAAAAACTAACTCTATTTCTCAAAAGATGATTTTTCTGGTAAAATTGAAGCAAAAGCATCATTTAAATCTTCCATAACTTTATTGTAATTTCTAATATGTATATTATCATTTAAACAAACCAACTTATAAGACTGCTCTTTTACAGCTTTAATAGCTTTTTTTGATTTAATCAATAAAGGGAACATTTTAGTGTCTTGATAGGTGTTATAAGGCACAAAATTAGACTTACAAATTTGCCACGTTTTAAATAATTCAGGTGTGTAATCATTATTACTACGGAACCTGTGTTTAGACATTTCTGTAAGCTCTTCAGAACAATGCTCCCAAACATCTTCAAATGTAGATTTTAAAAAAGGTTGAGCATTATGAGGTGTACGAAGCGTTACAAATTTATCATACCATTTTAACAACTTTGTAATTCTTCCTCTTTTACCATAAGACGGGTGAAACCACTTGTCATGATCTCTCTTAAAAACTTCCTTCTTATTAAAATGTTTATTAATTAAACGTATATTGTTTTTAAGCATTTTTTCAAACTGAGAGATACCTGTATTTGTTCTAAAGGTAGCTATATCTTTAGGTAATCCGTTTTCAAAAAATCTTTCAGGAGGAGTATGGTTTATAATGTAAAAATCATCATTAAAATACACAAAATGTTCTGATAAATCAGGTATTTTATGCATATATATTTCTATTAAATTTGAATTAAATACGGGTAAATATTCATTCGGAATATAATCAGAATGATTTACTAAGTTTATTTTAGGATGATTTTCATCAAGCCATTCTGGTTTTTGCCCCGAAGTAACAAAATGAATTTTTCTAACCCAAGGAGCAAATTTTTCAATACCTCTAAACCAATATTTTAAAAATCCGTAATCACGAAAACGTGCTTCTGACACTTCATTTTTAGAATTATCTATTTTTCCAGAGTATTTTAAAAATTCTTCCTTCCATTTAGGGTCATCCATATCAACCCAAGTTACTACAAAATCTATTTCCATTTATTTATATTTTTTACCTAACGGTAATTTTAAAGTGTAAATTTAAGCATTATTTATTCTTTAGGAAAAGCTTGTTTATTAAATAATATAAGTAATCCTGCCCCTATTGATATCCAAGTATCAGCACCATTAAAAATAGCATTAAAAAAAGTGAAATTATCACCTTTGTAAATAGGAAAATAAAGCATATCTACCACCTTACCATAAAACAATTTTCCATAAGGGTTATCTGAAAATAATGTTGCAATTTTACCGTAAGAAGAATCAAAAATTACTCCGTAAAAAACTGAATCTAATATATTACCAACAGCCCCTGCTAAAATTAAAGAAATTCCTATTATAACAAATATACTTGCTTTCTTTTTTATTGCTTGCCAAAGCCAATAACAAAAACCACCAACGGCAAATATCCTAAATAATGTTAAAAATAATTTCCCAGCTTTACCCCCAAATTCAAAGCCCCAAGCCATTCCGTTATTTTCTGTAAAATGAATACGAAACCAATCAAAAACAACAACTTCCTCTCCTAAAACAAAATGAGTTTTTATATAAATTTTACTAATTTGATCAATTAGAATTGCTAAAATTACAGTTATAATGGCTATGTTTTTTTTAGACATGTTTTTAAATTCAATGGTTTACAAAAATAACTAAAGTAGTTAATAGGATAATAAACAAAAGACTTAATGAATTCTTAAAAAATTCATTAAGTCTAAATATTTCAATAATTCTTTACAATTACTGCATTTTTTTAGCCTCAATACTTAATGTAGCATGCGGAACTAATTTTAAACGTTCTTTATTAATTAATTTTCCTGTTACTCTACAAATTCCGTATGTTTTATTTTCAATACGTATTAAAGCATTTTTTAAATCTCTAATAAATTTTTCTTGGCGAATTGCTAACTGCATATTTGCTTCCTTTGCCATTAAATCACTTCCTTCTTCAAATGATTTAAACGTAGGAGATGTGTCATCAGTTCCATTATCAGAACCATTTTTATACGATTCTTTCAACAACACCAAATCTTCTTCTGCTCTCTTTATTTTATTTTCTATAATTTCCTTAAACTCTGCTAAATGACTATCAGAGTATCTTAGTCTTACTCCTTCTTCCATAATTTTATATTTTTTCTATAAATATTTTACTTTTTATAGGTTCAAACTCAATTTCTATACCACTTTTTAATTCATCAACAAAAATTAATTCATCTGTTAATGTTTCTGATTTTATATAACCTGAATTAGTTGTTACTGCTTCTTCTAAATTTCCAAAACGTTCAATAGTTAATTTTATTCGGTCTGTAACCTCTAAACCACTATCTTTTCTTGCGTTTTGTATTCTATTTACCAATTCTCTTGATATTCCTTCTTTAAGTAAATCATCAGAAATTGTAATATCTAATGCAACTGTTATTCCGTTTGCATTTGCAACTAACCAGCCTTCAATATCTTTTGAAGTTATTTCAACATCTGTTGTATCTAATGTAATAGTTTCGTTATTTATTTCAATTAAAATAGAGCCTTCCCTCTCTATTTTTAATATATCATCTTGAGTAAATTGAGCTACTTTTGATGCTATATTTTTCATATTCTTACCAAATTTAGGACCCAATGTTTTAAAATTTGGCTTAATTTGTTTAACTAAAATGTCATTTGCTTCATCTCCTAACAACTCTATTTCCTTTACATTTACTTCTGATTTTATTAAACTTGAAACAGCCTCTATTTCTTCTTTTTGTTCATCATTTAACACAGGAATCATTATTTTTTGTAAAGGCTGACGCACTTTAATTTTTTCCTTTGCTCGTAATGATAAAACTAATGAGGAAATAGTTTGTGCATTTTCCATTTTACGTTCTAAAGATTTATCTACAATCTCTTCATTATAGGTTGGAAAATCTGCCAAATGTACACTTTCAAAAGTTTCTTTTTGTGTTGTTTCTGATAAATCTTTATACAATTTATCCATAAAGAACGGGGCTACGGGAGATGCTAATTTAGCCACAGTAACCATACATGTATATAAAGTTTGGTATGCTGAAATTTTATCTTGCCCGTATTCTCCTTTCCAAAAACGTCTTCTACATAAACGCACATACCAATTACTTAAATGGTCTTGTACAAAGCTATCAATAGCACGTGTAGCTCGTGTAGGCTCGTATTCAGAATATGCTGTATCAACCTTTTTAATTAAGGTATTTAATTCTGACAAAATCCATCTATCAATTTCCGGACGTTCATTTATAGGAATTTCATTTTCTGCATACTTAAAATTATCAATATTAGCATATAAACTAAAGAATGAATATGTGTTATATAAAGTACCGAAAAACTTACGTTTTGTTTCTTCAATTCCTGCAATATCAAATTTTAAATTATCCCACGGATTTGCATTTGAAATCATATACCAACGAGTAGCATCTGCTCCATGATTTCCTAATGTTTCAAAAGGGTCAACAGCATTACCTAAACGTTTAGACATTTTTTGCCCGTTTTTATCTAACACCAATCCGTTAGAAACCACATTTTTATAAGCCATAGAATCAAATACAATAGTTCCTATTGCGTGTAATGTATAAAACCACCCTCTTGTTTGGTCAACTCCTTCGGCTATGAAATCGGCAGGGAAAGAAGCCCCACCCCCGTCCCCTCCCCAAAGGGAAGGGGTGCCGTTACCTTTATCGTTTGTTGAATTTTGTTGCTCAACTCCTTCCCCTTGGGAAGGTTGGGATGGGCTTATTAATTCCTTATTTTCAAACGGATAATGCCATTGTGCATAAGGCATTGAGCCTGAATCAAACCAAACATCAATTAAATCACTTTCACGATACATTGGTTTTCCACTGTCTGAAACTAAAACAATTTTATCGACTACATTTTTATGTAAATCTATTTTATCATAATTTTCATCAGACATATTTCCAACCTCAAAATCAGCAAATATGTCTTTTTCCATAAACCCTGCTGTAACAGATTTTATAATTTCTCTACTTAGTTCTCCTATTGAGCCTATACAGATTTGTTCCGTACCGTCTTCTGTTCGCCAAATTGGTAACGGAATTCCCCAATAACGAGAACGAGATAAGTTCCAATCATTTGCGTTTTTTAACCAATTACCAAAACGCCCTTCCCCTGTTGATTTTGGTTTCCAATTAATACCCTCATTTAATTCAAACATTTTATCTTTTACATCAGTAACCTTAATAAACCAAGAATCTAACGGATAATATAAAACTGGTTTATCGGTTCTCCAACAATGCGGATAATTATGCACATATTTTTCAACCTTAAAGGCTTTATTTTCTATTTTTAATTTAATGGCAATTTCTACATCTACTGATTTTTCTGGCGCTTCCCCTTCATTATAATACTCATTTTTCACATATTTACCTGCAAATTCCCCCATTTCTTCACGGAATTTACCTTGTAAATCTACCAACGGAACTGCATTTCCATTCTCATCTAATACCAACATTGGCGGAACTTCTGGTACAGCTTGTTTAGCAGCTAAAGCGTCATCTGCTCCAAATGTTGGTGCAGTGTGAACGATACCTGTACCGTCTTCAGTTGTAACAAAATCACCCGAAATTATTCTAAAAGCGTTTTCTGCATTTTCATAAGGTAGTGCGTAAGGTAATAACTGTTCATATTTTATACCAATTAAATCTGCTCCTTTAAATTCCTTTACAATGTAAAAAGGTATTTTTTTATCTCCTTCTTTAAAATTCAATAAGTCTGATTTTTCTTCTACTTGATTAAATTTCCCTGCAAATTGTTTTCCTACCAAATTTTTGGCTAAAACAACATTTATAGGTTTAAAAGTATATTGATTGTAAGTTTCTACAAGTACATAATCTATCTTATTACCTACTGTTAATGCGGTATTTGATGGTAACGTCCAAGGTGTAGTTGTCCAAGCTAAAAAGTAAATATCTCCTTCATTTTGTAAGAAACTTGGTAAAGTATCTTCTATTGCTTTAAACTGTCCAACAATAGTTGTATCAGTAACATCTTTGTAACAACCTGGTTGATTTAGTTCGTGAGAACTTAAACCTGTACCAGCTTTTGGCGAATATGGCTGAATAGTGTAACCCTTATATAATAATTCTTTATCATAAATCTGTTTTAGCAACCACCAAACAGACTCCATATACTTTGATTTATAAGTAATATACGGGGCTTTAGTATCTACCCAATATCCCATTTTTTTAGTAAGGTCATTCCAAATATCAGTATATTTCATAACGGCTTTTTTACAAGCCTCATTATATTCCTCTACTG
>JAGYHQ010000016.1 GCA_018456245.1 Tenacibaculum sp. | reverse complement strand
GTATTCAATAGTTATGGTTGGTTTACGTGAAACATCTTCATGAATATCAGGTATGCTTAAACATCCTTCATTAAAACTCCATTCTTCGCCTTCTTCTTTTATAATTTTAGGGTTAATAAACACACGATTAAAATTTTGTAAAACCTCCTTTTCTTCATTGCTAATGTCATCACTTGAGGCAAACGGAGTGGCATCAATAACAAATAAACGTATAGCTTTACCAATTTGAGGAGCAGCCAAACCAACACCTGATGCGTTATACATTGTTTCTTTCATATCCGCAATTAGTTTTTCTAATTCAGGATAATCTTTATTTATTTCTGTTCCTACTTTTCTTAAAACAGGATCTCCGTAAGCAACGATAGGTAATATCATAAATTTTAAATTTAAGGTGGCAAAAATACAAAAACAAAAGTATTTATTTTGAAATGATTTAAGAATTTATATTTCTAAACTAAAAGTATTTTTTAATTTTTCTAATAAAGGATTTTTTTCACACATTTTTTTAAACTTATCACTTGTGTGATATACAAATTCCTTCTCAATAGTTTCATTAACATTTATGGTTAAACTAATGCTGTAATTATTAAGTTTTTCTCGTAAAAATTTTAATAAATTTAGTTTATTTCTTTCTAATTGAGATTTCATTAATTCATTAGGAAGTGTTAATAATATTTCAAAATTAGGATTTAAAATAGGAGCTTTTACAGCTAAAATGGATGCAATATTTTTTTCTCCTGATTTTTGTAATTTAAAATAATATTTCTTCCATAACTCCTTTAATTGTTCTTCATTAAAAGGAGTTTTTGGGTAATTTTCATAATTTTCCTCTTCAATTAATGTTGAATTTTCTTCCTTTTTATTTTGTAAACTTTTTAAAGAAAGGGCAGAGGGGCTTCGTTTTATTTCCTTTAATTTTGGTATTAAAGTTTTTTCTTTTGGTTGTGATTTAACCTCTTTAATTATAGGTTTATTAGCTACTATTACAGGTTTTGGCTTAGTAGGGGATAAGGCTGTAAAAAATGTTGCAGGTATTATGTAATTGCTATGTTTTTTTTTTTCTCCATCAAAAGTGATAGAGGCAATTTGCATAAGAGTTAATTCTACTAATAACCGTTGGTTTTTGCTTGATTTATATTTTAGGTCACAGTCATTAGCTTTATCAATTGCAGAAATTAAAAACTGTAAAGATGCTTTTTGTGATTGTTCTAAATATTTCTTTTTCGCATTATCTCCAACTTCTAATAAGGTAATGGTATTTTTGTCTTTAGTAACTAATAAATCTCTAAAATGTGATGCTAATCCGTTTATAAAATGATGCCCTTCAAATCCTTTTGATAAAACGGTATTAAAAGCCATTAAAACTTCAGGAATTTTATTTTTTAATAATAAATCAGTTATATTAAAGTAAACCTCATAATCTAACACATTTAAGTTTTGGGTAACAGCTTCTCTTGTTAAATTATTTCCTGAAAAACTTACCACCCTGTCAAAAATAGAAAGGGCATCTCGCATTGCTCCGTCTGCTTTTTGTGCTATAATATGCAAAGCATCATCATCGGCAGTAACATTTTCTTTTTCACATATTTTCTTTAAGTAATTTTTAGCATCTAAAACTGAAATCCTTTTAAAGTCAAATATTTGGCAACGAGATAATATTGTTGGAATTATTTTGTGTTTTTCAGTAGTTGCTAAAATAAAAATAGCATGATTAGGTGGTTCTTCTAATGTTTTTAAAAAGGCATTAAAAGCTGCTTGTGAAAGCATATGAACCTCATCAATAATATAAACCTTATACTTTCCTGTTTGTGGAGGTATCCTAACTTGGTCGGTTAAATTACGAATGTCATCAACGGAATTATTAGATGCGGCATCTAACTCAAAAATATTAAATGCAAAATCTTCATCTTCATTATTTGTTGAATCTTGTAAGTTAATTTGCTTTGCTAAAATACGAGCACATGATGTTTTACCAACACCACGAGGGCCTGTAAAAAGTAGTGCTTGTGCTAAATGATTATTTTTTATAGCATTTTCCAATGTATTTGTAATGGATTGTTGCCCAACAACATCCTCAAAATTTTGAGGACGATATTTACGTGCAGATACTATAAAATGTTCCATTTAGAATATTATTTATTCCAACAAAAATAAAAAATAGATTAGAATAGGCAAAGGTATTTATATAATTTTTAGGTTAGCCGAATTAATTGTATTTTAGCATATAATAAATTAAGGCAGTAAAACCAATGATGATTGAATAAAAATGAAAATTTATAAAAAAATATCAAAAGAGAACAGACGGAATATTAACCCTCTAAATAGTTTTAATTATGCGATAATAGATGGGAAGATAAAAACGGGATTTCTTGAAATAAATGTCGTAAAACATTGTAATTTGTCGTGTAGAGGATGTAGTCACGCAGCACCAACTATCAAAAAAGATTTAATGGATATTGAAAAATTAGAAAAGTATTTAACGTTACTTTCTACATTTTTTAGGTGTAAAAGATTAAGAATTTTAGGAGGAGAACCTTTACTTAATCCTAATTTAGAAACGATTATTAGAAAAGGAAGAAAGAGCAATATTGCTGATAAAGTTCAGATAGTTACCAATGGAGTGCTTATTTCAAGAATAGAGAAGGAAGGAAGGAAGGAAGGAAGGCGAGAGTATTTTTTCTTTAATAGATGAAGTTTCTATTTCCTTATATAAGAGCCACAAAACCGAAAAAGTGGAAGAATATGCGAGAGAAATAGATGAAAAATATAAACATTTAAAAGTTAATATTAATCCTGTGGTAAATTTTCGAGAAACAATCACGAAAAAACCTACAACGGATAAAAAAATAATAAAAACGATATATGAAACTTGTAGAGTGGCACATTTTTGGAAGTGTATTACTTTGGATAACGGCTATTTATTTAGGTGTCCGCAACAGATGGGATATGCAAAATATTACAATGATTATAGTGATGCTTTGTTGCTTACAGATATAAAAAGTGTAGATGATGTGCTTGATTTTTTAGAAAATAATAATCCGATAAAGGCTTGTGTTAATTGTTTAGGAACGGTAGGGACAGAATTTGAAAATCAGCAAATAAAAAGAAGTGAATTTTTTAAGTTATTGCCAAAGAAACCTGAAGATGCGATTGATTGGCAAGAAGTGAAAAGGGTTAAAAGGCAAATATTGAAAAGAAAGTTATTGGATTTTTTAATAGTTCGGTTTGTAAATAGAAAAATAAAAAAATACAGAGCATTATACCATCGCTTTACACAACGGCATAAAAGAGATTGAGAATAATGAATAACGAAATACAAAAATATAAAAGCAACTTTGAAGAAGTTTTAACAGCAATAAAACAAGCGAAACAGGGGTTTATAAGCAAGTTAATTCATCTTTAATTGTGCTGTATAAGAATATGAAGTTGTAGATAAAAATTATAATTGTTTTTTATCTGAAAATGAAGATGGTGGAGTTTATTTTCCGCCAGATTTAACAATTGATTTTATAAGAGGAAATTTAATAATTCATTATTGGCATGGAAGATATGGATGGTGGAGTTATACATTTAGGTTACAAAATCATAGTTTTAAATTAATAGGTTATGATTGTAGTAGTAATAGAGGACCAATAAGAGAAAAAATAACAAGTATTAATTTTTTAACAAAAAAGAAATTAATTAAGGAACTTGTAAATAAAGACCTAGATTATGAAACTGAAGATGAAATATTTAAAGAAGTTTGGAGTAAAATAAAAATAAATAAATTAGTAGAGTTATCTGAAATTGATGATTTTGATTCTGTTGAGTTTTACGATTTAATTGATAGTTTTTAAAAATTATACTACTTTCTTTTACAAGCCAACAAAGTATTTTTAAGTAGCATTGCAATAGTCATAGGACCAACCCCACCTGGTACAGGAGTTATATATGATGCCTTTTGTGAAACTTCCTTAAAATCTACATCTCCTATTAATTTAAATCTGTTTTTCTTTGATGTGTCTTCAACACGAGTAATACCAACGTCTACAATAACAACACCCTCTTTTACCATATCAGCTTTTAAGAAATTAGGAACTCCAAGAGCAACTATAATTATATCAGCTTGTTTTGTAATTTTTGGTAAATCTACAGTTCTACTATGGGTTAATGTTACCGTAGCATTACCAACGTTTCTTTTTTGCCCTAATAAAATGCTTATAGGTGTTCCTACAATATTACTTCTTCCAATAACAATAACATTTTTTCCTGATGTTTCAATTTTATAACGCTCTAATAATTCTAAAATACCAAACGGAGTTGCAGGAATAAATGTAGGTAAATTTAATGTCATTTTACCTATGTTTGTAGGATGAAATCCGTCAACATCTTTATCAGGATTTATTGCCATAATAATGTTTTCTTCATTAATATGTTCAGGTAAGGGTAGTTGTACAATAAAACCGTCAATAAATTTATCGTTGTTTAATGTATTTATTTTATTAATTAATTCTTGTTCTGAAATTTCTTTAGGTAATTCAATTAAGGTAGATTCAAATCCTACTTCTTTACAAGCCTTTACTTTTGCATTAACATAGGTTATACTAGCTCCGTTATTACCAACAATAATAGCTACTAAATGAGGTGCTTTTTTATTGTTTTTTTTAAGTTCTTCAACTTCTAAAGCAATCTCTTTTCTAATATCTGCTGATGTTTTTTTGCCATCTAATAAAACCATTTATGTAGAATTTTAGTGTTATCTCAATCCACTCATCGCTTGCATCATTCTTTTTGCTCCACCACCTTGCATCATTTTCATCATTTTACCCATTTGATTAAATTGCTTCATTAATTGATTTACTTCTTGAACAGAAGTTCCAGAGCCTTTAGCAATTCGTTTTTTTCTACTTATATCAATAATTTGTGGGGTACTTCTTTCTTTGGGTGTCATTGAATGTATAATGGCTTCAATTCCTTTAAAAGCATCATCATTAATATCTACATCTTTTAAGGCTTTTCCTGCACCAGGTAACATTCCAAGTAAATCTTTCATACTACCCATTTTTTTAATCTGTTGAATTTGAGTTAAGAAATCATCAAATCCAAACTGATTTTTAGCAATTTTCTTTTGAAGTTTTCTTGCTTCGGCTTCATCAAATTGTTCTTGGGCTTTTTCTACTAATGATATAACATCACCCATTCCTAAGATACGGTCTGCCATACGGTCAGGGTGGAATACATCAATGGCATCCATTTTTTCACCTGTACCAATAAATTTAATAGGTTTATTTACAACCGATTTAATTGATAAGGCTGCACCACCACGAGTATCACCATCTAATTTGGTAAGAACAACTCCGTCAAAATTAAGTAAATCATTAAATGCTTTTGCAGTATTAACAGCATCTTGCCCTGTCATAGAGTCTACAACAAACAAGGTTTCTTGTGGGGTTACTGCCTTGTGAATATTAGAAATTTCGGTCATTAAAACTTCATCAATAGCTAAACGACCAGCGGTATCAATAATTACAACATTTTTTCCGTTTGCTTTTGCGTGAGCAATTGCATTTTTTGAAATTTCAACAGGATTTTGATTTCCTTCCTCAGAATATACTTCAACTCCAATTTGTTCCCCAACAACTTTTAATTGATTAATTGCGGCAGGACGATATACATCACATCCAACTAATAATACTTGTTTGTTTTTTTTCTTTTTTAAAAAATTAGCAAGTTTACCAGAAAAAGTAGTTTTACCAGAACCTTGTAAACCAGACATTAAAATAACTGTTGGTGAGCCCGCTAAGTTAACACCTACGGTATCGCCCCCCATTAATTTAGTTAATTCATCTTTAACTATTTTTACCATTAATTGCCCTGGGTTTAATGTAGTTAATACATCTTGCCCAAGTGCTTTCTCTTTTACGGTATTGGTAAATTCTTTGGCTATTTTAAAGTTAACATCGGCATCTAATAAAGCTCTACGAACTTCTTTTAGTGTTTCAGCAACATTAACTTCGGTAATTTTTCCGTGTCCTTTTAGCGTGTGTAACGCTTTATCTAATTTTTCGCTTAAATTATTAAACATAAGTATATTTTTGGATAATTTTTTGGAACTGCAAATATAATAAAATGTTGTTATTTAACTAGTGTTTGGCTATTAGTTTTTATTAAACACTGCCTTGGTATGTTTTATTAAAATTGATTGTTTAAAGAAAATTAAACAATTATGTAAGCATATTTATTGGCTTCAATATTTGATATATTGTAACCTCCAAATTTTGACATATAATCCTTAATAGATGTACCAAAAGCATCATTAAATTTGTAAGTTCCATTACTTCGTAAGTATTTTTTTACATTTTTTGCACCAGCTAAATGTGCTGCAGCTAAAATACCCGATTCGGTAATATGCACTCCGTCTATTTTTTTTCCGACAAACATATTTATATATTTACGAAGATACCATTTATTAATTTGGCACAATGCAATAAAGGCTTTTTCTTGAGTTTTTGGCTGATTTAAAAAGGCTTTTGTATCATTAATTTTTAATTCTTTTAAAGCTGATTTCCCAAATTGATATTTACCTAAATACCCAAATTTGTTAATAATTTTGTATTTCCCTTGAGACTCTTTAAACGCTAAAGCCTCCTTAAACCCATTAAAATCTTTTTGTAAAAAAGGAGTAGGGGTACTTGTATATGAAGTACTATGAGATCTTTTAACTGAAGTTTTTTTATTTATTACCTTATTTATGCTATATCCAAAACATATGGCGGTAACACTTCCTAAGATAATGATAATTAATTTTTTGATATGTTGTTATATTTCTGTTTAGCGGTGCGAAACTAATAAAATATGTTTTACTAATAAAATATTTATGATTATTTTTTGAAATTAATTAAAGTTAATTGTTTTATTTATAATGTTTTATTATCTGTTTATGCCTTGTTTGGAAACCCATTTTTGGTATTTGTGAGCGTGATGATTATGTTGAGATAATGTTTTACTAAATTCATGAAAACCTATTTTATCAATACTTGCACACATATAAAAATAATTATGTTTTGCAGGATTTAAAACAGCATTAATTGAAGAAATATCAGGCATTGCAATTAATGTTGGAGGAATACCTTTATATTTATAAGTATTATAAGGTGAGTTTATTTCTAAATCTCTTAATAAAACACGCTTAAAAACTTTATCGTGTCCTCTTTTTTCTTTTAATGCAAAAATAATTGTAGGGTCAGCTTGTAGTGGCCACCCGTTTTTATAACGGTTTAAATATAGTCCTGCAACAATAGGTCTTTCAGATACTTGTGAAGTTTCTTTTTGCACAATAGATGCAAGGGTAATAATTTCATTTTTTGATAAACCTAACTTTTTAGCTTTTCTTAAACGTGAAGTATTCCAAAAATTATTATAATAATTTAGCATTTTACTTCGGAATTTTTCAGCAGAATCAGTCCAATAAAATTCATACTGATTAGGAATATACATACCCAAAGCAGACTTTTGAGTGAAATTATTTTCTTTTAAAAATTTAGGGTCTTTCATAGTTTTTAATAATGTTAAACTATCAACCTCTAATTGTTCAGCAATTCTACCAGCTAATTTTTCTAAGGTGTCCTGATTGTTAAAACTTACTTTTATAGGGGTTTGATTTCCTGCTCTAAGCATATTAACCAAATCATTCATATTCATACCCTCTTTTAAAAGATACATTCCTGCTTTTGCTTTTTTATAGTTTTTTTTGTTGGCAACCCATAAAAAATCATCAGTATCTTTTACAAAAGGACTTATTTTAGTTTTTATACTCTCAATATTATCATTTGATATTATATAAAGATTAGAAGTTTTAACAACTGCTTTCCCATAAATTTTATTATAGAAATTAAATCCAATTATTACTATAATAAAAGAAATAGCTAATACTATATATTTAATTTTTTTCATTTTTAGTTTTTTATTAATTGAAATAATATTTCATTTTTAAATGTTCCGTTGCTTAAAATCCAGTCTTTTTTAATACCAATTTGTTTAAATGAATGCTTTTTAAAAAGAGATAAACTTTTTTCATTATCACTTAAAATATTTGCATATAATTGATGTAAATTCAAATATGAAAAACTGTATTTTATAACTATTTCTAATGCTTCGTAGGCATATCCTTTTTGTTGAAATTCTCTTGAAATTATAATTCCTATTCCAGCTCTCTGGTGTTGAGGGTTAAAATTAAACAAATCAACCATTCCTACAAGTTTTTTAGATGAAGTTTCTTCAATTATTAACCGTAATTGTTTGGCTTCATAAATATCTAAATGTGAATTTTCAATATATTGTTTTAGTAAAAATTTTGAAAAAGGTTGTTGGGTATGGCTTACTTCCCAAAAATCTTCATTATTTTCTATTTTAAATAGAAATTCTAAATCTTCAGGCTCTAATGCTCGTAAGTTAATATGTTTACCTTGTAATTTTTTCATTATTAAAATTAATTTCACTACTAAAAAGAAATAATGTCATTCTCTAATAAAATTAGTATGTCAGTACCAATGCCAAAATGTCTATCATATAATTTGGCAATTAATTTGATATAACAAAATTATTTATAAATAATATTCACGAGGGCAAAAGTAATAATTTTAAAAGTGTTAAACGGTGGTTAAAGTCCGTTAAAAACAAGTTAAACCAATTTTTTGTAAATATTAAAATTGTAGATTTGGGTATAAATTTAAAACATAAGTAGTTATGAAAAAAATATTAGGAACATTAGGAATGGCGATTTTAGGAGGTGTTATAACACTTGGTGGATATAAATATTTCATAGAAGAGCCAAAAATAGAAACAGTAAAAAATGTAGAGCCAACTATACAAATGGTTAAGGCGAATTATACGCCAACAATGGTAAATTCATCTTCTGCACCTACTGATTTTACTGTAGCTTCAGAAAAAACGGTTAATGCTGTGGTTCACGTAAAAAATACGGCGTTAAGAGAAGTTCAAAATCCGTTTGATTATTTCTTTGGAAGAAGAGGGGGGATAACAAAACAAGAACAAGTAGGAACAGGAAGTGGGGTTATTATTTCGCCTGACGGATATATTGTAACAAATAACCACGTAATTGAGGGGGCTACAGCACTTGAAATTACATTAAATAATCGTAAAAAATATAAAGCAGAATTAATAGGCACTGATAAAAATAATGATATTGCATTACTAAAAATAGATGCAGGTAAAAATTTACCATATATTCCTTTTTCAAATTCTGATAATATAAAAGTAGGAGAGTGGGTATTGGCTGTTGGAAATCCGTATAACTTAAAATCTACCGTAACAGCAGGAATTGTTAGCGCAAAAGGACGAGATTTAGATTCAACAGGAAATATTGATTCATTTATTCAAACAGATGCTGCTGTAAACCCAGGTAATAGTGGAGGAGCATTAGTAAATACTCGTGGAGAATTAGTGGGTATTAATACAGCAATTACTTCAAGAACAGGTTCATTTATAGGGTATTCGTTTGCAGTTCCATCAAATATTGCTAAAAAAATTATTGATGATTTATTGGAATATGGAGATGTGCAAGAGGCGTTAATTGGTATTTCATATTCTCAAAATGAAGATGATATTGAAGGGGTTAAAATAGCATCATTAGATGAAGAAGGAGGAGCTAAAAAAGGAGGTTTAAAAGTAGGAGACATTATAAAGAAAATTAATGATGTAAAAATTTCTAAATTCTCTGATTTAAAAGGGCAATTATTAGCAAAAAGACCAAATGAAACCATAGTAATTACTGTAGATAGAGATGGTAAAGAGTTAGATAAATTAGTAACTTTAGGAAAGAAAAATTTTGTTGAAGTAGCAGAATTAGGTTTAATTTTAAAATCTTTAACTAAAAAAGAATTAAAGAAGTATAATTTAAAATCAGGAGTTAAAATATCTCAAAATGTTAATAGATATTTAATGGCTTATGGTGTAGAAAGCGGATATATAATAACTAAAATTAATAAAGTAGCTGTAACCGATATTTTAGATGCAAAGCGTAAATTAATTTCTGTTGCTAAATCTACTAAACCATTATTTTTGGAAGTGATAAATTTAAAAGGAGAAAAGGAACGATATGCTTTTAATCAGTAGTAATTTTTTCATATAATTTTAAACGCTCTATATTTTTATAGAGCGTTTTTTTATAGTATTGTTAAAACTTAATAATTTGAAGTGTTGTATTAATTTAAAATCTATTATTTTTGTTTGCAAGTTAATTTTTTAAACAACACAACAATTATGGCTGCAAAATTAAGTTTTGAAAAAGAAGTTCAAAATCAGGCTCAAATAAGGCGAGCAACAACTGAATTTATTACTATTGTAAATAGTTTACATTATGAAAAATCTATTGAATTAGTTTTATTTAAAAATCAATTAGTAGATAAACGAGTAAGTGAAATATTAAGATTAATTGATTACTCTAAAGATTTTGTATCTAAACCTGTATCAATTTACAATATTTTAGGTATTGCAAAGGCTATAGAAGAGATGAATTTACCTCCATCAAGGTTAGATATTGGTAAATTAGCTCACGAATTTAATTTAGAATCAAGTAATTATGATAGTGAATTAAGTTTTGTTAAAGATAAATTAAAAGACGCTACAAATACCAAAGAAATACAGCCGAAAGATGTTGTATTATACGGATTTGGGCGTATCGGACGTTTATTAGCAAGAGAATTGGGTGGTAAATTAGGTAAAGGTTCTCAGTTAAGATTAAGAGCAATTGTAACCAGAGGAGAAATTAACGAAACAGTTTTAGAAAAAAGAGCCTCATTATTAAGTATAGATTCGGTACACGGAGATTTTTTAGGAACAGTAGAAATTGATGTAAATAAAAAAGCATTAATTATAAATGGCACAACCGTTTATATGATTTCAGCCTCTGCTCCTGAAGATATAGATTACACAAAATATGGTATTGATAACGCTTTAGTGATAGATAATACAGGTGCTTTTAGAGATAAAGAGGCGTTAAGCCGTCATTTAAAAGCGAAAGGAGTGAGTAAGGTGCTTTTAACTGCCCCAGGGAAGGGAATTCCTAATATTGTACACGGTGTAAATGAATTAGAAAATAATCCTGATGAAATAGATATTTTTTCAGCAGCATCTTGTACAACAAATGCTATAACTCCTGTTTTAAAAGTTATTGAAGATAATTTCGGAATTAAAAAAGGACATTTAGAAACTATTCACGCATATACAAATGACCAAAATTTAGTTGATAATATGCATAAAAAATACCGTAGAGGGCGTGCAGCAGCGTTAAATATGGTAATTACTGAAACAGGAGCTGGGAAAGCTGTTTCAAAAGCATTACCAGCGTTGGAGGGTAAATTAACCTCAAATGCTATTAGGGTTCCTGTTCCTAACGGTTCATTAGCGATATTAAATTTACAGTTAAATAAAGAAACTACGGTTGACGAGGTAAATGATATTATGAAAAAATATTCATTAGAGGGTGATTTGGTTGAACAAATTCAATACTCAACAAATAATGAATTAGTTTCTTCTGATATTGTAGGAACAACAGCTCCGTCAATTTTTGATAGTAAAGCAACAATTGTAGATAAAGATACTATTGTAATATATGTGTGGTATGATAATGAGTTTGGATATTCTAACCAAGTAATACGTTTAGCAAAGTATATTTCAAAAGTAATACGTTATTCTTATTAATTAATAAACATTTTAGGTATTATATGGATATTAAAGATTTCTATAAAAGAGTGGAATTGAATGGTGGAATAGATAGAGTTATTGGTGAATGGAAATTAATTGATGTTCATATAATACCTGAAATATTTAATGAATTTTCTGAAGTAGATTTTTATTGCTGTAATGATAAGGAAGTATATTTATTAAGGGTTAGAAGCAGAAAAAATAAAAAATTAAGCATTGAACCTGATAGAATGAATCTTGGTTATCCTACATATTTGGTTGCAGAGTATGATTTTAAAACACTGGATAATCAAGTTATAAGAATTATACTAAAGGAATTCACAGAAATGATAAATGATTAATTTCTATTGGTGTAGTTCTTCTATAAATCTAAAATCTGCTCACTATGAGATTTAGTTTTTACTTTTGTAATAACATTTTCTATAAATCCGTTTTCATTAATAATGAAAGTTGTTCGGTGGATACCTTCATATTCACGTCCCATAAATTTTTTTATTCCCCAAACTCCGTATGCCTTTATAACTTCCTTTTCTTCATCAGTTAATAAATGAAAAGGTAAATTATTTTTATCAATAAAATTTTGTT
Source organism: Tenacibaculum sp. (assembly GCA_018456245.1). Classification (GTDB taxonomy): domain Bacteria; phylum Bacteroidota; class Bacteroidia; order Flavobacteriales; family Flavobacteriaceae; genus Polaribacter. Next base: position 21,448 of record JAGYHQ010000016.1, on the reverse strand, counting down.
GGCGTTTTTCATTATCAGCACTTACACCTAATAATTCATAACCTTTTTGTAAAAAATAGTGATAATTATCTCTTAAATTACAAACTTCATTTTTGCAACCTGGGGTATTTGCTTTAGGGTAAAAGAATAATACAAGTTTTTTTCCATTATAATCAGATAATTTAATGGTATTTCCTTGTTCGTCTTTTGCTTCAAAGTAAGGGGCTTTATCGCCTATGTTTAGTGTTGTCATAATTTTATTTTATAGTTTCAAAGGTACAAATAAGTAATAAAATTAAAAATTGAATAATGAACTTCGTAATTTAGCATTTTTAAAAGATTAAATTTTATGACAAAAGCAGAGAGAGTTCAATTTGTAATTAATACATTAGAGGATTTATATCAGGAAACACCAATTCCTTTAAATCATAAAGACCCTTATACATTGTTAATTGCGGTATTAATGTCGGCTCAAAGTACTGATGCTCGTGTTAATATAATTACTCCTCTTTTATTTGAAAAGGCTGATAATCCGTACGATATGGTTAAACTTTCGGTTGAAGAGATAAGAGAAATTATAAAACCAGTAGGGTTGTCACCAATGAAATCAAAAGGAATTTACGGATTATCAAAAATTTTAATTGAAAAGTACAATGGGGAAGTTCCTGCAAATATGGAAGCCTTGGAAGAGTTACCTGCGGTAGGGCATAAAACAGCAAGTGTTGTAATGAGCCAAGCTTTTGGCATTCCTGCTTTTCCTGTTGATACGCATATACATAGGTTAATGTATCGTTGGAATTTATCAAACGGAAAAAATGTAATGCAAACCGAAAAAGATGCAAAAAGACTATTCCCAAAAGAATTATGGAATAAGTTACATTTGCAAATAATATATTACGGAAGAGAATATTCTCCAGCCCGTGGTTGGAATTTAGATAATGATATAATTACCAAAACTATTGGTAGAAAATCAGTGATTAATGAATATCATAATAATAAATAGTTTAAGAAGAAAAATAATTAATTATTCTTATATTTGCACCGAAAATAAATCACAAATAAAAATATAAACAAAATGTTATTTCAATTATCACATATCGGGGATGCAAAAACGCTCTTTTTAAGGTGTATGAAATAGTTTTGTTTTAATATAAAATAGCAAAAAGCGTCCAAGTTTTACAATTTGGACGCTTTTTTTATACAAAAATTTTAAAATTATTTAAGCAACTTGAAAAATGTTCTAAAAAACACACATAGCAGATTTTCAAAATGTTACTTATCCGAAGAAATTTGGACAGGAATTCTATTGCTTAAATTTAAGTTAAACAATTAAAGGCAGAAAATTAGACGAATTTGTAAAAAAATGGATTGGAACAATTCAATGGATAGGCACATCAACATTTAGGAAATTTCACAAACGAAAAAATTGGTTTATCGGTTGTTTTGAAATTGAGCAAATACAATCCTTAACGATTGATGAAAAAGATATTCGTTTTCAGGCAATCCGAAGTTCTGGGGCTGGTGGGCAACATGTCAATAAAGTGAGTTCGGCAGTTCGTGCGACACATATTCCGATTAATATTCAGGTATTAGTTATGGATAGTCGTTCGCAACATCAGAATAAAAAAATCGCAATTCAAAGGTTACAAGAAAAAGTAGCTAATTTCAATTTGGAGCAGTTGCAAGAATCAGTTAAAAATCAATGGGAAAATCATTTAAATTTACAACGAGGAAATCCTGTGCAGATTTTTAAAGGGAGCGATTTTAAATCGGAATACAAAACGAAATTTTATAAACAAAAACGAGGAAAGTTGAAAGAGGAGTTGAGAAAAGAATTAATTTAAAAAATAAAAACATAAATTAGTATAAATATTTATATTTGTGCTAACAAAATAGCAGACCTATCTTATCGTTCTAAATTTATTTTTAGAGAGGAAAGTCCGGACACCACAGAGTAGCATAGCGGATAACATCCGTCCAACGTAAGTTGAGGACAAGTGCAACAGAAAGCAAGTACAGTTCGGCTGTAGTGAAATCAGGTAAACTCTATGCGGTGCAATGCCATGTAAACCAAAGATTGAGTGTTACTCGCACGATTTTGGAGGGTAGGCAGTTAAATTCCGTTAGTAATTTCGGAATTAGATAAATGATAAGACTTAGACAGAATCCGGCTTATTGGTCTGCTTTTTTCTTCTAAAAAATTAAAAATGAAATATAGACAATTAACAAAAGAACAATTTGAAAATTTACATGAAGAATTTGCAAGATTTTTAGCATGCCAAGGAATTGACAAAAAAGAATGGGAGCAAATAAAAAGTGAAAAACCACAAGTTGCAGAAGATGAAATGAATGTATTTTCAGATGTTGTATGGGATGATGTTTTAACAAAAATAGAATATTTAGAACATTTTTCTGAAAAAACAGTTAATTTATTTAAGTGTAATAAAGATAATATACAAAGAATAGTAATTAATGTAAATAAGGATATTAATTTATTAGAACAAGAAGGTTTTGAATGGTTACTTAAAAATCCTAAAAATGATGCTATTGAGTTGTTTGAAGGAACAAAACCTTATAAAAATGAAAGAAACGTTGAAGTTTTTGATTTAATTGAAAAGGGAAGTAATATTTCTAAAGGTGAAATTTTTAATTTTTTTGGAAATTTAATAAAATAAGATTGTATTATTGCTTGTTTCTAATAAAAATTATATAGGTGTGGTACTGATTTAGAGTTTTAACAATAATTTATGTTTATTGCCAAGCCTTAGAAAAAATTACGTTTAGTAAAGTAGAAAATTGGATTATATGTTTTCTTTTGAAAACAAATACCGTACAAAGTAGAGTAATTTGTATAATGTTTTTTGTAAAAAAATAGAATAAATGAATAAAAAAAAGCTAAAATATGTGTTATTTCTTATTGCTTTTATGCAATTTGGAGTAACTGATGTTCTCTTTTCTCAAAAAGAAAAACTTAAAGAAGATTCTTCTAAAAGTAAGAATAAACTAACCTATAGAAAACTTCAAAAAAAAGGAAATAAAAAAGTAGGTTTATTTTCAACATATCGTATAGATAAAGATTATTATTTTGAAATAAATGATTCTATTTTAGAGAAAGATTTATTAATAGTTAATAAAATATCTAAAGTTCCGTATGCATTAAATGGACATGGGTTAAACAAAGGGATGTTTTATGAAACTAAGTTAGTTCGTTTTTACAAAGATTTAGTGAATAAAAAAATATGGGTAAAAACAATTAATCCAAGGGTAAAATCTCCTGAAGATAATAAAATTACAATTTCTGTTAATGATAATTTTATAGAGTCTGTAATTGAAGAGTTTGATATTGAAACAACTAATAAAAATTTTACATCTACAGTAATTAAAGTAAACAAAGTATTTGATGGAACTAATAAAAGTTTTAGTGATGTTTTAAGTAATACGGGGTTAAGTTTAGTTGGAAGTGTGAAAACTAAATTATCAAGTATTGAAAAAGTAAAACCGTTTAAAAGAAATGTTGTTGTTAAATCATTAATAACAACATCAGTTAAGGAGGGAAGTGGCCCTGCTATGCCTATAACAATAGGTATTACTACCAATATAGTATTGCTTCCTGAAGATATAATGAAACCTAGGTTTGAAGATGAGAGAATAGGATATTTTTCTACACCTATGGATTACTATAATGATAAACAACATGAGGTAGAACATAGAAATTTAATTACTCGTTGGAGGTTAGAACCTAAAAAAGAGGATATTAAAAAATATTTAAAAGGAGAGTTAGTTGAACCTAAAAAACAAATAGTTTATTATATTGATCCTGCAACACCTAAACAATGGGTGCCTTTTATAGAAAAAGGGGTTTTGGATTGGAATGTAGCTTTTGAGGCAGCTGGTTTTAAAAATGCTGTGGTAGTAAAGAAAGTAAAAAAAAATGATAAAGATTTTGATGTTGATGATGTTAGGTATTCAGTTATTACTTATGCTGCTTCTGAAAAGCAAAATGCTATGGGTCCATCAGTTGTTGACCCTAGAAGTGGAGAAATATTAGAGGCTGATATTATTTGGTGGCATAATTTAATGAAAGGATTACACTCTTGGTTAAGGGTGCAAACGGGAGTAATTGATAAAAAATCAAGAGGAAATAAATTTTCAGATGATCATATGGGAGAAGCCATTAGGTTTGTTTCTTCTCACGAAGTAGGGCATACTTTTGGTTTAAAACATAATATGGGGGCATCATTTGCTTATCCTGTTGATTCATTACGTTCACCTAGTTTTACTAAAAAAATGGACGGAACAGCTCCGTCAATTATGGATTATGCTAGATATAATTATGTAGCTCAACCAGGAGATAATGTAACGGAATTAAACCCTAAAATAGGGGTGTATGATAAATATGCTATTAATTGGGGATATCGATGGACAAATAAAAAAACAGCACTTGAAGAGTTACCAATACTAAAGAAATTTATTAGAAAACACGAAGATAATCCTCTTTATTTTTACGGAGCTCAGCAAAGAGGAGGGGAAATTATTGACCCTCGTTCACAAAGTGAAGATTTAGGTGATGATGCTGTAAAAGCAAGTGAATATGGTTTATTAAATTTAAAACGTATAGTTCCTAAAATTATAGATTGGACTTATGAAGAAGGGCAAAGTTATTACAAAGCTTCTAAATTATATAAAGAGGTTATTAATCAATGGACTTTATATAATGACCATGTAATGGCTAATATAGGTGGGGTATATTTAAATAACACTGTTTTTGGAGATAATAAAAAAACATATGTTCCTGTACCTGCTGATATTCAAAAAAAATCATTAGATTATTTGCTTAAAAATGCAATTGTACCTCAAAAATGGTTGTTTATACCAAAAAATATTGATAAAGTATTTGCCGTAAGAGATGCTCCTGATGGCCCACGCTATTATTCTCCTATTTCTTTAATAAGAACTTACCAAGCAGGTGTTTTATACAAATTATTAGAAAGTGATAGATTAATGCGTATTACAGAAAATGAAGTTTTAACAAACGAAAAAAATACTTTTACCCAAGAATACTTGTTTAACAAGTTGTATTTAACTATCTTTAAACCTACTATTAAAAGTAAATCTTTAACAATGTTAGAAAGATTAACTCAAAAAAATTATGTAGATATTTTAACTGTTAGTAGAAATACTTTGTTAAAGAAAACAAAACAAATTAAATTAAAAAATGATATGAATTTTAAACCAGTATTCTTTTCTTACATTCCGAGAGTTTCTGATGAAGGCTCATATAAAAGAGGAGCGTTAACCAAAATATTAAAATTATTAAAAAAGAAGAAAAATAGAGGAGATGTGGTTACAAAGAACCACTATGCTGATTTAATTTCGAGGATAGAATACAATTTAAAAAATTAAAAAATACGGAAATGAAAAAAATAACTTTAATATTTGTATTATTATCAGGTTTTCTTTTTGCTCAAAAAAATGAAAAGATAATAAATGGTGTTATTTTAGATGAAAGAAATGAGCCTGTTGTGGGAGCGTCTGTTTTTGCTTCTTCAAATATTGTTGGAAATAAAACCAATGCAAAAGGAACTATACAGGGTACAATGATTGGTACAACAACAGATTTTGATGGTAAATTTACTTTTAAAGCACCTGAAAAAACAAAATCAATTACCATTTCTTTTTTAGGTTATGAAACTAAAATTGTTAATGTTTCAAATAAATATAAAAACTTAACAATTAATATTGTTGAGAAAAAAGAAGTTTTAGATGAGGTTGTAATTACAGGTTATCAAAAAATTGAAAAACGTAAATCTACATCGGCATATAAAAATGTAAAAACATCAGAATTAAAGCAAGTGGCAACTCCTAATATTGATAGAATGTTGGAAGGACAAGTATCAGGGGTAGTGGTAACACCAACTAATGGTGCTCCGGGGGCTGTGGCTCAAATTCAAATTCGTGGTATTACATCGTTAAATGGTTCATCTGACCCTTTGTGGGTAATTGATGGTGTTCCGTTAGAAGGAAATTTAGTGCCTAAAAATTTTGATAAAGATAATCTTGATAACCTAACTTCATATCCTATTGCCGGAATTAACCCAGAAGATATTGAAGATATTACCGTTTTAAAAGATGCTTCAGCAACATCAATTTATGGGGCAAGAGCTGCTAATGGTGTAATTGTAATAACAACAAAACGAGGTAAAGAAGGTAGTATGCAATTCAGTTTTAGTGCAAATACTTCAGTTGGATTAAAACCGAACTTGAACAAATTAAATTTAATGAATGCTAATGAAAAAGTAGATTTTGAACTACTTTTAGCTTCAAGAAAAGATTTAACTTATAAGGCAGAGCGAGGAGAAGTAGCTCGTATTTTAAATAGTTATAATGAATATAATAATTTTCAGCAAAATGGGTTTAGCGCTCTTCCTTATCAAGTACAAAACAAGATTAATTCTTTGCGTAAAATAAATACAGATTGGGGTGATTATTTATATCAAAATACTATAAATACGAACTATAATTTTAGTTTATCAGGAGGAAGTAAAAAATCAAATTATTATCTTTCATTAGGGTATTTTGACCAAGAAGGAACAACAAAAGGCACAGGATTTAAGCGTTATAATGTAACTTTAAAAAATAGTTTTAATATAACTGATAAATTTACGGTTACAGCATCTGTTTTTGCTAACAGAAATATAAATAATTCTTATGTTATTGGTGCTGATGCTTATACAAACCCAGCAAGTTATATAAGGAGAGTAAATCCATACCAACAAGTAGTTGATAAAAATGGAAATTATGTATATGATAAAGATTTAACCGAGCGTTCAGACTTAAATTTAAACTATAATATTTTAGAGGAACAGAATAATACTTCAAATAAATTGGTAGCAAACTCTATTAAACCTATGTTAAATTTAGAATATAAGTTTAATAAGAACTTAAATATTTCAAGTCAATTAGGGTTACAATTTGATTTTGATGATACTGAAAAAATAACAGACGAAGATAGTTATTATACAAGAAAATATCGTTTTAGTTCAAAATATACTAATAATGAGGGTAAAGAAGATTATTTTATGCCAAAGGGTGGTATTGTTCAAAATTGGAATAGTAAATTATTTCAATATAACTGGAAAACATTATTAAATTATAGTAAAAAGTTTGCTTCTGTTCACGAAGTTGATATAATGCTTGGTAGTGAGTTTAGAAGAAATAAAAAAACAACAGTTTTTTCAAGAGGTTTTGGGTTTAATTCAAATACTTTACAAACAGTACAAATTACCAATGAAATGGCCTTAAATAGACCATCATTTAGAACTTATCAAAAAATATATAATGAGAATGCCTTTGCATCTTTCTTTGGTACGGCATCATATACTTATAATAGAAAATATACCATTTTTGGTAGCTTGCGTTATGATGGCTCTAATTTATTTGGTGTAAACCCTAAATACCGTTATTTACCTATCTGGTCAGTTGCAGGAACTTGGAATGTTAGCCGTGAAAAATTTATGGAAAATGTTGAATTTATAAACTTATTCAACATAAGAGGTTCGTATGGAGTGCAGGGGAGTATTGATAAATCAACCTCACCTTTTGTTGTAGGTGTTTATGACAAGGCAAATATTTTACCAAATGTAACGGAAGAAATTATTAGAGCTGAAAGTGCACCAAATGCAAATTTACGATGGGAAAAAACAACTTCGTCAAATATTGGTTTTGATTTAGGTTTATTTAACAACAGAATTAATATTACAGCCGATTATTATACCCGTTTAAGTACTGATTTAATAGGGTTAAAATCTACATCATTAGAAAATGGTTTTGGATTTGTTAATGCTAATTGGGCATCAATTAATAATAAAGGTTATGAAATAGGAATTACTACAAAAAATATTAAGACTGATAATTTTAGTTGGACAACTAACTTAAATTTTTCACATAACGAAAACAAAATAAATAAAATAGAAATTAACGAGGAGCAATTAAAACCGTCAAAACAAGGTTACGGAGTATATAGTATTTTTGGTATTAAAACTGCAGGAATTGATGAAAATGGATTGCCTATTTTTATTAAAAACGGAAAAACAGTGTCGGCAGTTGATTTCTATAAATTAGGAAAAGGATTAAGCCGTGAGGAGCATCGTAATTTGTATTCTTATATTGGTGATGGAACTCCAAAATTTACAGGAGGATTTACAAATACATTTAAGTATAAACAATTTAGTTTACGCATTGCTTCTAACTTTAGTTTGTTTAAAACGGTAAAAGAAACTCCGTATTATAACCCAACTTATATTGAACCGGGTTATAATTATAATCGTGAAGTTTTAAATGAGGGAACAGGAAATTTACCAGCATTTATTGGTTTAAATTCACCGGGATTTGATACTAAATTGGTTTATAATTGGTATCACTCACAAGATGATGGAAAAACTTATAGAGATTTAGATATTTGGATTAAAGAAATTTCTTATTTTAGAATTAATAATATTCGTTTAAGTTATGATTTTAAATCTAACACGATAGATAAAATAGGTTTAAATAGTTTAAATATTTCATTAGAGGGTAGAAATTTATTTGTTTTCGGAACAGATTATACAGGGTATTTTGACCCAGAAGGATTTGGAAGTATTTACAGACAACCAATACAAAAAAGCGTTTCATTAGGATTAAATATGTCCTTTTAAAAAATTAGATTATGTTTAAAAAATTATTAATATTAACGGTGGTATCTTTAATTTTCACTTCTTGTGATGATTATTTAGATGTTAAACCCGTAGGTAAAATTATACCTACCACATATGAAGATTATCGTAAATTTATAACGGCAGGTTATAATATTCCTAAAAATGATAAAATTTTATCTACCTACCGTACAGATGAACTTAAATTAAGCGAGAAATCATCAGGGGTAGAGTATTACAAAGATATTTATACTTGGCAGGATAATGGTAACTCTTCTTTATCATCTCAATTTCCGTATGGGGCTTTTTATTCTACAATTTTTTATGCAAATGAAATTATTAATAATAAAGATAAAATTGAAGGGAATAGTACAGAAATAAATCAGCTAGTAGGGGAGGCTTATGCTTTAAGAGCATTACAATATTTTGATTTAATAAATTTATATTCAAAACCTTATAATAAACAAACAGCAAGTACAGATAAAGGAGTGCCTTTGGTAACTGTTTATGATGCTGATAAGGAATATAAAAGAGCAAGTGTAGAGGAGGTTTATAATCAAATTTTAAATGATTGTAAACAAGCAGAAAAATTACTAAATATAAAAGTACAACCAATAGGTTTAAATTATCGTTTTTCAGAGGTAGCTATAAAAACTTTATTAGCAAATGTTTGTATGTATCGTGAAGAATGGCAAAAAGCTGTTGCTTATGCAAAAGAAAGTTTGGCAATTAAATCAGAATTACAAGATTTAAATACAAATTTAACTATTTTGCCATCTGAATATAACTCTGTTGAGTCTATTTTAGCATTGTCTTTAGTTTCATCTTTTGATATAAATACAAATGCTTTAATTTCCGATGATTTAAGCGGTAGTTATGATGAATTAAATGATTTACGTTTTAATAATTATTTTAGAAAAGCAAAAGACGGACTTCATTCTAAAAAAAATGCAGATAAGAGATTTAGATGTACTTTTAGAACAGCAGATTTATATTTAATTTTAGCAGAAGCACAAGCAAATTTAGGAAATATATTAAATGCTAAGAAAAATTTGCTTATATTAGCAAATAAGAGATATAATACTGAAGGTTTTAATAATTTTAAAAGTAGTTTAAATAACCAAAATAAAGAGCAGTTAATTATATCTATTTTAAATGAAAGAAAAAGAGAATTTGCTATTGAGGGTAAACGTTGGTTTGATTTACGCAGAACGTTACAACCAAAATTAACAAAAATATATAATGGACAGTTGTACGTATTAGAGCAAGAAGATAAACATTATACTTTGCCTTTTCCTAAAAGTGCAAAAATTAGTAATCCTTTATTAGAAGAATAAAAATCTGTAAAAAGCTGAATGGATTTAAAAATAAATCAGCTAATTTTTTAAAATAAAAATAATTAAAATGAAAAAAATTTATTTAATCTTAAGTTTAATAATGGCTGGAACATTCTTTTCTTGTTCTAGTGATAATAATGACCCTGTAAAATCAGGTTTAGCAAGTATTTCTGATTTCTCTATTGATTTTGGACTTAATAAAGACTCTGATATAACTAAAGAAGGTTTAGGAACTGAAAACATTACTCTTACTGTACCTTTTGGAACAGTTTTAAAAGGAAAAACAAACGTTAAAGTTTCTAAAGGAGCAACTATTGAGCCAAAATCTGGAACAGAAGTAACTTTTGAAGAAGGAAAAGCAAAAGAATTTGTAGTAACTGCACAAGACGGAACTAAAAAAACGTATAAAGTAACGGTAAATGTTCGTCCTGAAGTTGGTAGTGGTACTAAATTAAAGTCTATTACTATTGACCAAGGTTGGGCAAAAGATGTTTTTGAATTTACTTATAATGACAAAACTAATTTTGTTGCTACTTATACATCATATGGAGAAACATTTACTTATACTTATAATGACAAAAATCAAATCATTAAAAAGAAAAGTGATAAAACAGTTACTACTTATAAATATGAGAATGGTTTAATAGTTTCTGCAGAACAAAAAGATGTTAAAGATGCAAAACTTAAAAAATCTTATAAGTATGAATATGCTAATGGTAAATTGGTTAAAGTAGAAACCACAAATGCAAAAGATAATAAAGTTACAACTGAAACATTTAAGGTAAATGATAAGGATAATACTGTTACTTACGCAAGTGGTTCTCAAGAATTTAAAAATGAATTTGATGATAAGAAAAATCCAATGAAAGGAATTTTCCCTACTGCATATAGTAAAATTCGTGTAGGAAAAGGATTACAAAGTGTTAATACAAATAATGTAGTTAAATCAGGAATTATAGAATATAAATATGTTTATAACAAATCTGATTACCCAGAGAGTGCAAGTTTTGAAATGTGGGGTGCAAAAATGACAGTAGAATATAAATATTTTGATTAAATTCAACTAAACAAAGAGGCAGTTTTTACTGCCTCTTTTTAATTTTATAATAAAATGAAATATTTTTTAATTTTCTTTACACTTATTTTTTGTAGCTGTAATAATACAGATGAAAAATCTGAAAATGTTATAACCAAAGAAGACAGACTTAAAACCTTATATTTAACAAAAATAAGACCTGTTTTTACAGCTAATTATAAAGAGGTTGATATTCCTACAGAGTTTAAAATAGATAAGGAAGATAAATCTATAAATGCAGGGGCATCATTTGGTTATGTTGAGGTAAGCCAAGGATTAGTTGATTGTAAAGATGAATATATTCAAATATTTACACTTTTTCACGAAGTAGGGCATATTGTTACTTTAAGTCAAGCAAAAAAGTTTAATTTAGGTAGTGAAATTCCAAAAGGAACAACCACAAATACCTATAAAAAAGCCGAATATTTAGCCGATTTAATAGCCTTATATTTAATAGGCAAAAATCTACCAAAACAAAAAGAGGTAATTATTAAAAATTTTTCAGAATTAGAAAACTTGTTAGGTAGTGGTAGTTTTACACATCCATCAGGAAAAAAACGAATAGAACTATTACAAAGTTACTTATTAAATAAATCTTTTAAAACAAGTTTTAAATCCGTTTGGAATATGGATTAAATTTCTTTTTTATTTAACTATTTTCTAATTTAATATTTCTATTAGTTTCATCTAATTTTGTAATATAAATAGAAGTAGTTTCTTGTGGAAGTAAATTTTCAATATTTTCTGCCCATTCAATTAAACACCAATTATTGCTATACAAATAATCTTCAATTCCTATATTGTAGGCTTCTTCTTCGTCTTCAATTCTATATAAATCAAAATGATAAACGGTATTGTTATCTGCTGTTTTATATTCATTAACTAATGAAAAAGTAGGGGAGTGTGATACATCTTCAATATTTAATTCCTTACATATTTCTTTTATAAGTGTAGTTTTACCAGCTCCCATTTCCCCATAAAATAATAAAATTTTATGTTTTGCAGAGGCTATAATTTTCTTAGCAATTGTATTTAAATCTTCTAAAGAATAATCTATATTCATATCATAAAAATATATAGCGTAAAAGTAATAATATTTTTAATAAATTTTACTTTGGGTTATAAATAGCACAAGGAATAATCATTTCTTCTAATGATATACCTCCGTGTTGATACGTATTACGATAATATTTTACAAAATGATTGTAGTTATTAGGGTAAGCAAAAAACAAGTCTTCTTTAGCAAAAATAAAAGGACTGTTAATAGTTATGTTTGGTAAAAATATATCTTTAGGATTTTTTACCGCAAACACATCTTTTTCTTCATAAGATAAGCTACGCCCTGTTTTATAACGTAAATTAGAACTTATATTCTTATCCCCAATTACTTTGGTAGGTTTTTTACAGTTTATCGTACCGTGGTCGGTAGTTATAATTAATTTTTGTCCTAATTTTTGTGCTTTTTGAATAATTTCAAATAATGGAGAGTTTTTAAACCAACTAACTGTTAATGAACGGTATGCTTTATCATCACCTGCTAACTCTTTTATTACTTCCATTTCAGTTTTTGAGTGAGAAAGCATATCTACAAAATTGTAAACAACCACGGTTAAATCGTTTTGTTTGGTTTTATTGTAGTTTTCTGCAAGCTCTTTTCCGCTTTTTAAAGATGTAATTTTATAATATTCGTATTTAATATTTAATTTTAATCTTTTTATTTGGCTTTCTAAGAACTCGGCTTCATATAAATTTTTTCCGTCTTCATCAATGTCATTTTTCCATAAATTAGGATGATGTTTTTCCATTTCTGAAGGCATTAATCCTGAAAAAATAGCATTACGGGCATATTGAGTTGAAGTTGGTAAAATACTACAATAAGAATTTTCTTCTTCTTTTTTGTAATGATTATTTATAAAAGGTTCTAAAATACGATATTGGTCGTAACGAAGATTGTCAATAACAATCATTAAAATCCCTTTATCTTTGCTTAAATTAGGAACTACATAATTTTTAAAAAGTGTATGTGAAAAAGTAGGGCAATCATCATTATTAAGCCAATTTTGATAATTTTTTTTAATGAATTTAAAAAATAAGGAATTTGCTTCTATTTTTTGGCTTTCCAAAATTTCTAACATTCCACTATCATTAACATTCTCTAATTCTAACTCCCAATGAATTATTCTTTTATATAAATCAACCCATTCTTCATATGAACTTACCATAGATAAATCCATTGATATTTTCCTAAATTCTTGCTGATAATTAGAAGTAGTTTTGTCGGATACTAAACGATTGTTATCTAAAATCTTCTTTAAACTTAATAAAATTTGATTAGGATTAACAGGTTTTATTAAGTAATCGGCTATTTTAGAGCCAATAGCATCTTCCATAATATATTCTTCCTCACTTTTGGTAATCATAACAATAGGAAGATTGTTTTTTATTTGTTTTATTTTTCCAATGGTTTCTAAACCTGTAATTCCGGGCATATTTTCATCTAAAAAAACTATATCAAAATTTTGTTTTTCAACAAAATCAATAGCATCTAAACCATTTGTACAAGTAGTAACATTATAATTTTTTTTCTCTAAAAAAATTATGTGAGGTTTTAATAAATCTATTTCATCATCAACCCAAAGAATATCTATTTTTTTCATAACTTAGTATTTGTATTCAAATAAAACGTTTAAAATTGATTTTGTTGTTATTAAAAACCTTAAAATTACGTTAATTATTCTTGTGTTATTCATTATAATTAGTGAAATTCGTCTTTTAATTTATAAATACTTTGAAAGAAGAGAAAACAAATAAACTTAAAATAATAAACGACCCTATTTACGGGTTTGTTACAATACCTAATGCACTAATTTTTGATATAATAGAACATCGTTATTTTCAGCGTTTACGTAGGGTAACTCAAATGGGAATGTCTAATTTAATATACCCAGGGGCTAATCATACGCGGTTTCATCATGCTATTGGTTGTATGTATTTAATGCAAAAAGCAGTTTCTACATTGAAAACAAAAGGAGTTAAAATAAGTGAAGAGGAAGCAAACGCTTTATATATAGCCATTTTATTGCATGATATTGGTCACGGAGCATTTTCTCACGCTTTGGAACATAGTATTGTTGAAGGAATTTCACACGAAGAAATTTCCTTAAAATTTATGAAAAAATTAAATAAAGAATTTAACGGAAAATTAGATTTGGCTATTAATATTTTTGAGCAAAAATACCATAGAAAATTCTTTTATCAATTAATTTCAAGTCAGTTAGATGTTGATAGGTTAGATTATTTAAAACGTGATAGCTTTTACACAGGGGTTAAAGAGGGTAATATTTCTTCTGATAGATTAATAGCAATGATGAATGTAAAAAATGATGAATTGGTTATAGAAGAAAAAGGGATTTACTCCGTTGAAAACTTTATTATAGCTCGTAGATTAATGTATTGGCAAGTTTACTTGCATAAAACTTGTTTGGTAGCAGAAGCAATGCTTGTAAAAGTATTGAAAAGAGCCAAAGAATTAATTAAAAAAGGATTTGATTTACCTGCAAGTTCAGCACTAAAATATTTTTTATATAATGAAATTTTAGAAGATAATTTTACTGATGAAACACTTGAATATTTTTCTAAATTAGATGATTATGATGTTTTTTCATCAATTAAAGAATGGATAAATAATGATGATGTTATTTTATCTAAATTATCAGAAATGATAATTTATAGGAATTTATTAAAAGTTGAAATTAGAGATGAACAATTTACTGATAACTTTATAAATAAGATAAAAACGGAATTGAAAAATGAACTTAATGTAAATGAAGAAGATTTACATTATTTTGTTTTTTCAAATAAAGTAAAAAATCAGGCATATGATTGTAACAAACCTATAAAAATACTTACTAAAAAAAGGGAATTAAAAGATATTGTAAAGGCATCAGACCAATTAAATTTACAAACTTTATCTAAACCCGTTGTAAAATATTACATATGTTACCCGAAGAAATACATATTAACTTAGAGATTAAACAAAAAATAATTACTTTTGCAATCTATGAAATTTAAAGCACAACAAATAGCAGATACGTTAGAAGGGGAAATTGTAGGAAATCCTGAAATTGAAGTTTCTAAACTTTCTAAAATAGAGGAAGGGGAAGAAGGTTCGTTAACTTTTTTAGCAAACCCTAAATATAACCCATATATATACACTACTAAGGCTTCAATAGTTATAGTAAATAAAAGTTTTAATCCTGAAAAGGAAATTACTGCTACTTTAATTAAGGTTGATGATGCTTATAAATCATTTTCTAAATTGTTAGAATTTTACAATCAGGTAAAAAATAATAAGGTTGGAAGAGAAAATCCTCATTTTATTTCAGAAAGTGCAACCATAGGAACTGATGAATACATAGGAGCATTTTCATACATTGGGGAAAATGTAAAAATAGGGAATAACGTAAAAATATACCCACATTCATATATTGGAGATAATGTTGTAATTGAAGACAATACAACTATTTTTTCAGGTGTAAAAATACATTCTGAAACTGTAATTGGTAAAAATTGTAAAATATTTTCGGGTGTAGTAATTGGTGCTGACGGATTTGGTTATGCTCCTGATGAAAACGGAGAATATAAAGCCGTTCCACAAATAGGAAACGTAGTTATTGAAGATAATGTTGAAATAGGAGCAAATTCTACTATTGACAGAGCCACATTAGGTTCAACAATTATTAGAAAAGGGGTTAAATTAGATAATCAAATTCAAATTGCTCATAATGTTGAAATTGGTAAAAATACAGTTATAGCTTCCCAAACAGGAATAGCAGGATCTACTAAAGTAGGAGAGAGTTGTATTATTGGAGGGCAAGTAGGAATTGTAGGACATTTAACATTAGGTAATAATTTACAAGTTCAGGCACAGTCAGGTATTTCAAAAAGTTTAAAAGATGGAGAAATAGTTCAGGGAACTCCTGCCTTTTCATATCCTGATTTTAATAAGTCATATGTTTATTTTAGAAATTTACCTAAAATAGTATCAGTAGTAAATAAATTAGAAAAAGAATATAATAATACTCAAAAATCAGGGAATGAGTAGAAAACAGAACACAATTAAAAACGAAGTTACTTTATCAGGCGTAGGTTTACATACGGGAAATAAAGTAACATTAACATTTAAGCCAGCACCTATAAATCACGGCTTTGCTTTTAAAAGAGTTGATTTAGAAGGGCAACCTATAATTGAGGCAAAAGCGGAATATGTAACAAGCACTCAGCGTGGTACAAATATGGAACGCAATGGTGTTCAAATAAACACATCTGAACACGTATTAGCTGCAGCGGTAGGTTTAAATATAGATAATTTATTAATTGAAATAGACGCTTCTGAGCCGCCAATAATGGATGGTTCATCTAAATATTTTATAGAAGCTCTTGAAAAAGCAGGAATTACAGAGCAAGATGCAGAGGTAGAGGAATATGTTGTAAAAAGTATTATTTCTTATAAAGATGAAAAAACAGGAAGTGAAATAATTTTAATGCCTGCTGATGAATACCAAGTAACAACAATGGTAGATTTTGGTACTAAAATATTAGGAACTCAAAATGCTACATTAAACACAATTTCTGATTTTAAGGAAGAAATTTCTGAGGCAAGAACATTCAGTTTTTTACATGAAATTGAAATGTTATTAGAAAATAACTTAATAAAAGGAGGAGATTTAAATAATGCCATTGTATATGTTGATAAAGAATTATCTGAAGCAACAACTGAAAAACTAAAAAAGGCATTTAATAAAGAGGATATAAAAATTAAACCTAACGGAGTTCTTGATAATCTTGAATTACGTTGGGCAAATGAGGCTGCCCGCCATAAATTGTTAGATGTTATAGGAGATTTAGCTTTAGTAGGTACACGAATTAGAGGTAAAGTAATTGCTAACAAACCGGGGCATTTAGTAAACACAATGTTTGCTAAAAAATTAGCAAAACACATTAAACTTGAAAAAAGAAATAATGTTCCTAATGTTGATTTAAATAAAGAGCCTTTAATGGATATTCATAAAATTATGGATATTCTGCCACATCGTCCGCCATTTTTATTAATTGATAGAATTATAGAATTATCTGATAAACACGTGGTAGGAATGAAAAATGTTACAATGAATGAAAGTTTTTTTGTTGGGCATTTTCCTGATTCACCAGTAATGCCAGGGGTTTTACAAGTAGAAGCAATGGCACAATGTGGAGGAGTTTTAGTTTTAAGTACGGTACCAGACCCTGAAAATTACTTAACTTATTTTATGAAAATGGATAATGTTAAGTTTAAACAAAAAGTATTGCCAGGTGATACTTTAATTTTTAAAGCCGAATTAATAACTCCTATACGTAGAGGAATTTGTCATATGCAAGCCTACGCTTATGCAAATGGTAAATTAGTAGCAGAAGCCGAATTAATGGCACAAATATCAAGAATTAATTAAGATTATGAATCAACCATTAGCATACGTACATCCACAAGCAAAAGTTGCAAGAAATGTAGTTATTGAGCCTTTTACAACAATTCATTCAAATGTTGAAATAGGAGAAGGAACGTGGATAGGTTCAAATGTAACCATCATGGAAGGTGCTCGTATAGGTAAAAACTGTCGTATTTTCCCTGGGGCTGTAATTTCAGCAATTCCACAAGACTTAAAATATAATGATGAAGATACAACAGTTGAGATAGGGGATAATGTTACCATTCGTGAATGTGTTACCATTAATAGAGGTACTACTGATAGAATGAAAACAAAAATTGGCAATAACTGTTTAATTATGGCATATTGCCATATTGCTCATGATTGTATTGTGGGGGATAATTGTATTTTCTCAAATAATACAACTTTGGCAGGGCATGTAAATATTCAAGATAATGTAATATTGGCAGGTATGGTTGCTGTTCATCAATTTGCATCGGTTGGTAGCCATGCTTTTGTAACAGGTGGTTCATTGGTACGTAAAGATGTTCCTCCTTATGTTAAAGCAGCTCGTGAGCCATTATCTTATGTGGGTATTAATTCTATTGGGTTACGAAGAAGAGGTTTTACCACAGAAAAAATTAGAGAAATTCAAGATATTTATCGTATAATTTTTCAAAAAAATTATAATAATACACAGGCAGTTGAATATGTAGAAGCAGAATTAGAGGCAACACCTGAACGAGATGAAATTATTAATTTTATAGTAAATTCACAACGAGGAATTATGCGTGGATACGGTCAATAATTTCCTCTGTTATAAATAATATTAAAACAATAAAATATGGCAACAACATCAGATATTAAAAAAGGATTATGTATAAAATTTAATCATGATATTTATAAAATTATTGAATTTTTACATGTAAAACCAGGTAAAGGACCTGCTTTTGTAAGAACAAAATTAAAAAGTGTAACAACAGGTAAAACTATTGATAATACATTTTCAGCAGGACATAAAATTGAAGATATTCGTGTAGAAACTCATAAATTTCAGTTTTTATATCCAGAGGGGGAAACTTATCATTTTATGAATACTGAAGATTATAATCAAATTTCTTTACAAAAATCAGCTTTAGATTCACCTGATTTAATGAAAGAAGGGGAAATTGTAACAATTTTAATAAATACAGAAGATGGTATGCCATTATCAGTAGAAATGCCATCACACGTAATCTTGGAAGTTACTCATACAGAACCTGGTGTTAAAGGAAATACTGCAACAAACGCAACGAAGCCAGCAACTGTTGAAACAGGGGCAAGAATAAACGTTCCTTTATTTATAAATGAAGGAGATAAAATTAAAATTGATACTGAAAAAGGAGCTTATACTGAAAGAATTAAAGAATAGAGACTCTCTTTTTATATGAAATTTAAAAAACCTCAAACTTTACAACAAATAGCTAATTTGTTGTCGGTTAGTTTTGTTGGCTCTCCCAATTTTTTAATTACAGGAATTAATGAAATTCATGTAGTAGAAGAAGGAGATATTGTTTTTGTTGACAACGAAAAATATTATGATAAGGCATTAAAATCTAAAGCAACTACCATTCTAATTAATAAAAAGGTAGATTGCCCAGAGGGTAAAGCATTACTAATTTCTGATGATCCTTTTAGAGATTTTAATAAAATCACAAAATATTTTAATCCGTTTATAGCATCTAAAAATAGTATTGCTGACACTGCAATTATTGGTAAAAACACCATTGTTCAACCCAATGTATTTATTGGAGAAAATGTTGTTATTGGAGATAATTGTGTTATTCATTCTAATGTATCAATAAATAATAATTGCGTTATTGGTAATAATGTAATTATTCAAAGTAATACGGTTTTAGGAAGTGATGCTTTTTATTATAAAAACCGTGAAGACGGCTTTGATAGATTATTATCAGGTGGTAGAGTGGTGCTTAAAGATAATGTTGAATTAGGAGCATCATGTACTATTGATAGGGGAGTAACGGGCGATACAACTATTGGTAAAGGAACAAAAATAGATAACCAAGTACATATTGGGCACGATACTATTATTGGAGAAAAATGTTTAATAGCGGCACAGGTAGGAATTGCAGGTTGTACTATTGTTGAAGACGAAGTAACTATTTGGGGGCAAGTAGGAACTAATAGTGGTATAACTATTGGTAAAAAGGCTGTTATTTTAGGGCAAACAGGAGTAACAAAATCTATTGAAGGAGGTAAAAAATACTTTGGTACACCTATAGAAGAAGCTAGAGAAAAATTAAAAGAATTAGCACAAATTAAAAGGCTTCTTAAACAAAAAAATAGTTAATCTATTTTTTTAGGAAGTATAAACATTAGTTTTTTACTACAAAAAGCTAAACTAAATAAATTAAATATGAAAAAGTTATTTTATATTGGGGTATTGTTTATAATACTTTCAGCATGTAAAAAAGATGAGATAAAAATGGAAAAGAAGATTGATGCAAATGGATTTTCATACGAAACAGTAACAAATGACCCAACAGGTTTACGTTTATACACTTTAAAAAACGGACTAAAAGTATATTTAAGTAAAAATACCGATGAGCCTAAAATACAAACCTTTATAGCTGTAAGAGCAGGTTCAAATTATGACCCAAAAGAATCAACAGGGCTAGCTCATTATTTAGAGCATATGGTGTTTAAAGGAACTCATAAAATAGGAACACAAAATTGGGAAAAGGAAAAAGTATATCTTCAAAAAATTTCAGATTTATACGAAAAACACAGAGAAGAAAAAAATCCTGAAAAAAAGAAAGAAATATATAAAGAAATTGATGAAATTTCTTTAGAGGCATCAGAGTATTCTATAGCTAATGAATATGATAAATTAGTAGGCTCACTTGGTGCTACAGGAACTAATGCACATACTTGGTTTGAAGAAACTGTTTATAAAAATAAAATTCCTGCAAATGAGTTAAATAAGTGGATTGATTTAGAATCAGAACGTTTTAGTACAGTAGTTTTACGTTTATTTCATACCGAATTAGAAGCAGTTTTTGAAGAATTTAATAGAGGACAAGATAACGATGGAAGAAAATCTTTTGCTGCAATGGTTGATGGATTATTTCCAAATCACCCATATGGGCAACAAACAACAATTGGAAAAGGGGAGCATTTAAAAAATCCTTCAATGGTTGATATTCATAACTATTTTAATAAATATTATGTACCAAATAATATGGCTATTGTTTTAGTTGGTGATTTAGAGTTTGATTCTACAATTAAAAAAATTAATGAAACTTTCGGTAAAATGGAGCGTAAAGATTTAGAGCATCCAGTTTTGCCAAAAGAAGAACCTATTACAAAACCAGTTGTAAGAGAGGTATTTGGACCAACATCTGAAAGTATATCTATTGCATTTAGAAGTGGTTCAATAAATTCTGAAGATAAAAAATTTGTTACTTTATGTGATATGATTTTAACAAATGGAAAAGCAGGATTAATTGATTTAAACTTAAATCAAAAACAAGCAGTTCAACGAGCAGGAAGTTATCCTATATTTTTAAATGATTATGGTTTCCATACTCTTTATGGAATGCCAAAACAAGGTCAATCATTAGATGATGTTAAAGATTTAATTTTATCTCAACTTGAAAAACTTAAAGAAGGAGAGTTTGAAGATTGGATGATTAATGCTGTTGTAAATGATTTAAAGTTAACTCAAACAAAATCAATGGAAAACAGCACTCAATTAGCAACAGCATACTTTAATTCATTTATTCATCACACAAATTGGGCTGATGAAGTTAAATTTTTAGACGAATTAAAGAAAATAACTAAAAAAGAATTAGTTGATTTTGCTAATAAATTTTATAAAGATAATTATGTAGTTGTTTATAA
>JAGYHQ010000015.1 GCA_018456245.1 Tenacibaculum sp. | reverse complement strand
AACTCTACATCTCCTACATTCTCTACCGTAAACGTATAGGTAATTTCATCACCTAAACCTACTGGAGTAGCTGGGGCTGTTTTGTTTAATTTAATGGCTGAAGTATTATCACACTTTTCATGTTTTTTTATTTCTATCGCATTAGTATATATAACATAATCATAAAGATTCAAATTATATTCATAAGAATCTCTTGTAAATCCTCCCGTAATAAAATCTTTTCTCCTAAAAAAAGTAGTACCAGTATATAATTCTGCCGAACTAGAAAAGTGTTTTTTTATTGCATTTGGTATATCTTCCCAAACAGAATTATCTGTACTTTTTTGCCATTGATGTTTAATCATATCTTCTGGTATTCTGTAATTTACACCACCTCCTGAACTATAGGTAACTATTTTAGTTATATTATCATTATTTGCAATTAATAATGAAGGGTTCAATTCATTATAATCACTATTGTATGTTAATAGATTATATCCTATAAAAGGAGATTCAATTTCTGAAATAGAAATAGAACATGATGAGCTATTAGGATCAGGATCTTCTGCTATGAATCCTTCAGTGATCTCAAACTTACCTTCATCCCTATACGATCTCGCTTCTGGAAAAAGATATACTACAAGTTTACTACAATTGTTACTACTACCTCCTTGTTCTATGATATATTCTAATACTGGCGTATATGACCAGTTTAAATAGATATCTTGAGGATATTTTACTATTGTATTATCTAATTCCTCAAGAGATTCAAATACAGCTCTACCACCATCAGTATAATTATAACGAGCAAAATAATATTTTACATTTCCATCTTTATTAGGTACAATTTTTTTTAAATCAACTCCCTCAGCACCAGATAAAACATTTACATGATTTTCTTGTTTCACTACTACATTAATTCTTATTGATTTACCTCCATTTACATATTCAAACCCTCTAAGTTTACTTATATCCCGAAAATAGTTACTTGAAATAGAATCAGAAAATCCTGTTTCTGATACTAATAACGGAAAACTATCAACACGTAAACTGTCTTCACCATATAACTCAAATATTGCATACCAAACTCCTCCACTTGATGCTCCTCCTATAGCATCAAGTAAATCTTGCTCCGTTAAAACATCTCCAATACAAAGAGTTATAGTCTTCTTTGCTTCACTAGCACTTGTTTTAGGAGGAGTTACTGAATGATAATCATTAGTTAATGAATTTATATAAAAATTACTTTTTATATTCAAAATACTTCTATCAGTATTTACTTTCTCTAAAAAATTTTCTTTACCACTTAAATTTCCTGAATAAGCATATAATACAACTAGCAAATTCAATAATACAAATAATAATGTTTTTTTCATTTTTAATTTATTTAGTATAGTACGTTCTATATACGTTCTATATACGTTCTATATACGTTCTATATACGTTCTATATACGTTCTATATACGTTCTATATACGTTCTATATACGTTCTATATACGTTCTATATACGTTCTATATACTTAGACACATAAAACACAATTAAGTCACATAATAAATTAAAAATCAATTACTTTTTTTACTTTTACTAATTTAGTTTATTAAACCTAAAATAATTTTATTTGGTCATCATCATTAGTATTACCTTTCTTTTTTTGAATTGCTTTTTTTAATAATTCTTGTTTTTTATTTTCCTTATCTTCATTAACATCTAATACCGACTGATTATTTGCTGTGTCATCAACATTTTCTTTCTCTACATCTTCATAAGGTAATGGATCTAAAAGATTTATTTCACGTATCTTTTCAGTGGTTAATTGGTTTCCTAAGGCTTTTATTCCTTTAATAGAAATAAATTCTTCAAAATTAATAGTTATATTATTTAAACTCCTTTTAAAAAATATAACCTCTGCCATTGGTCTATAATCAGTAGCTATAATCTGTAATTTACTTTTTGGGTGGTTAGAGATAAATAATTCCTCTTTGTCGGTTGTTTCTATTAAAAAACGTTTTACAAAATAGCGTTCTTTTTCTCCATCAAAATAAACTGCTGATATTGGTTTATTTGGTTGCCATTTTTCTATTAAAATAGTATCATCATCAAAATGCATAGCCAAATCTGGCGATACTGCTTTTATTTTACCAGCTTGAGTAGCTATTAAAATTTTGTCATTGGCTTTAAATTCCCCCAACATCTCTCCTCTCTCATCAACATTTAAACGCTGTACTGTATCATCAAACCAAATTTTACGAGGTTTTAACGTAGATACCCCTTCCTCTTTAAATTCTACTTTTTTAATTGCATATTTAGTTACCTGATTTCCTCTTACACCTCTACCTTTAATTGCTAAATCGGCAAAACTTAAATCCCATTTAAGTTTTTTAATATTACCTACTGCACGCAATAAAATGGTTACTGTTTCTGCCTCTCCATTAGGATTAGCTGTTAAGTATAATACTTTTGATTTTTCATTATTATTACCGAGTAAATATTCTCTATCACGGGTAATTCCTGTTACTGAAAAACGTTTCATATAACTAATGTTAGATGCTCCGTCTTTATAAATCATATTATAAATAGTACGCTTATCTCCTTTTTTAAATACTGCTACATAAATAATTCCTTTACCTACAAAAACTTTACTATCTACTTTGGTAACGAGCATTGAGCCGTTATCTTTAAAAATAATTATATCATCAATATCGGCACAATCACATACAAATTCATCTTTTTTAAGAGATGTTCCTATAAAACCTTCTTTCCTATTTACATATAATTTTTCATTACGCATTACTACTTTTGTAGCAACAATATCATCAAAAGTAACTAATTTTGTTTTACGTTCTTTTCCTTTACCATATTTGGTTTTTAATTCTTTAAAGTAATCAATAGCATAAGTAATTAAATTATTTAAATGATGTTTTACTTCGGCTATTTTTTCCTCTAAACTTTCAATAAATTGTTTGGCTTTATCAATATCAAATTTTGATATTTTTTTAATGCGTATTTCGGTTAATCTAACAATATCTTCTTCGGTTATTAGTCTTTTTAAATGCTTAATATGTGGTTGTAATCCGTCATCAATTGCTTTAATTACGCCTTCCCACGTTTCTTCCTCTTCAATATCGTGGTAAATTCTATTTTCAATAAAAATACGTTCTAATGAAGAAAAATGCCATTGTTCCTCTAACTCATGTAACTGAATTTCTAATTCTTGTTTAAGCAAACCAACAGTATGGTCAGTTGAACGCTTTAAAACCTCTGAAACTCCTATAAAAATAGGTTTATTATCTTCAATAATACAACATAACGGCGAAATTGAAGTTTCACAACTTGTAAAAGCATACAAGGCATCAATGGTTTTATCTGGCGATACATTTGGTGGTAAATGAACTAAAATTTCAACATTTGCTGCTGTATTATCTTCTATTTTTTTAATCTTAATTTTACCTTTATCATTGGCTTTTAAAACGCTATCAATTAACGTTGAGGTTGTTGTACCAAAAGGTAATTCAGTAATTATTAATGTTTTTTTATCAAGAACATCTATTTTTGCTCTTATACGAACTCTCCCTCCTCTTTTTCCTTCATTATAGTTTGAAATATCTGCAATTCCTCCTGTTACAAAATCAGGGAATAATGAAAAACTTTTTCCTTGTAAATGTTTTATAGAGGCATCAATTAATTCATTAAAGTTATGAGGTAAAATTTTGGTTGATAAACCTACTGCAATCCCCTCCGCCCCTTGTGCTAATAACAACGGAAATTTTACAGGAAGATTTACTGGTTCATTTTTTCGTCCGTCATAAGATAATTGCCATTCAGTAGTTTTAGGATTAAAAACAACATCTAATGCAAATTTTGATAAACGAGCCTCAATATAACGAGGAGCTGCAGCACTATCTCCTGTTAGAATATTTCCCCAGTTACCTTGCATATCAATTAACAATTCTTTTTGCCCCATTTGCACCATTGCATCTCCGATTGACGCATCTCCGTGTGGATGATATTGCATTGTATGACCTACAATATTCGCTACCTTATTATAACGCCCATCATCTAAATCTTTCATTGAGTGCATAATACGACGCTGAACGGGTTTAAATCCGTCTTCAATAGCAGGCACTGCACGTTCTAAAATTACATATGAAGCATAATCTAAAAACCACTCCTTATACATTCCTGTAACTTTAGTTAAAGTTTCGGTTTGCTCGTGGTTTTCATTTATTTGTTGTTCGTTTTCGTTGTTATTTTCTTCCATAATTTTAGTATAAGTCTTTGCTTCAAGAAAAAAGTTTACTAAGCCTCTGTTATATTCGTTATATTTTCGATTAAATAATCATAATGTTAATGTTCTTCATGTTCAACCAAAAAATCCGACATAGATTCCCTTAATAAATTTAAATCTAATTCTTTTCTTCTTGTTTTACTTGTAATTATAAATTTAGTAGGCTCCAATAAAAACAACTTTTTTAAATGATTTTTATCGTTTTCTAACCTAGAAATATAAATATTTTTTATAAATTCTATAACCTTTTTTCTTATTTTTCCATCAAAATATTTACCCGTTGAGGCAAAATGTTCAACATCTGATTTTCCATTAGCATCATCTCTGTAATCAAAACAATCATGAAATTTATAATCTTCCTTTGATTTTAAATACAAAGTTTGAATTATACATCCATAAATAATATTTGAAATATAATGTATAGGTTTTCTAATTTCACCATCATCCACATAATCAACTGGTTTTTTAGGTCTAACTCCACCACAATAATCTATTTTATTAGAAAACCTTTTTGACTCAATCCAAATTTTTTCAGTACCAAGTCCCACTTTAAATAGCTTATAATTTAATTCTTGTGCTATAAAGTGTCCTATTTCATGAAAAAATACTCTACTCAAATTATTAATATCGATTAATATATTTTTTTCCAAAATCTCACAACTTATTTTAACTATAAAATTTGTTTTCTTTTAATTTTAATTTCCTTTTAAACAATACGAATAATCATTTTAATGCTATTCCCTAACAAGTGGCATTGTTGAACAACGCAACAACCCTCCCATTTTTGAAATTTCACGATATTTAATTTCTTCAACAGTAATTCCCCATTTTCTTAATTGTTCATTCATACGTGTGAAAGCACTATCAGAAACCACTACTTTTGGCGAAATTGAAAAAATATTTGGGTTCATTTCAAACATTTCTTGGTCAGTAATTTCAAAACAATTTTCCTTTCCAAAAAGCCCAACTAATAAATGATAATCACTCTCTTTCTTAAATCCTTTTTTGTAAATTATACATTTGTCGTTACCCACAATATTAAAAGTACAATCTAAATGTAAAATTCCTTTAAATGGGTCTTTATCATTTTTATTTAATTCTAAATCTAACACTCGTTTTTCAGGAAAATATTCTTTTAATAACCTAACTGCCGCTTTATTTGTTCGTGCAGTTTTGTATTTAGCATAATCATCTCCATAATAAGTACCTACAAAAAGAAAATCATTCCAAGGCATTACATCCCCTCCCTCAATATGAACAGATTCTGGTAACTTTATAAGGTCTCTCCAATTTATTTGCTCAAATATGTTTATGTAAGCATTCTGCTCTTCTTCTCTATCAGGAATTAAATTTGAAACAACCATTTTATCATCAATTACAAAGGCAACATCTCTTGCAAAAACTTGATTACAGTTTCCAATTATTTCAGGACGAAAAATCTCCACATTATATTTTTCTAAAACAGACTTAAATTGCTCTATTTCATTAGTAATTTCTTCCTGTGTTGGATAAGTATCATTTTGTAAAATATAATATGATTTTGCATCATAACATTCATCTAAAGTAGGAACTTTACCGTTTGATTTAGGTTGACCTAAAACAACTTTTTTTAATATTCCTGTTTCGTTTTTTATATTTAATTTCATAATCTTATAAATATTGAGGAATGTTAATCTTCAATTAAATCTAACTCAACTTTTAAATTATTAATGATAAATTTTTGTCTATCAGGAGTGTTTTTACCCATATAAAACTCCAACATATCATCAATAGATTTTTCTTTATCTAACATGACAGGCTCTAAACGAATATCTTCCCCTATAAAATGGACAAACTCATTAGGCGAAATTTCCCCGAGTCCTTTAAATCGTGTAATTTCCGGTTTTCCTCGTAATTTTTGTATTGCTTGTTGTTTTTCTTCTTCCGAATAACAATAAATAGTCTCTTTCTTATTACGAACTCTAAACAAAGGTGTTTCTAAAATATATAAATGCCCTTCTTTTATAAGTTCAGGGAAAAATTGTAAGAAAAACGTAATTAATAATAAACGAATATGCATTCCGTCAACATCGGCATCGGTAGCAATTACAATATTATTATAACGTAAATCTTCCAAACCATCTTCAATATTTAAAGCCGATTGCAACAAATTAAACTCTTCGTTTTCATATACGATTTTTTTGCTTAATCCGTATGAATTTAAAGGCTTACCTTTTAAACTAAAAACTGCTTGTGTATTTACGTTTCTTGATTTTGTGATAGACCCACTTGCCGAATCTCCCTCGGTTATAAACAAAGTAGTATCTAAATAATTTTCTTTTTTAGTATCGCTAAAATGAATACGGCAATCACGTAATTTCTTATTGTGTAAACTTGCTTTTTTTGCTCTATCTCTGGCAAGTTTTCGTATTCCTGAAAGTTCTTTTCTTTCCTTTTCGGCTTGTAATATTTTCTTTTGTAAAGCCTCGGCTACATCAGTATTTTTATGTAAATAATTATCTAAATTCGTTTTTACAAAATCATTTATATATGTACGAACAGTCGGCAAATCCCCTCCCATATCGGTAGAGCCTAATTTTGTTTTTGTTTGGCTTTCAAAAACAGGCTCCATAACTTTAATAGAAATTGCCGAAATCACTGATTTTCGCACATCAGAAGCATCAAAATTTTTATTATAAAATTCTCGTATAGTTTTTACCAATGCTTCCCTGAATGCAGATTGATGTGTTCCTCCTTGTGTAGTGTGTTGCCCATTAACGAATGAATGATATTCCTCTGAATATTGAGTTTTACTATGAGTTATTGCCACCTCAATATCATCTCCTTTTAAATGAATTATTGGGTATAACATATCATCTACATTGTTGTTATCTTCCAGTAAATCTTTTAATCCGTTTTCTGAAAAAAACTTCTCTCCATTAAATACAATGGTTAACCCTGGGTTTAAATACACATAGTTTTTAAGTAATTTTATTACGTATTCAGGTCGGTATTTATAGTTTTTAAAGATAGTTTCATCTGCAACAAAAGTTACTTTTGTTCCTTTTCTTCCTTTTGAATCTTCTGGCTCACTTTTATTTACCAAATTACCTTTTTCAAATTCAGCAAAAACCGACTTCCCCTCTCTTATTGATTCAACCCTAAAAAACGTAGATAACGCATTTACAGCCTTAGTACCAACACCGTTTAATCCTACTGATTTTTTAAAAGCACGAGAATCATACTTCCCCCCTGTATTCATTTTTGAAACTACATCTACAACCTTTCCTAACGGAATTCCTCGCCCGTAATCTCGTACAGAAACTTCACTCTCTTTAATGGTAACTTCAATAGTTTTACCCGTTCCCATTACAAATTCATCAATAGAATTATCAAGAATTTCTTTTACAAGAATGTAAATTCCGTCATCAGGTGAAGAGCCATCACCTAACTTACCAATATACATACCTGGTCGCATTCTAATATGTTCTTTCCAATCTAATGAACGTATGTTATCTTCAGTATATTTAGTTTCTTGAGTCATAAATTTTAAAAAATTGAAGTATCGGCTAAAGTAATTATAACCTCGTAAAAAGGCAAATTTTGTTAAAATAGTTATCAACAGATTTACTTATTTATAATGATTACGAATATTCAAGTCATTAGGTTTTAAAGCTGTTTATGATTATTTTTGCACTTTTAATACTTTATGGAAATGAATAATGTAGATAAGACAGTTGCTTTTTATACTTTAGGATGTAAATTAAATTTTTCAGAAACTTCAACAATTACAAGAAACTTTGTAAATGAAGGATTTAAGCGTGTTGAATTTGATGAAAAAGCTGATATTTATGTAATTAACACCTGCTCGGTAACTGATAATGCCGACAAACGTTTTAAAACAATTGTAAAATCTGCTTTAAAACAAAATAGTAATGCCTTTTTAATTGCTATTGGTTGTTATGCCCAATTAAAGCCTAAAGAATTAGCCGATGTTAATGGGGTTGATTTAGTTTTAGGAGCTACCGAAAAATTTAATGTAACCAGTTATATTAATGATTTAACTAAAAATGAAATAGGAGAAGTACATTCTTGTGAAATTGAAGATGCCAATTTTTATGTTGGATCATACTCTATTGGAGATAGAACTCGTGCTTTTTTAAAAGTACAAGACGGTTGTGATTATAAATGTTCTTTCTGTACAATTCCTATGGCACGCGGAATTTCAAGAAGTGATACTTTAGAAAATGTACTAAAAAATGCCAAAGAAATATCTGAAAAAGGTATTAAAGAAATTGTATTAACAGGGGTAAATATAGGAGATTACGGAAAAGGAGAATTTGGAGATAAAAAACACGAACATACTTTTTTAGACCTTGTTAAAGCATTAGATAAAGTTGAGGGAATTCATCGTTTACGAATTTCATCTATTGAACCTAACCTTTTAAAAGATGAAACAATTGATTTTATTTCAACATCAAATTGTTTTGTACCTCATTTCCATATTCCTTTACAATCAGGAAGTGATACTTTACTTAAATTAATGCGACGTAGGTATTTAAAAGATACCTACACAAGTAGAGTAAATAAAATTAGAGAAGTAATGCCTAATTGTTGTATTGGAGTTGATGTTATAGTTGGTTTCCCGGGGGAAACAGATGAACTTTTCTTAGAAACTTACAATTATTTAAGTGAGTTAGACGTTTCTTATTTACACGTTTTTACCTATTCTGAAAGAGCTAATACCAAAGCTGTTAAAATGAAAGGAGTTGTAGATAATAAAACACGTGCAAAACGTAGTAAAATGTTAAGAGGACTATCGGTTAAAAAGCGTAGAGCTTTTTATGAAAGCCAATTAGGAAATACATTAACTGTTTTATTTGAAGGCGAAAACAAAGAGGGGTACATATACGGATTTACCGAAAATTATGTAAAAGTAAGAACACCGTGGAACCCTGAACTTGTAAACACTTTACATCAAATTAAATTAACAAAAATAGATGAAAGCGGTACTGTTCGTTTTGATTTTATCAAATAAATTCATAACTTAACGCCATACCTAAAATATATTTACTATGAATAAAACTGTTATTAAATTACTTTCTTTAACCTTATTTATTGGAATTACTTTCTTTATGATTAATGCTAATAAAAACGAAAGTTTAAGAAATGTTTCTGATTTATATGAAATTAAAGCAGTAAAAATACCTCATCATTTAGAATTAGCAGGGGAAGTTGTACCGTTAGAAGACCCTAATATTAGAGAACGAATAGATAGAGAGTTATTAGTAAATACTTACTGGCAGTCTAACGGATTATTGCTAATTAAAAGAGCTAATAAATTTTTTCCAATAATTGAGCCTTTATTAAAAAAATATGGCTTACACGATGATTTTAAATACTTATGTGTAGCTGAAAGTGGTTTAATTAATGTTCCTTCGCCTGCAAGAGCAGCAGGATTTTGGCATTTTTTACCAAAAACAGCTAGAGAGTACGGGCTTGAAGTGAATAATAATGTAGATGAACGTTATAATATAGATAAATCTACAAGAGCTGCTGCCGATTATTTAAAACAATCAAAAGAAAAATTAGGGTCTTGGACACTTGCCGCTGCTGCATACAACGCAGGAAATTCAAGAATAGCTAATAGAATGGAAGAACAACAAGTTAGCAATTACTATGATTTGTACTTAAACCGAGAAACCTCTAGATATGTATTTCGCATTTTAGCCTTAAAAGAAATAATGTCTAACCCTAAAAAATACGGTTTTATTTATGACCAAGAAGATTTATACACTTACCCAAGAGTTAAAGAAATAATGGTAAATTATGAAATACCTAATTTATCAGATTTTGCAAAAGAACATAATATTACTTACAAGGAATTAAAATTAGTAAACCCTTGGTTAAGAGAAACTAAATTAAATAACAAAAGCGGTAAAGAATATTTTATTAAAATACCTATTAAGTAAATAAAATTTTTTGTAAATTTGGGAGTGTACTTTGGGAGTGTACTTTGGGAGTGTACTTTGGGAGTGTACTTTTAGTTAAATTTTATAATAATTAAACTTTAAATATATGCCTTCAACAATAGTCCGTTTTGGAGTTTCTTTAGAAAGGGAACTTTTAGAGAAACTTGATAATTACGCAGCTAAAAATCATTATACAAATCGTTCACAAGCTATAAGGCAACTTATTAATAATAATGTAGTTGCTACCAAATGGAAAAATGACAGTTTAGTAGCAGGTTCTATAACAATTGTGTATGACCATCATAGAAGAGAACTTTCTACAAAACTTACTACTGTTCAGCACGATTATCATGATATTATTCTTTCTTCTCAACATATTCATTTAGAAAAAAGTTTATGTATGGAAATTATTGCAGCAAAAGGTAAAGCTTCTGTATTAAATGAACTTGCTAGTAGAATTATTGCAATAAAAGGAATACATCATGGTAAATTAACTATGACAAAAGCTGATTAGTATTTAAACTACCCTTTTAAAAAATATACAAAAACCCCTAAATTTAAAAAATTTAGAGGCTTTTTATTGTCTTAAATTACCGAAATAAATATATTCTATTTAAAGAAACTATCTACAAATTCAATTCTATTAAATATTTGCAAATCATCAATCCCCTCGCCTACACCAATATATTTTACAGGAATTTGAAATTGGTCTGAAATACCAATTACAACTCCGCCTTTTGCTGTTCCGTCTAATTTAGTAACAGCCAATGAAGTTACTTCCGTTGCTTTGGTAAATTGCTTTGCTTGCTCAAAAGCATTTTGCCCTGTTGAGCCATCTAATACCAATAATACATCATTTGGTGCATCAGGAACTACCTTTTGCATTACACGTTTAATTTTTGTTAACTCATTCATTAAATTAACCTTGTTATGTAAACGCCCTGCGGTATCAATTATAATTACATCTGCATTTTGGCTAACCCCTGATTTAACCGTATCATAAGCCACAGAGGCAGGGTCTGACCCCATTTCTTGACGAATAATAGGCACTTCTACCCTATCTGCCCAAACTTGTAATTGGTCTATCGCAGCTGCCCTAAACGTATCTGCTGCACCTAAAACAACTTTTAATCCTTTCTTTTTAAATTGATATGCTAACTTACCAATAGTTGTTGTTTTTCCTACTCCATTTACCCCTACAACCATTATAACATAAGGCTTTTTGTTATCAGGAACTACAAAATCAGTATCATTACCAACATTAGTTTCTGATAATAAACCAGCTATTTCTTCACGTAAAATACCATTTAGTTCAGATGTTCCTAAATATTTATCACGAGCAACACGAGCTTCTATTCTTTCAATTATTTTTAATGTAGTATTAACCCCTACATCTGAAGCTATTAAAATCTCCTCTAAATTATCTAATACATCATCATCTACTTTTGATTTTCCTACTACTGCCTTAGATAATTTCCCTAAAAAACTGGATTTAGATTTTTCCAAACCTTTATCTAATTTTTCTTTTTTATCTTTTGAAAATATTTTCTTAAAAAAACTCATATATTTATCTTATTTATAACTTAATTAACATATCCTAAAAACATAATGAAATTTACTATAATTTTATACCTTGTAATAAACAAACTGCTAACGTAAGGTACTACATTATTTTTATATAATACTCAAAAATAACTTTTTTATAACAAAAAAAGCTACTTTCTTACGAAAATAGCTTTAATTTAATTCTTTGTATAAAATTACTTTTTAGATAAAAAGTCATTTACTTTTTCAGGATCTACAATTGCTTCAACAAATGAATAAGCCCCTGTTTTTGGAGATTTCACCATTTTTATAGCTTTTGTTAATCTTTTTGACCCTGTTTGTAACGTTGCTACTGATTTCTTTGCCATCTTAATATATTTTTATATGCCGTAGCGTTATTATTTAATTTCTTTATGAACAGTCATCTTCTTCAAGATAGGATTAAACTTCTTTAATTCCATTCTATCAGGAGTATTCTTCTTATTTTTCGTTGTAATGTAACGAGAAGTACCAGGCATACCTGTTGCTTTATGCTCTGTACATTCTAAAATTACCTGAACTCTGTTTCCTTTCTTTGCCATCTCTGTAAAATTTTATATGCTTTGTATAGGATTATTTTGTTAAAAATCCTTTTTCACGAGCTTCTTTAATAACTGCAGAAATTCCTTTCTTGTTAATATTCTTTAATGCAGAAGCAGATACTTTTAAAGTAATCCATTTATCTTCTTCAGGAATATAAAAACGCTTTGTCATTAAATTAGCATCAAATTTCCTTTTTGTTTTATTCATGGCGTGAGATACATTATTCCCTACCATTGCTTTTTTTCCTGTTAATTCACAAACTCTTGACATCTTATTAACCGCTTTTAGTGTTATTTCTAAACGAGTTGCAAATATACAAACTTTTTACTAATTCAAACAAAAAATTCTATTATTTTTTTTAAATTTCTTGTTTTAACAATTCAAGAGCCTTAATTACCGTTAAATTTATAACCTTTTCTCGTGGCTCATTAAAATTAAGTTTAAAAACATTTACTCCTTTTTTACTTGCTATACCTATAAATACTAATCCTACATCTTTTGTATTTACATCAGTTGTTGGTCCTGCATTTCCTGTTACTGAAATTCCAAAATCAGTTTCTGTTTTTTCCTTAACCAAACTCGCCATTATTTCGGCTACTTCTTTACTTACAACAGAATATTTATCAATTACTTCTTTCGGAACACCAAGCAATTTTTGTTTTAAATCTGCCGAATATGTTATAAAACTACCTTTATAATATTGTGATGCTCCTGCAACTGACACAATTGTTGAGGCTAACTTACCTCCTGTCATACTCTCGGCTGTTGAAACGGTTAAACCTTTTGATTTTAACAACTCCCCCACTAAAACTATTGTTTCTTTATCATTCATTATTACTTTACCTTAATTTCAAAGGCTTGTTTATTATCAATAATTCCTGTTAAAATATCATTCTCAGATACTTTACCAACTCCTACCGGTGTTCCTGTAAAAATGATATCACCTTTTTTAAGGGTAAAATATTGCGAAAAATAACTTATTAATTCATCTATGTTCCACAACATATTGGCTGTATTTCCATTTTGCACAACTTCATCATTTTTAAGTAATTGAAATGAAATATCTTCCAAATTAAACTCTTCTTTTGGGTAAAATTGACCTATAACAGCACTTCCATCAAAGGCTTTGGCTTTTTCCCACGATAAACCTTGTTCTTGGCATTTTTGCCAAACATCACGAACAGTAAAATCAATCCCCAAACCAATTTCATCATAATATTTTGGTGCAAACTTTGGCTGAATAAACTTACCAACCTTATTAATTTTTACTAAAACCTCAACTTCATAATAAACCTCATTAGAAAACGGAGGAATAAAAAAAGGCATTTTTTTTGGCAAAATTGCAGAATCAGGTTTTAGAAAAACAATAGGCTCTGGTCTTTCTTGTGGAATTTCTTCAATATAATTTTTTCCTATACAGATTATCTTCATAAAAGCCCACCCCAACCCTCCCAAAGGGAGGGAGTTATCAGCGTGGGTGTATCGCTGTTTTTTTTAGAGTTTCATTTATCTCTCTCTACAAGGAGGAACTAACAGAAACCAACTATTAATTTAATTATTCACTTTTTAAAAACTCCGTTCGCTTACCCCCTCCCTTTGGGAAGGTTGGGGGGGGTTACGGTATCCAACGCTTTGGAAAATTAGGCTTACGTTTTTCTAAAAAAGCATCTCTTCCCTCTTTTGCCTCATCGGTCATATAAGCAAGGCGAGTAACTTCCCCTGCAAAAACTTGTTGCCCTACCATTCCGTCATCAGTTAAATTCATTGCGAATTTTAACATTTTTATTGATGTTGGCGATTTTTGTAAAATCTCTTGAGCCCAATCAAAAGCTGTTTGTTCCAATTCATTGTGAGGAACTACGGCATTTACCATTCCCATTTCGTATGCCTCTTGTGCCGAATAGTTTCGTCCTAAAAAGAAAATCTCACGAGCCTTTTTCTGCCCAACCATTTTTGCCAAATATGCCGAGCCGTAACCAGCATCAAACGAAGTTACATCGGCATCAGTTTGTTTAAAAATGGCGTGTTCTTTACTTGCCAAAGTTAAATCACAAACTACATGAAGACTATGTCCGCCACCAACAGCCCAACCCGGAACAACACAGATAACAGCCTTTGGCATAAACCTAATTAATCGTTGAACTTCTAAAATATTTAATCGGTGGTATCCGTCATCGCCTACATAACCCTCACGCCCACGAGCGTTTTGGTCACCCCCTGAACAAAAACTCCAAACTCCGTCTTTTGTTGAAGGTCCTTCGGCTGATAACAACACTACACCTATATTTGCATCTTCGTTTGCATCGTGAAATGCGTCTAACAATTCTGAAGTAGTTTTTGGTCGGAATGCATTACGAATATTAGGACGATTAAACGCTATTCGTGCTACATTATGACTTTTTTTATACGTAATATCTTCGTATTCTTTTACTGTTTTCCAATTAGGTTTTATCATTATTCTAAAATTTATTAACCCGTAGTTCATTTAGAAAAAGTTGTACAAACTGCTAAAAAGCAGTATATACTGTAATTACAACAAAATAACTTTGAAGCAAATTACGATAAAATTTTAAACATTTTAAATCAATTTGATGAAAAATATATTTTTTTACATCAAATTTAGATTACCAAAAATTACTTTGTTTTTAATAGAAATATCAATAATTTAAAAATTAAAATTACATAAAACCGGTTAAAATTTAAAAAAGTGCTGTTAAAATTCATATTAACAGCACTTTTTATATTTAAAAGATATGTTTTCTTAAGAAAACATATCTTTTACTTTTTCAAAAAATGACTTATCACTTTTCTGAGGATTAGGACTAAAATTATCATCCTCTAACATTTTTTCAAAAAATTCTTTTTGTTCTTTTGATAACTCTTGTGGAGTCCAAACATTTATATGGATTAAGAAATCACCATTTCCATAATGCTCAATACTTGGTAAACCTTTACCTTTTAATCGTAAAATTTTACCTGCCTGTGTTCCTGCATCAATCTTAATTTTTACTTTCCCTGTAACTGTTTCTATTTCTTTTGATGTTCCTAAAACAGCCTCTGAAAAGTTTATATATAAATCATAATGAATATTGCTTCCCTCTCTCTTTAATTTTTCGTGCTGAATTTCTTCAATAAGCACCAACAAATCTCCCGCAATTGAATTTTTACCTGGTGCAT
Source organism: Tenacibaculum sp. (assembly GCA_018456245.1). GTDB lineage: Bacteria > Bacteroidota > Bacteroidia > Flavobacteriales > Flavobacteriaceae > Polaribacter. Next base: position 18,721 of record JAGYHQ010000015.1, on the reverse strand, counting down.
CATTTCCTTTTCCTCCAACCTTTAATTGAACCCCTTCAGTAACTCCTTGAGGTATGTTTATAGAAACTGTTTCTTCTTTTACTATTAAACCTTGTGCATCTGCTCCACTTGGTTTTTTATCAATTATCTCCCCAGCTCCTTTACAAACAGAACAAGTGGTTGCTGTTTGCATATTACCTAAAATAGTTCGTGTCATTCTCACTTGTTGCCCTGAGCCATTACACCCCGAACAAGTTTTATAAGTAACCCCATCTGCTTGAACTTTACGGCGTACTTTTACCTTCTTCTCTACTCCGTTTGCAATATCTTCAAGTGTTAATTTTACTCTAATACGCAAATTACTTCCTTTAACTCTGGCTTGTCCTCTTCCTCCGCCTCCGAAGCCTCCAAATCCGCCACCAAAAGCACCTCCAAAGATATCTCCAAATTGGCTAAATATGTCATCCATATTCATTCCGCCACCACCGAAACCGCCACCTCCCTCAAAGGCTTGATGACCAAATTGGTCATAACGAGCTTTTTTGTTTTCATCACTTAAAACCTCGTATGCTTCGGCACATAATTTAAATTTTTCTTCAGCTTCTTTATCCCCTGGGTTTTTATCTGGGTGATATTTAATAGCCTTCTTTCTATATGCTTTTTTTATTTCTGCCTGACTTGCAGATTTTGAAATTCCTAATACTTCGTAATAATCTTGTTTTGCCACTTTTAATTTAAAAGTTTAAAAATTTTAAGTTTAAAAATAATTTTAAACCAAAAATATATTCATAATTTATATTTATTAAGCCTGTGCCACTACTACTTTTGGGTGACGAATAATTTTATCTCCTAATTTATATCCTCTTTCTATACACTCAATCACCTTTCCTTTTAAATCATCAGATGGTGCAGGTATTTGCGTAATTGCTTGATGAACTTCTGCATCAAACTCATCTCCTTCTTTTACTTCAATAACAGATAAGCCCTTTTGTTCAAGAACTTTTATAAGTTTTTGATAAATTAATAATACGCCCTTTCTTAATTCTTCGGCTTCTTTATCATCTTCAATATGTTTTAAAGCCCTTTCAAAATCATCTAAAATTGGCAGTAGTACTGACATTATTTCTTGCCCTGCCGTTTTAAATAATTCTATTCGTTCCTTTGTAGTTCTTTTTTTATAATTCTCAAACTCGGCAAATAATCGTAGGTATTTATCCTTTTCTGCTTGAATTAATTCCTCTGTTGTAGGCTCTTCTTTATTTTCTTCTTGCTTTATTTCTTCGGTTTTTTCCGTTTTTTCTTCTAAATTCTCGTTTTCAAGTTTATCTTTCAACTCGTCTTCTTTTGTATACTGGTCTTTACTCATTGCAAAAAACTATTTTTAATTTATGGTTATAATATAGCAATAACATTGCCAACAAAAAATAGTGCCAATTTGACACTGTTCCTTATATATAATTTTAAATGATTTTATTATGGTTGTTTTGTTTTTTTATTATTAAACATTTGTTAGTTTATGAATTATAGTCTCAACAATCGTTATTAATAATGTTGCAGTTAAAATTCCTAATACATAAGCACCAAGTACTTTAACCAAACTTTTTGTTTTTTTATCACCAAAAAAAACAAATATTGAATAAATTGTATAACTACCTACTATAATAAAACTAATATATTGTAATTCAATATTTACTAAACTTTGAATAATATTAAATATTGATGACATTAATAACACATTACCTATTACAAAACAAAGTAATATTAAAATTTCAAAAAAATTAAATGATTGTTTTCTAAAAAATAATCTTAACCACATTGCTATAAAGAATATAAAAATTATATTCATATAAGCAATATTATCTTCTAATATTTTCAAAAATGAATATTTTAATATTTCATTACTATCAACCTCTATTCGTAGAATTTCAATATTTAATAATCTATTAATTAAAGCATAAATAAAAGAAGTTAAGAACAAAAAAATAATTGGCTTTACAAGACTATTTCTATCATAAAGAATAAAATTCTTGATACTTTTATTTGGTCTTATAAACACTTCTTTTATTGTATAAAATATACCTTTTTGAAGAGTAAAAATACTAGCTAATTGAGATAAAATATAATAAAAATCTATCCTCTCAATTTTTTTAGGAATCCCGCAATTAGGACAATAATTTTTAATTATTTCCTCATTGCATTTTTTACATTTAGTCATACTTTAGTGTATCATTAAATACCAATAAATTTAATCAATTCTTTCAATTTTAGCTCCTAAAACCTGTAATCGTTCCACAATTCGTTCGTAGCCTCTATCAATTTGTTCAATATTATCAATTACGCTTGTTCCTTCTGCTGATAATGCAGCAATTAATAATGAAATTCCTGCTCTAATATCAGGTGAAACCATTTTAGTTGCTTTTAATTTTGATTCTCTATTATGCCCAATTACGGTGGCTCTATGTGGGTCACAAAGAATTACTTTTGCCCCCATATCAATTAATTTATCTACAAAGAACAAACGACTTTCAAACATTTTTTGATGAATTAAAACCGTTCCTTTTGCTTGTGTAGCAACCACTAAAACAATACTTAATAAATCAGGAGTAAACCCCGGCCAAGGAGCATCCGCAACGGTTAAAACTGAACCGTCAATATAATTTTGAATAACATATTCTTCTTGTGACGGAATAAAAATATCATCGCCTTTTTTCTCTAATTGTATTCCTAATTTTCTAAAAACGGACGGAATTTGCCCTAAATCTTTCCAACTAACATTTTTAATAGTAATTTCCGATTTGGTCATTGCAGCCATACCAATCCAGCTTCCTATTTCAATCATATCTGGTAAAATAGTATGTTCACAACCATTAAGTTTTTCAACTCCTTCAATAGTTAAATAATTTGAGGCAACTCCACTAATTTTTGCCCCCATACTATTAAGCATTTTACATAATTGTTGAATATATGGCTCACAGGCTGCATTATAAATAGTTGTTTTTCCTTTCGCTAAAACAGCTGCCATAATAATATTCGCCGTTCCTGTTACTGATGCTTCATCAAGTAACATATCTGTTCCTCTTAATCCGTTATCAGTTTCAACTCCGTAAAAACGTTCCTCTTTATTGTATCTAAACCTTGCCCCTAAATTAATAAACCCTTGAAAATGCGTATCTAAACGACGGCGACCTATTTTATCTCCACCAGGGCGAGGAATATATCCTTTTCCAAAACGAGCCAATAAAGGCCCAACAATCATAATAGATCCTCTTAATGAACTCCCGTCTTTTTTAAATTTTTCACTTTCAAGATAATCTAAATCAATTTCATCAGCCTGAAAAGAATATGAATTTGATGATAATTTTTCAATCTTTACTCCTAATTCTCCAAGAATAAAAATAAGTTTATTTACATCAACAATATCAGGAATGTTATTTATAATAACCTTTTTATCAGTTAATAAAACTGCACAAATTACCTGTAAAGCCTCATTTTTTGCTCCTTGAGGAATAATTGTTCCTTTTAATTTATGCCCTCCTTCTATTTTAAATGATGCCATTTTTATTTTTTATAATTTTTATTATTAGATTTATTAGTATTCTTCTTATAATTCCTTTGATTTCTTTGCCCTTGCGTAGATCGTTTTCGTAATAAATTTTTACTTTCAGTTAATTCATCTTCAATATTTCTTAGGTCTATTTTTCCGTCAGACAGCTCATATAAATGATCAAAAATTACCTCATCTTCAACCGTATCCTTATTCCAATTTAAATAGCACTTTTTCATATGATTAGCAATAGTGTAAGTTAATGCTCCCTTCATTTCCCCCTCTTCCCACAACAATGCTTCATTAATCATAATTTGAATATTATTTCCATAAAAACGATATTTAGATGCATATTTTGGATAAGCCAACCTCTCTGGTTTTTCTTGGAATTCCTCTTTAGAAGGTATTTCATAAGGCGAATCAACATCTAAACTAAAATCAGACATAATATATAACTGATCCCAAAGTTTATGTTTAAAATCAGGCACATCCCTCAAATGCGGTTGTAAATTTCCCATTACATCAATAATAGCTTGTGCCATTTTATTTCGTTCTTCTTTGGTTGGTAATGAAAGACAATGATTCACTAATTTTTGAATATGTCTTCCATATTCAGGAATTATTAATGTTTCTCTTTCTGAATTGTATTCTAATTCAAATGTATTATTCATTTTATAAAATTATTTTTTGCAAGATACTATAATTAAATGTAAGATACCGTATTTTTTCAGCCTATAAAGTATTAAACTTTTAATTAAAATAATGACTAATTAATCGTCACAAAAGTATAAAATATTTAGTTAACCTAATTTTTTACTTCTAATTTTATTATGTTTTTATACATTTTATTTTTTATGATTATACCTTACTTTAATGTTTTAACGCCTAATTAACAAGTTCTCTATATAAAATTGTTACATTTGTTAACATTAAGATTTGGAATACTTTTTGCCCATTCCTATAAAAAAATATTTAGCATTATGAAAAAAGCAATTATTCTACTATTTGTAGTTACTTTTAGTTTATTATCTGTTCAATCACAAACATATAATCCTGAAAGAGAAAAAATTTTTAATTTAGTTCACACAAAATTAAAAGTAGATTTTAACTTTCAAAATCAAACTATGAACGGTGAGGAATGGGTTACTGTAAAACCTCACTTTTATCCGTCAAATAAAATTACTTTAGATGCTAAAGCAATGCTAATTCATAAGGTTTTATTAGATAATAATAAAATACAATATACATACGAAAATAATAAATTGATAATTAATTTACCTCGTAAATACACTCGTAATGAAGAACTTACTATTTATATAAAATATACCGCTCAACCTGAAAAAGTTAACCAAAAAGGAAGTAATGCAATTACAAGTGCCAAAGGTTTGTATTTTATAAACCCTACAGGAGAAGAAAAAGACAAGCCAACACAAATTTGGACACAAGGGGAAACCGAAGCTAATAGTTGTTGGTTTCCTACAATAGATGCTCCAAACCAAAAAACATCTCAAGAAATTTACATAACTGTTCCTAACAAATACGTTACTCTTTCTAATGGTAAATTAGAAAATCAAACAGAAAATAATAATGGAACTCGTACTGATTATTGGAATTTCACTCAAAAACACGCTCCTTATCTATTTTTTATGGGAATAGGTGAATTTGAAGTTATTAAAGATAAATACAAAGATATTCCTGTTGATTATTATGTAGAGAAAAAATATGCACCATATGCAAGAGATATTTTTGGAAATACTCCTGAAATGTTAGAATTTTTTTCAAAAATTACAGGAATTGAATATCCTTGGAATAAATATTCTCAAGTTATATGTCGTGATTATGTAAGCGGTGCTATGGAAAATACAACCGCTGTTATTCACGGAGAACATGCACATCAAACAGCAGGACAATTAATTGATGAAAACACACACGAAAATACTATTGCCCACGAAATATTCCACCATTGGTTTGGTAATTTAGTAACTACTGAAAGTTGGAGTAACCTAACTATTAATGAAAGTTTTGCCAATTATAGTGAATATTTATGGTTAGAGCATAAATACGGAAAAGATGAAGCAGACGCCCATTTATTAGAAGATACACAAGGCTATAAGAATGGTGATAATTATGATAAACATTTGGTTCGTTTTTATTATGATGATAAAGAAGATATGTTTGATGCTGTTAGCTATCAAAAAGGTGGAGCTATTTTACATATGCTACGAAACTATTTAGGTGACGAGGCATTTTTTAAAGGATTAAACACTTTTCTTAATGACAATAAATACGGAACAGCCGAGGCACATCAATTAAGATTAGCTTTAGAAAAAGTTAGCGGAAAAGACCTAAATTGGTTCTTTAATCAATGGTATTTTAATAGTGGTCATCCTAAATTATCAATTTCATATGATTATAATGAATTAGATAAAACGGTTACTGTAAATATTAACCAATCTCAAATTTTTAAAGATTTTCAATTCCCTTTAGCTATTGATGTTTTTGAGGGAAATAAACCTAAAAGACACAACGTATTTGTAAAAGACAGAAATTCTTCTTTTACCTTTAAATACAATAAAAAACCTGAATTAATTCAAATAAATGCTAACGGAGTTTTATTATGTGATATTGAAGATAAAAAATCATTAGAACAATATATTCATCAATTAAAATATGCCGAAAATTATGCTCATAAAAAAGAAGCATTATTAGAAATTTCTAAACAACAAGAAAATAATGATGCTTTTAATGCTATATCAAACGCTTTAAATTCTAATAATTTTAGAATACGAAAATTAGCATTAGAAAAAATAGATTTAAGTAATAAAAATTCAAAAAAACAAGTAATAAAAAGAATAAAAGATATAGCGAATAATGATCCTAAAACCTTAGTACAATCATCTGCTATTGAAACATTAGGTAAATTAACCGATATAAACTTAAAACCTATTTTTAATAACGCTTTACAGAGCAAATCATATTCTGTAATGGGTAAAGGATTACTTGCATTATATTATATTGATAAAGAAAGTGCCATTAAAAAATCAAAGGAAATACCTAATGAAGTTAAAGATATAATAGCCGACCCTTTAACCCGTATTTATATAAATGAAAATGATCATACTCAGTTAGAATTTATTGCTAAAAATGTTATTTCAGGAATGTTCCTAAACTCTGATAAAGAAACGCAAAAGTTATACAAAAAAGCCTACGGAAAAATAGCAAAAAGTAACAATACACAAGCCATTAAAAATTTAACTAATGATATTGTTAAAAAAGGGAAAAAATATAAAAAATACGGATTTGACAATGTAGGCATTAACATGATGAGACAAATGATAGATTCTCAAAAAACAGAAAATACACCTAATAAAATTAAAAATATTGCTATCATTAAAAAAGCTATGGAAAATTTATTAAAATAATAAATTAAAATATGAAGCTTGAAGATTATATGTTACCTTGTTTAAACAAGAAAATATTTGATGTTGATTGCCCTGGTTGTGGCTTACAACGTTCTTTTATACATTTAATAAAAGGCGATGTTTATAGTGCTTATGATATGTATCCACCATTATTTACATTACTAATTTTAGTAGGTTTTATATTTTTAAATCTTAAGTTTAAATTTAAAAATGGTTCAAAAATTATTACTATACTTGCAGTATTAAATGCCATGATTATTATGGTTAACTATTATTTTAAAATGAGATATTTATTCAATAATTAATATAAAAATAAATGGAAAAACAAAAATTACCCAACTCAACAATAATTTTAGTATTAGGAATTATATCAATATTAACATGCTGTTGTTATGGTGTATTAGGAACTTTTAGTTCATTAATTGCTTTATACTTAGCTAAAAAAGACACAGCCTTATACAATGAAAACCCTAGTGAATATGATTACTCAAGCTTAAAAACAGGTAAAATATTAGCTATTATAGGGCTTATATTAAATATAATATTCATTATTTATATAATCTTTATGTGGAATATAGTAGGTGGTTGGGAAGTACTATCAAATGAAGAACTTTTAAGAGAACGTCTTGAAGAATTACAAAATCGTTAAGATATACAGGTATTACTCTTAATTTTGTGTAATACTATTTTTAGAACAAAACACACTAAAAACAAAAAGAGCATTTCTTAAAATTAAAATGCTCTTTTTTTATATTTGTTTTAGTATAAACTATTAGTTTACAGCATCACTTAAACCAGCTCCTGCTTTAAACTTAACAACATTTTTAGCTGCTATTTTAATTTCTTTACCAGTTTGAGGGTTTCTTCCTGTTCTTGCAGCTCTTTTAGAAACTGACCAAGTTCCCCATCCTACTAAAGCAACTTTATCACCTTTTTTTAAAGTTTTAGTTACATTACTAGTTAAAGAATCTAATGCAGCTTTTGCCGCAGCTTTAGAAATTCCTGCATCAGCAGCCATTGCGTCAATTAAATCTGATTTGTTCATAATTCAAATAATTTAAAAATTAATTAATTTTTTATTTTAATGCTTATAATTAGCAACACAAATATAGACAGAATGCGGGATTACACAAGAAAATAGCATTAAAATTTATTTTTTGTTAATAAATTTAATAAAAATGTTAATAACTACACTTGTAATTAATAAAAAAACCTACAAACGAGGTATAATAAGGGATTATAACACTTTTGAATTATCTGAAAACTTAAATCCGTTTAATAAACTAATCGCATCTAATTTTTTCTTACCTGAAAGTTTAATTTCATTAATTATTAAAAAACCGTCTTTTACTGCAATTTTTAATTCTTTCTTTGTTGCTATAATTTTTCCTACTTCAAAATTATGATTTTCAAATTCTCTTGAAACACCATATATTTTTGCTGAAATTTCTTCATCATTATTAATAATGGTTGTCCAAGCTGACGGATACGGATTTAACCCCCTAATATGATTATAAATTTCATTTAACGACTTAGCCCAATCTATCCTACAATTATCAGGATTTAATTTTGGAGCAGATTTTTCCTCTAAATCAGGTTGTTTTGTAGTTTTTACATTTCCCTCAGAAATTAAATCAACTGTTTTTAAAACCAAATCAGCACCTAAATACATTAATTTATCATGTAATTCTCCTACAATTTCATCATCTTTAATTTCAACTTCTTCTTGTAATATAATTTCTCCTGTATCAATTTTATCATCAATAAAAAAGGTAGTAACTCCTGTTTTGGTTTCTCCGTTTATAATTGCCCAATTTATAGGTGCTGCACCACGATATTCAGGTAATAAAGAGGCGTGTAAATTAAACGTTCCGTACTTAGGCATTGCCCAGACTGATTTTGGCAACATTCTAAAGGCTACAACAATTTGTAAATCGGCATTTAGTTGTTTTAACTCGGCTGTAAAATCTTCATTTTTTAAATTTTTAGGCTGTAAAATTGGTAATTTTTGTGATAAAGCATACTTCTTTACTGCCGATTCGTTTATTTTACGTCCACGCCCTGCTGGCTTATCTGGTGCTGTAATTACACCAACTACATTGTAATTATTTTCTACTAAATGTTTTAAAATGGTAACTGCAAAATCTGGTGTTCCCATAAAAACAATACGCATATCTTTTTTAGGCATTATATTTATTTTTTATAAACTAATTAGGTAATATATACTTGTTATAAGTATTTATTTTTATTTTTTCTTCTGATAATAATAGTCGCAAATTTATTAAAACATCTTCTTCTTTAGCATTTATTTTTTCACATATATCTCTTGATGATAGCTCTTTATTAATTTTAATAAGTTCAATAATTTGTTCTGTAATATTTTTTACGAAAGATTTTGTTTTTAAACAAACATCACACATTCCACATTTTTTTACTGATTTTTCATCAAAATAATTTAATATTTGAACACTCCTACATATACTATCTTCCTTAATAAAATTAATTATTTCATCAGTCTTATGTTTTTTCTGATTTAAGTAAGAGGTTATTTTTTTTGAAATTCTGTTAATTGTTTTGTCATCCTCTCTTGGTTGTAAAAAATACAATTCAGGGTTAGAGGTAGATTTATTATATTCAATAATATTATCTTCTGCTAATTTTTCTAAATTTTTAATTACAATCCATGAAGTAACCTCTGTTTTTTTTGCTAAATAAAATTCATCAATTTTAACCTCTTGTTCAAATACTCCTCCATACATTCTTAATAATGATTGTATAAACTTCTTCCTACTTAAATTGGTGGCTGAATAATGTAAAAGCTGATTACTATTTACCAAAAACTTAATAGTTGAATTTTTTTGAGAATTATAATTAATACTTAACACCCCATTATTATGCAAAATTTGCACTGCATTAAATAATTTATTAGGTATAAAATTATATTTATTACAAAATTCTAACAGATTAAAATCAAATTTTTCCTCTATTAACTCGCCTTTTGCTATTTGAAAATGTTGATATAATTTTTCATGAATTTCTTTAATTTCATTAATTGTAGGGAAACTAACTTCCTGTAATTTTTTTGTTGTAACAATATCACTTTCATTAGTTAAAACAACTGATAAGGCTTTGTTACCATCACGCCCTGCTCTACCCGCTTCTTGTATATAATTTTCAATTGAATTTGGTAAATTAAAATGAATAACCAAACTTACATTAGGTTTATCTATACCCATACCAAATGCGTTGGTAGCCACAATAATTGGAGTATTTTCAGTTATCCAATTATTTAATGCTGTTTGTTTTTCTATGTATGATAATCCTCCGTTATAAAACCCACTTTTAAATCCGTTTGCATTAAGAAAAGTACTTATTTCTTTCGTTCTTTTACGAGTATTAACATAAACAATAGCAGAAGATTTATTTTTAGTTAAAAGTTGTTTTAACTTGTAAAATTTATCTTCTGTATAATGTATTTGATATGCCAAATTATCTCTAAAAAATGATTTTTTAAATATATTAGGGCTCTTTAATCCTAAAGAAATATTAATATCATTAAGCACCTTTTTGGTTGCTGATGCTGTTAATGCTATAAAATTTACATTAGGATGAATTTCTCGTAAAACATTAATATTTCTGTAAGACGGACGAAAATCATGCCCCCATTCTGATATGCAATGAGCCTCATCAATAGCTATTAAAGACACTTTTAACTCGCCAATTTTATTTTGAATAAATTTTGATTGTAATCGTTCAGGGGAAACATACAAAAACTTAAAATTACCGAATTTAACATTATCAAAAAGAGTTATTATTTCATCTTGCGAAGTTCCTGACGGAATAAATGTAGCTTTAATCCCTTTATTTAATAAACTATTTACTTGGTCTTGAATTAAGGCTATAAGAGGTGAAACAACAATACAAACCCCATTTTTTAACATTGCAGGAACTTGAAAACAAATTGATTTCCCTCCACCCGTTGGCAATAATGCAATGGTATCTTTTTCTTCTAAAACCGATTTTATAATTTCTTCTTGTAAATTTACAAAGGAGTTAAAACCCCAATATTTTTGTAGTATATCGGTTGATAAATTCACTATTTACAACAAATTTAAAATAAATTTACAACGGTCTTCTACACACCCAAAAGGAACATCAATTATTTCATAACCTAATTCCAAGTATGCCTCGTGTAAAAATTTGCTAATTTCTACTGATTGTTCGTAGGTTTCATAACGTTCATTGTCTGACGTATAAATTTCTTTCCAAGGTAAAAACCTAAATACTTTAGTATATTTATATTTTTTACTTTTTTCAATAAAAACATCAGGAAAAGAGGTCTTAAAATAACGCATATAAGCGTGAACACTTGGTATTCCTCTATCAAAAAAAACAATTTTTTCATTACAGCAATCTGCTTCTATAAATTGTTTTTCTCTTCCCTCAAGTAATTTTTCACTAAATAAAAGAGGCTCTACTAAAAACAGCTGGTCAATCCCTTGTTTTTTAGCTTCTAAAGTAACTTCTCTTGAAATTTCAGGCATACATTTATAACCAAGTTTTTTTAACTCAGCTAATACTGTTGTTTTGCCCGAACTTGGTCCTCCTATAAAAACTATTTTTTGTTGCATATGGCAAAAATATAAGTTTCCTTTTACATATTAGAATAATATAATGTAATTTTGTAAACCATTTTTTTAAGGAATGCTTTTTGCTTACCGTTTATAATAACAGAAATATATGAAAAATAGAGAAACTTTTTATAAAGAATTAAAAATTAAATTAGATGATACTACAAGTTTTCCGTCTGATTATTTGTATAAATTTATAGTTCCTACTGATGAAAATCAACAGGAAGAAGTAAAAAATATTTTTGAAAAGAGTAATGCTGTTATTAACACAAAAGAATCAAAAAACGGTAAATATATTAGTGTTTCTATTAAATTAAAGGTAAAATCTTCTGATGAAGTTATTAGTTATTACAAAAAAGTAGAAAAAATAAAAGGAATTATTTCTTTATAATTTTTAACTCGGTAAGCTGTGAAAAAGACGATAATATACATAACATTATTAACATTTTTAACCTCTTGTGATTATTTTGAGTTTAAACCTAAAAAAAAAGAGGTAGAAGAACCCTTTGTAGCATCAATATATGATACAAAACTGTATCTTTCAGATATCAAAAATATTACACCTAAAAACATTTCAGTACAAGATAGCTTAGTTTTTATTAAAGCCTACATAAATTCTTGGGCAAAACAACAATTATTTTTAAAAAAGGCTGAAGAAAACATTACAGAAGTTAACAGCAATGAAATTAAAAATTTGGTAAAAAATTATCGTGAAAGTTTATTTATAAATGGGTATAAAGAGCGTTTAATAAAACAACAATTAGATACGGTAATCTCTAATACTGAAATTGATTCTTTTTATCATGCCAACAAAGACAATTTTAAGCTAAAAGAAAATTTATTGCAATTAAAATACATTTATTTTGGTAATAATTTTTTAGATAAAAAGGAGGTTATAAAAAAGTTTAAATCATCAAAAGAAGAAGATTTAGAGTATTTAGAAGACCTTACTATTAATTATAAAGATTACCATTTAAGAGATTCTACTTGGTTAACTTTAAATGAAGTTTTACAAAAATTACCCCCTTTTAAAGCCGAACCTAAACAAAAATTGTTAAAATTATCAAAATTCATACAAAAAGAAGATAGTTTAGGAGTATATTTGGTGGCTGTACAAGGTGTTTTAAAACAAAATGATATAGCTCCTTTAAGCTATATAAGGAATAATATAAAGCAACTTATTTTACACAAACGTAAGTTAGAATTAATTAGAAATATAGAAAAAACGTTAATAAACGATGCAATTAAAAACAAAACATTTAAAGAATATTAGTATTTTAACAACCTTATTTTTAAGTTCATTTTTCACAATAAATGCACAAACAAAAATAGACGGTGTTGCCGTTGTAGTTGGTAAAAACATAGTTTTAGACTCTGATATTGACAAATTTAAGCAAGAAATTGAATTACGAAGCGAAGGAAAAATGAAAATTTCTAACTGCGAAATGTTAGAGGAATTAATGAAACAAAAACTATTGGCACATCACGCTGTAATTGACAGTGTAAATGTTACCCAAAGTGAAATTGATAACAAAGTAGATAGAAGTATTAAATACTTTACACAACAATATGGTAGCGTAGATAAAGTTGTTTCTGCATACGGTTTTAATGATTTACAAGACCTAAAAAAGGAACTAGCACGTGTACAAAAAGAAAATGCACTTATTGAAAAAGAACAGGTTAAAATTACCCAAAAAGTAACTATTACCCCTGAGGAAGTTCGTGTATATTTTAACGGACTAAAAGCTAAAAATGAATTACCTGAATTTCCTGCTGAAATTGAATTGGCACAAATAGTTTTAAATGCCGAGCCAACACAAAAAGAAATTGATAGAGTAATAGCAAAACTTTCTGAAATTAAAAAGGAGGTTGAAAATGGTGCAGGATTTAAACTAAAAGCAATTATTAATTCTGATGACCCATCAGTTGCACAAAATGGTGGTAATATGGGATTATTAAAAAAAGATAGCCCATTTATTAAAGAATTTAAAGATGTTGCTTTTTCATTAGATGAAGGGCAAATTTCAGAGCCTTTTAAAACTGCTTTTGGGTATCATATTATATTATTACACAAAATTAGAGGCGAAGGACGTGAAGTTTCACATATTTTACTACAACCTGAAATTTCAGATGAAAAATTAAAAGAAACTGAAGAACAACTTAAAAAATTAAAATTAGACATTAAAGAAGGTAAAATTTCTTTTGAAGATGCTGTTAAAAAATACTCTGAAGACGAAGAAACTAAAAATAGTGGTGGTTTAATTGTAAACCCTTACACTGGCGAATCTAATTTTGATTTAACACGTATGGACCCTGCTTTATACGGGCGTGTAAATGAACTTAAAAAAGGAGAATTATCAGAAGTATTTTATGATGAAACTCGTGGTGGAAAAAAAATGTACAAGGTTATTTTAATGAAAAACCGTACCGATACACACAAAGCCGATTTAGTAAATGATTATGTGAAAATTCAACAATTAGCATTAGCAAAGAAAAAGGAAGAAAAAGTTACTGAATGGTTAAAAGAAAAAATACAAGAAACATACATTAGAATAAATAACGAGCATAAAGAGTGTAATTTTAAGGAAAACTGGAAAAAAGAAAGTAAATAATTTACACTATGCGAATAGATATTATTACTGTAGAGCCTGAACTATTAAAAAGTCCGTTTGAAAATTCAATGATGAAACGGGCAATAGATAAAGGTATTGCACAAGTAGAACTTCACAACCTACGTGAATATGGTTTTGGTAATTATAGGCAAGTTGATGACTACCAATTTGGTGGAGGTGCTGGTATGGTTTTAATGATTGAGCCTATTGCTAAATGTATTGAAAAACTGCAATCAGAAAGGGAATATGATGAAATTATTTATATGACACCTGATGCTAAAACTTTAAACCAAAAAACAGCAAATTCGCTTTCTTTAAAAAAGAATATAATTATTTTAACAGGGCATTACAAAGGTGTTGACCAACGTGTTAGAGATAAATATATTACAAAAGAAATATCTATTGGAGATTATGTTTTAACAGGTGGCGAATTAGCATCTGCCGTTTTATGCGATGCTGTTATTCGTTTAATACCAGGGGTTTTAGGAGATGAAACTTCTGCCCTAACCGACTCTTTTCAAGATAATTTATTATCTCCACCTGTTTATACCCGCCCATCAGAATACGACGGAATGAAAGTTCCTGAGGTTTTACTTTCAGGTAATTTCCCTAAAATTGAGGAATGGCGTAGCGAACAAGCATACAAACGCACCAAAGAAATAAGACCTGATTTACTTAATGATATTGATTAATTATAATCTGTAAAAATATTATAAACTTTTTCTTTTAGCTACAACGTAAAACTAACCACACAATAAATGTTAAAGTTATGTTAAAAATAGAAGAAATAAATGTATTTATTTAGTATATTTACAAGAATTTAAAAAAACTAAAAATTATGAAAAAATTAATCTTATTCTTAGCCTTTACAGTAATGGCTACAGCTTCA
Organism: Tenacibaculum sp.; assembly: GCA_018456245.1. Lineage (GTDB taxonomy): Bacteria > Bacteroidota > Bacteroidia > Flavobacteriales > Flavobacteriaceae > Polaribacter. Next base: position 3,644 of record JAGYHQ010000015.1, on the reverse strand, counting down.
TTTGTTTCTTGTAGTAAAGACGATGATGATACAAATGATTTAATTGTTGGTACTTGGAAAATAAACCAAACAGTTGAAGATTATGAAACCCCAGAGGATTATGAATGTGATAAAAAATCATCTGTTACCTTTAATTCGAATGGTAAGTTTTTAACTGAAAGTTGGGAAGTAAATGATGATAAAAAATGTGTAAAGGAAGAAGTTCATGGTAGTTGGGAAAACACAGGAAAAGATATTTACAAAATTATTTTATTTGACAAAGAGGGTAAAAAAGAAAGTGAAAAAAAGGCTAAAATTACTTTTAGTAATAATAATAAAACAATGACTATTAACTCTATTAATTCTGATGAGGATTATGACGGTGAAGTTTACACAAGACAATAAATACTAAACTTATTTATAACACAACCCCAAAGTTAAAATTAACTTTGGGGTTGTTTTTTTGTGGTACTAAACTCTTTATTTTACTACTACTCCCCTTTTACCTAACATTTTAATCATTCTTAAAGAGCCGTCTTTTACGGTATCTTTTTTAAAGGTATATGTTTTATCATACAGGGTATTATTCTCAAAAAAAGTAACCTGAAAACGATTATCTAATGCAAATAATTCTGGTTGTATTAACTCAAATCTTGCAAATGATTTTGCTGGTAATCTGTCAATCTTTCTTCTAAAAAGTGATGTTGTTTTTGTTTCTGAAAATCCTTGTGAAACAATTACAACCATTTCAATATCAACCTCTTTTTTGTTTAAAATATAAACACTCCATTCCTCGTTTTCTTCCTTTACAATTGCTATTTCAATATCTTTTACTTCAGGTATTTTAATATCTTTTTTCATTAACTTTTAATTTTTTATTTATTATACAAATAAGATTGTAGTATAATTGTTGCACTAATTTCATCAACTAATGCTTTGTTTTGGCGTTGTTTTTTCTTTAATCCGCCGTCAATCATTGTTTGAAATGCCATTTTTGAGGTAAACCTTTCATCTACCCTTTCAATAGGAATATTAGAGATTTCCTTTTTTAATTTCTCTAAAAAGGGTTTTATTAAAACTTCACTTTCACTATCAGTATTATTCATTTGCTTTGGCTTACCAACCAAAAACAGCTCAACTTTTTCTTTTGAAACGTATTCCTTTAAAAACGGAATTAAATCATTAGTTTCAACCGTAGTTAAACCTGATGCTATTATTTGTAATTCATCAGTAACTGCAATTCCTGTTCTTTTTTTGCCAAAATCAATAGATAATATTCTTGCCATTATTTTTTTTGTAAAAATACACTTTTTACTTAATATTAAATAAACCGAGTTATATTTGCATAAAATTGAATTAGTGGATTTTAAAGAAATAACAAACGTATTAAATAACAATAAAATAATTCTCTACCCTACTGATACTGTGTGGGGTATTGGTTGTGATGCTACTTCATATAATGCTATTCAAAAAATTTATTCAATAAAAAAAAGAGAAGAAAATAAATCGCTTATTATTTTAGTGAGTTCTTTAAATATGCTTAAAAAGTACGTTTCTGTACCTAAAAAAGCTATTGAAATTATTAAAAAATCAACAAAACCTACTACTATAATATACAAAAACCCAAAAAATATAGCCGAAAATATTATTAATAAAGATGATAATTCAGTAGCAATACGAATTGTAAAAGATGATTTTTGCCGAAAACTAATAAAAAGATTAGGGAAACCGTTAGTTTCTACTTCTGCCAATATAAGTGGAAGGCAAACACCAAAATCATTTTCAGAAATAGAAGCTGATATTTTGAATAGCGTAGATTATATAGTAAATTCGCGACAAAATGAAGTAGCAACAAAATCATCTACAATATTAAAAATAGAAGGAAATAACATTGTTGTACTACGAGAATAAACTTATGCAAGAAAAATTTTATAAAGAGGCTCTTTCTGCTAAAATATTTGAATATATAACCAAAGCAACCGAAGAATTACAATTAGAAAGTTATGTAATTGGTGGCTTTGTACGTGATTATATACTACAAAGAACAAATAAAAAAGATATTGATGTGGTAACCGTTGGTAGCGGAATAGAATTAGCACAAAAAGTAGCTGAATTACTGCCTACTAAACCAAAAGTACAAGTTTTTAAGACATACGGAACAGCAATGTTACGTTATGATGATTTAGAAATAGAATTTGTTGGTGCGAGAAAGGAATCATACTCGGAAGAAAGTAGAAATCCGCAAGTTGAGGAAGGTACTTTACAAGATGACCAAAACAGACGTGATTTTACCATAAATGCCCTTGCTTTAAGTTTAAATAAAAACTCATTTGGTAAATTACTAGACCCCTTTAACGGAATTAAAGATTTAGAAAACAAGATTATAAAAACACCTTTAAACCCTGATATTACCTATTCTGATGACCCTTTAAGAATGATGCGTGCAATTAGGTTTGCCTCTCAATTAGGGTTTAAAATTGAAGATAAATCACTTACTGCAATTACAAAAAATGTAAACAGAATTGATATTATTACAAAGGAAAGAATAGTTGTTGAGCTGAATAAAATTTTAGAATCTAAAAAACCATCAATAGGCTTTTTACTTTTAGAAAAAACAGGTTTACTGAAAAAACTTATTCCTGAATTAACCGATTTAAAAGGTGTTGAAGAAATTGAAGGACAAAAACATAAAGATAATTTTTATCATACCTTAGAGGTTGTAGATAATATTTCAGTTAATACTGATGACCTTTGGTTACGTTGGAGTGCCCTATTACACGATATTGGAAAAGCCCCTACAAAAAGATTTAATAAAAATATAGGTTGGACGTTTCACTCACACGAATTTGTAGGCTCAAAAATGGTGTATAAATTATTTAAACGATTAAAAATGCCATTGAATAACAAAATGAAATTTGTTCAAAAAATGGTATTATTAAGCTCACGCCCTATAATTTTAGCATCAGAAGTTACTGATTCTGCCGTACGCCGTTTAATATTTGATGCAGGTGATGATATTGATAGTTTAATGACGCTTTGTGAGGCTGATATAACTACAAAAAATCCGAAAAAATTTAAACGCTATCATAAAAACTTTGAATTAGTACGCATTAAAATAAAAGAAGTTGAAGAACGTGATAGAATTCGTAATTTTCAACCACCTGTTAGTGGCGAAGAAATTATGAAAACTTTTAACCTAAAACCTTGTAGAGAAATAGGAATACTTAAAGAAGCTATTAAAGAAGCAATATTAAATGGTAAAATACCTAATGAATATGAAGCTTCATATGAATTTATGCTTAAAAAAGCCTCTGAATTAGGGTTAAAAACAGCATAATACGATTTACGAATTAATTAATATAACTCTTCACAAGTAAAATTTTCATGCACAATAGCCTGTCATAAACCTCAAGGAGGACAGTGGAAAAATATATTTGTTGTTTACAACAAAAAAGTCCTAAGTTTTTAAAGACTTAGGACTTTTTCTTTTTTAAAAACCTCTTAAAAAAACAAAATCCTCCAATTTTATAAAATTGGAGGATTTCTTATATATATAAGATATAAAAACTACTTTCCTGGTTTTCTATCTATAACACTTGGGGCAACATTGTCTACATCAACTCCATTACCTCCACTTACTATAATGAAGTATGAACGTCTATTAG
>JAGYHQ010000014.1 GCA_018456245.1 Tenacibaculum sp. | reverse complement strand
GGGTTGGGTAAAGGAGTTTGCCTTAATGCCTTATATGGCGGCGATGCCACAACCAAAGCCTGAGCATGTTGCACCTGCGATTGAGCAATTTTTGATTGCTTTGGCGAAAAATGGAGTTTCTATGGTAATGGATGCAGGAAGTTTTAATTCAGAAGAAACGATGTTTAAGGCAGTTAAAATGTTGGAAGATGAAGGGAAATTGCCTGTAAGATACGAGGCGACACACCATTTATATATGCCAAGTCAGTTGAAAGATGCTGTAAATAAAGTATTGGAATACAGAAAATTATACGGTGGTAAATTACTAACTTTCAACACAATAAAAATTCACTTTGATGGTGTAAACGAAATTAACACGGCGGCAGTTTTGGAAGATTTTGCGAATGAAAAAGGGAACAAAGGCGGAATGCTTTACAACGAGGAAGAGTTGAAAAACTTGATTTTAGAATCATCAAAACACAACATAAATATTCACTTGCACACCGTTGGTGACCGCTCTATAAGAACTGCTTTGAACGCAATGGAACAAGCACAAAAAGAGTATGGTAAGGAAATGCCTGTGCAATTAACTTTATCGCATTTAGAGGCGGTAAATACTGCTGATATGCCAAGATTTAAGAAATTAGGCGTTCACGCTAATTTTACGCCACATTGGTTAGGTGGAACGGTATTTAAAGGTTCTGCTGAGGCTTTGGGTGAACATCGTTTTGCTCATAATCAGCCTGTTGGGGCAGTATGGAATGCAGGTGCGAATGTTACTTTTTCAAGTGATGTTGTGAGTATGCCTGAGGCGTATCGTGCAAATCCGTTTTTAGGAATACAAATGGGAGCAACTCGCCAAGACCCAAAATTAGGAAAAGATACGCCTGTTTTCGGACAAAAATCTGACCGAGTAAGCGTAAAAGATATGGTAAAAGGTTACACGATTAACAATGCAAAGCAGTTAGCAATGCAAAAAGAAATCGGCTCTATTGAAGTAGGAAAATCGGCTGATTTTGTGGTAATTCCGTCTGATATTTTTACTGTTGATGTATATGAAATTTCTAAAATGAAACCAACTGCGGTTTATTTTCAAGGGAAAAAACAAGAATTGAAGTAAGATAAAATAAATTTAGGTAGAGAATAGTGTGCGTAGAGAAATAGCATTGCTATTTCTCTACCTTTTTTATTGGAAAACGGAAGGTTTTTTATTCTAAAATTATGAAAAAAACACTATTAATAGTAACGCTGTTATGTTTAAGCGTTTCGCTATTTGCACAAACGGAAAACAAGGAAGTCTTAAAAAAGGAGTTATCGGAAATTAAAGCCGAAATCAGTAAATTAAACCAAAAAGCAAGTGTTGTTCAGGTGAAAATTGACCGACAATATGGTTGGAAAATTAGCAATTTCGGAACGATTGGTATGAATTTGTCTAATTTTGATAATTGGTATGCTAACAGCAAACCGAATTTATCATCGGGAAATATCAGTATTATTCACGATGTGTATGCCAAACTAAACCGAGAAAAGTATTTTTGGTTGAGTTATTTGAATTTGAATTTAAGTTGGAAAAAGTCCTACAACAAGGATAAAGACCCTAAAAATAAAGGCTTTGAGAACAAAACGGATATTTTCAAAATAGGCTCGTTGTTTGGGTATAAATTGACCGAGAAATTCAGCGTGTCTGCGTTAATGGAATACAGAGGCTCGTTTATTAAGGACTTTGCCGACCCAAGTTTTATAGATTTGGGAGTTGGTATGGCGTGGAAACCTGTTTCGGATTTTTATATCGTGGTCAATCCGTTGAGTTACGAATTGATTTTGAGTGGTAGCGACAAAGAGTATCAATCCTCTATGGGAGCAAAGTTTTTAGCCGATTATACCCGTAAATTTGGCAAGTTAAATTTTAACTCAAACCTCACAGCCTTTGTGAGTTACAAATCTTCTGATTTGTCGGCTTGGACTTGGAAAAACTCGTTTTCTTACTTGCTTTGGAAAGGCATTGGGCTTGGTTTTAATTTCGGTCTGCGACAAAATAAACAAGAAGCTTTTAACAATAAATTTACTTACTATCCAACCTTAAAAAATACTGATAATAAATTGCAATCTTTCTGGACTTTTGGGGTTAGTTATGCCTTGTAAACGAAATCCTTTTATAAATACACTTACTACCAAATAAATATAAAATTTAATTTTCATAAATAACTCATACTAAATTTTATATATTGCAACTCTATTTATAATTTAGCTATATGTCTTTTATTAAAACAACTGAACAAACGTCAAAATATAATAATTTAGAAAAAATGAGTATTTCTGAATTATTAAAAAATATTAATAATGAGGATAAAACTGTTCCTATTGCCGTAGAAAAATCTCTTCCACAAATAGAAAACTTAACAACTGAAATTGTTAAAAAATTAAAAAATGGAGGTAGGTTATTTTACATTGGGGCTGGAACAAGTGGGCGTTTAGGAATTGTAGATGCCTCAGAATGCCCTCCTACCTTTGGTGTTAGTAGTGATTTGGTTTTAGGAATAATTGCAGGAGGAGATACTGCCATAAGAAATGCCGTTGAATTTGCTGAAGATTCTACAACACAAGGTTGGTTAGATTTACAAGAGTATAATATTAATGAAAAAGATATAGTTATTGGTATTGCAGCATCTGGCACTACCCCTTATGTAATCTCTACTCTTAAAAAATGTAACGAAAACAATATATCAACAGGTTGTATTACTTGTAATGAAAATAGTCCGTTATCTTTAACTGCAAAATTCCCCGTTGTTGTTGTTGTTGGAGCTGAATTTGTAACAGGTAGCTCTAGAATGAAAGCAGGAACTGCTCAAAAATTAGTACTTAACATGCTGTCAACCACTACTATGATACAACTTGGAAGAGTAAAAGGAAACAAAATGGTTGATATGCAATTATCAAACAATAAATTAGTTGAAAGAGGAGAAAAAATGCTAATGACTGAACTTAATATAACCCAAGAAGAAGCTAGTGAGCTTTTAAAAAAGCATGGAAATGTTCGTAATTCCATTAAAAATTTTAAGCTGTAAAAAACTTAAAAATTAATGTTTTTCATAGAATACTTACAACTATTTTAAGTATTCTATGAAAATAAAAAGTTATTAAATTTTACGAAATAACCCCAGAACCTAAAAGTTCTTCATTTTTATACCACGCTACGAATTGCCCTTCTTGTATTGCTGATTGCTTGTTTTGAAATGCAACATATAAACCTTTTTCAAATTGATATAAAGTAGCTTTTTCTAAGGCTTGACGATAACGAATTCTCGCTAAAACTTCCATTTCTTCTCCATTTTTCAAAGCTAAATCAGTACGTACCCAATGTAATTCTTCATTAGTAACAAATAAAACATTTCTGTATAAACCTTTGTGATTTTTTCCTTCTCCTGTATAAATAATGTTTTCATTTACATCGGTTTCTATTACAAATAAAGGCTCTTTTGTTCCTCCAACAGCTAACCCTTTTCGTTGCCCTTTTGTAAAAAAATGTGCTCCTTGATGTTTTCCAACAACCTTTCCGTCTTCTTTTTTATATTCAAATTTCTTTGATAAATAAGATAATTCTTCTTCTTTATTTTTAAATTGAGGAATTACACGATTATACCCTTCAAAATCTGACGGAATTTGAATAATATTCCCTTCTTTTGGTTTTAGTTTTTGTTGTAAAAAGTCGGGTAACCTAACCTTTCCTATAAAACATAAGCCTTGGCTATCTTTTTTATCTGCTGTAATTAAATCGGCTTTTTTTGCAATTTCTCTAACCTCTGGTTTTGTTAACTCACCAATAGGAAATAATGCACGAGATAATTGTTTTTGTGATAACTGACATAAAAAATACGATTGGTCTTTGTTCACATCTTTTCCTGCTAATAATTTATAAACCGTTTCGCCATTAATTACTTCCTGTTCCTTTCTACAATAATGCCCTGTTGCAACATAATCGGCACCAAGTTTTAAGGCGATATTCATAAAAACATCAAACTTTATTTCTCTGTTACAAAGTACATCAGGGTTAGGAGTTCGTCCTTTTTCATATTCATCAAACATATAATCAACAATACGTTCTTTGTACTGTTCACTTAAATCAACCGTTTGAAAAGGAATACCCAATTTTTCAGCAACAATCATTGCATCATTACTGTCTTCTAGCCAAGGGCATTCATCTGAAATTGTAACACTATCATCATGCCAATTTTTCATAAATAAGCCTATAACCTCATAACCTTGTTCTTTTAACAAATATGCCGTTACACTACTGTCTACACCACCTGAAAGCCCTACAATTACTCTTTTCATTTATTTTTAATTATTTTTATTAGGAGATATAACTTTGTTATTTTTATTAAGTATTATTCTTCGTTTTGTACTTTTTACAGCATTTCCGTTATCATAAAACATCCAATCATTACTTCGTCTCCCGTTATTATAAGTTCCTTCCTCTATTAAGTTTCCTTTTAAATCAAAATATTTAGCAAAACCATTTAAAACTCCGTTTAAATAATTAGTTTCTTCTATAAGAACACCATCGTTTGCATATATTTTTGAAACTCCATTCTTTTTACCCTCTTTATATTCAGTTTCTTCAGTTATTTTACCGTTAGAATAATAATTTTTTAATATTCCGTTTAATTTACCGTTTACATAAAATTCTTCTGAAAATAACTTTCCGTTAGAAAAATAATACTCCCACTTCCCTTCTCTTTTCTTTCCTATCATTTCTCCTTTTGATTTTAACTTTCCATCAAAATCATAAAATTTCACAAGAGCCTTATTTCCTTTAAACTCTTTAACAATTACGGGTTGAGTTGAAGCTGTATTTTCGTAAAACTTAAATGTTCCTACTTCTCTCCCGTCTTTAAACTGCCCTTTATAACGTAATTTGCCGTTTTTATAAAACTTTTTCCAAATTCCTGTTTTTTTACCGTTAACATCTAAGTGATTAATTTTTTGAGCTACAGCACTAACCGACAAAAAACATACAGAAAGTAAAACTATAATAAAAGGTTTTTTTATACTTAACATAATAAATATTTTTTAGAAAACAAATATACACAAACCGTACCTTTTTGTAAGATTATGATTTATTTTTAAAATTAAATTTAACTAACTCTAATAATTTAACTAATTTTACGCAATTAATACGATAAAAAATACAATGAAAAAATCAAAAATTGAAATATTAACTCTTTTAGGAATTGTAATGGGAGTAATTTTAGGAATTTTTGTTCCTTCAAAAGCCCTTTATTTTAAATTTTTGGGCGATATATTTATATCCTTACTAAAAGTATTAATACTTCCTATTATTGTACTTTCACTGTTTTTAGCAATTACCCAAATAAGTTCTGTTGCTAATTTAAAGAAATTAGGAAAAAAAACTATTATTTATTATTTAACAACAAGTGTTATAGCAGCCATTACAGGAATTGTTTTAGCTAATATTTTTATTTTTAAAACTAAAACTCCTGAAGAAGTAATTTTAACTAACACAAAAACAGGGGTAAACTTTATAGAAAGAATTTTTTCTACAAATATTGTAGATTCATTAGCAAAAGGAGAAATTTTACATATAGTTGTATTTACTATTTTATTTAGCGTGGCTTTTATTAACCTAAAAAATGATAAAAAACAATTTGTTATAAATGGAGCAAATGTTATTTATGAAACTATTATGAAATTAATAGCTTGGGTGCTAAAGTTAGCTCCTTTAGGTGTTTTAAGTTTAGTTTGGTACACTATTGCTAATTTTAAATCTGACAATTTTAAAAGTTTAATTTATTTCTTTATTGCTACGGGTATTGCAGCAGTAGTTCACTCTTTTGTATCATTACCTTTAATAGCTAAATTAATGGGAAATTTTAATGCTTTTTCATATTTCTTAAAAGTAAAACAAGCTGTTCTTATATCGTTTGTAACGGCTTCAAGTTCTGCTTCTTTACCTGTTTCAACAAAAGTGGTAGAAGATGCAGGGGTATCAAAAGAAACATCTCAATTTGTGTTACCAATTGGTGCTACACTAAATATGGATGGTTCTGCATTATACCAAGCATTATTAGCAATGCTTTTCGTAACCCTTTCAGGAATTGACATTTCATTTACCGACCAAATTTTACTGTTTTTATTTATAGTATCATCTTCTGCAGGTACTGCTGGCGTACCTTCTGGTGGAATTGTAATGATGACAATGGTTATTAACATGTTTAATATACCAAATGCAGAATATTATTTAGGTTTATATATTATGGTAGATAGATTTTGGGATTACCCAATTACTTCAATAAATGTTTGGAGTGATTTAATTGGTGCAAAAACTGTTGATAATCAAATAAAAAATAACTAAATGAAAAGAGCTTTATTACTAGTATTAATACTTTGTTTTTTATCTTGTAAAAAAGAACAAAAAGATATAAACCCTATAAACCTTATAGATTTTTATACAACAAATGATTTAGATTTTAGCGTTTTTAACAACCCAAAATACAAAGAGTATTACAATAAAAAATATGATAAAAATATATTTTTTAACCATTATTTTAAAGTTTGGAACACAACAGATAACGCAATAACCAATGAAGAATGGGATGAATATTTTAATTATGATTTAATGGTTAAAAAATCCTCTTGTTTTAGTGGAAATTACCAAATTCATACAAACGAAATAATAAATAGTATAAAAAGTAATTTACCTATTGATAGAACCACATTTTTAAATCAATACGGCATAACAACTGATTTGGTTAATCTACGAGCTCTTCCTACAAATGAATTCTGTTTAAAGAACGTACAGAATGCTGGTGAGGGCTACCCTTTTGATTATTTACAAAGTTCAAGTTTAGCCATTGCAAGCCCTGTTCATATATTAAATAAAACAAAAGATAATCTTTGGTATTTTGTTGATACAAATAACAATAAAGGTTGGGTAAAATCCGACAAAATTGCTTTGGTTTCTGAAAAACAAAAAGCTGAAATTCAAAAAATGGATTTTGCTATTACAACAAAAGATAATCAAGTTATAAATAATGGAAAAATATCGGTTAAATTTAATGTAGGTACGCTATTACCTACTAAAAAAGGACAATTATTAATTCCTATAAAAAACATTAATAATTTATTAGTTTGGGACACTATAACAACAAACAACGAAAATATAAAACCCTTCCCTATTGAATTTAATAAAGAAAACGTAAAAACAACACTTAACACCTTATTAAACGGAAAATATACTTGGGGAGGATTAAACGGAGGAAGAGATTGTTCATCAACTCTTAAAGACTTCTATACTTCTTTTGGTATTTGGCTTCCTAGAAATTCTAGCCAGCAAGCTAAATTTGGAAAACAGTATAATTTAATTGGTACTTTAAAAGAAAAGGAACAAATAATTGTTAATGAGGGAATTCCGTTTTTAAGTACCGTTTACAAGAAAGGACATATTATGATGTATGTTGGTGAAAAAGAGAACAATCCTTTAATATTTCATAATGTATGGGGAATTAAAGCCTACGTTAAAGATGATGATTTAAGTAAAATTTCAAAACTTAGAAATAAATTTGGATTAAAAGGCATACATAAAGTAAATAATAATGAAGTGCAAACACGATACGAAATAAGTAGAGCTGTTATAACCTCAATTGAACCTGCTTACAGAATTAATAATTTAAATAATTTTAGAACTGAAATATATATGGAAAACATGAAAACTTTAACTATATTTTCAGAATAAAATTAATCATCTACAAAACACAAAAACAAAGACTTATTGTTTTTTAATTAAACTGTTACTTAAAACAGATAAGAAAACATAAAATATTATTATTAAAGGAATAGCAACAAACTGTAATGTAGCCAATAACACAACTGATGTTAATAAAAATAAATACTTAATTTTATTACTTTTAAATGAATAATCCTTAAATTTTAATGAAAATAAAGGCAATTCAGCATTCATTAAAAAGGTTAATAAAATAGTAGATATTATTAAAAAATATTTATTTAAAACTAAATCAACAAAAAATAATTGATCAGAAAATTCAGCAATTAAAGGTAATGAAACTACAAATAAACTCATCGCTGGGGTCGGCAAACCTATAAAACTATCTGATTGGCGAGTATCAATATTAAATTTTGCTAACCTATACCCTGCCCCTAATGCAAGTAATAAGCCTAAATATGGTAGGTTACTTCCTGTTGCTCCGTAATCATCTATTCCTAAATATCCAACGGCATCAATATCAATAGAACACACTAACAATTCTAACATTACTATTGCTGGCACTACTCCACTGGTAACCATATCCGCCAAACTATCTAATTGTTTTCCTAATTCACCTTGCACGTTAAGTAAACGCGCGACAAACCCATCTAAAAAGTCAAAAACTATTCCTACAACTACCAATAAAGCTGTAAAAGTGTAATCGCCTTTTAAAGCAAAAATAACCGCTACCGTTCCACAAAACAGATTTCCTAAGGTTAATAAATTTGGAATATGCTTTTTCATAGTTTGTATTTTTTTTACGAAAATATAAAATTAATTGTTCTTCACTGCAAAAATAAATTAGTAAGTTTATATTTGTATCAATTAAATTATAATAATGTTTAAAAAAGTTTTTTCAATTCTATTTTTTTTGGTTGTTACTTGTGGTTATAATCAAAACATAAAACTTACTCCTTTATCAGAAATTAGTGTGGTAACTTCTGGTGCAGGAGATAAATTATATGAAAAATTTGGGCATACAGCCATTAGAATAAAAGACCAATCATTAAATTTAGATTTAATTTACAACTACGGAATTTTTGATTTTCAGCAAAAAAACTTCTACTTAAAGTTTACAAAAGGGTTTATGGAATATAAGCTAATGAAATACCCTTTTCATTATGCTTTACAAAGTGCCGAAGAAGATAAACGATGGATGAAGCAACAAGTTTTAAACTTAACTATTAAAGAACGTAATGCTTTTTTTAATTTTTTAGAACAGAACTCTTTACCTAAAAACGCAAATTATTTATACGACCCATTTTTTAATAATTGTGCCACAAAACCACGTGATATAATAAAACATATTCTTAAAGAAAATTTAATTTTATCTAATGTTTTTACCTCAAATAAGTCATTACGGCAATTAATGAATAATGAAATTAATCAAAATACTTGGGGTAGTTTAGGTATAAACATAGCTCTTGGAAGTGTATTAGATAAAAAAGCTACATCAGAAGAATATATGTATTTGCCTGATTATGTTTACAAAGGCTTATCTACATCAAAAATAAAAAGAAACGGAAAAACAGAAAATTTGGTAAAAAGAACTGATATTCTATTAAATTTTAAAGAAAAACCATTTAAAAGTGATGTTTTTAGTCCATTTTTATTCTTTTTAGTTTTATTAATAGTAGGTTTATTTATATCATTTAAAGACGTTAAAAACAAACGAAGAACAAAATGGTTTGATTTTATTCTATTATTCTCAACAGGAATTATTGGAGTAATAATTGTTTTTTTATGGTTCTTTACCAACCACTCCACAGCACCTAATAATTTTAATGTTTTATGGGGATTTGCACCAAACGTAATTATAGTATTTTATCTACTAAAAGAAAATCAACCTAAATGGATAAAAAAATACATTCAGTTTTTATTAGTTTTATTAATGATAATCCCTATTGTATGGGTATTAAAAATTCAACTTTTTAATTGGACGTTAATTCCCTTTTTTGTTTTACTAATTACACGCTATTTATTGTTACAAAAAACTTTGAATAGCTAATTTATAACTCTGTAAACCAAAACCACTAATAACACCTTTTGCATTACCGGCAATATAGCTTACGTGCCTAAAATCTTCACGAGAATGAACGTTAGATATATGCACCTCAATAACAGGGGTTTTTATAGCTTTTACAGCATCTCCTATTGCAACAGAAGTATGGGTATATGCTCCTGCGTTTAAAATAATTCCGTCAAAAGTAAATCCTACTTCGTGCAGTTTATCTATAATTTCACCTTCAATGTTAGATTGAAAGTAATGTAATTCAATATTTTTAAACTCCTTTTTAAGCTCTTCATAAAAACTTTCAAAAGAGTTTACTCCATAAATTTCTGGCTCTCTACTACCTAATAAGTTAAGATTAGGACCATTTATAACTATTAATTTCATAGGCACAATGTACAAAAAACATATAAAAAATCATTCTCTTTATTTTTTATAAATAAAAAAGCCCAAAATTCAAAGTTTTAATTACATTTGACCTCCAATTTTTATAATTAAAAATCATTATAAAAACAATTTATAAGTTTTAAAAAATGAATACAAGAACAGAAACCGACCTTTTAGGTAATTTAGAAATTGAAAACCATTTATATTATGGAATTCACACACAAAGAGCCATAAATAACTTTAAAATATCTAATACACATATTTGCGAATTTCCTATTTTTATAAAAGGAATGATTTTAACAAAAAAGGCTTGTGCATCGGCAAATAAAGAAGTAGGTACAATACCTTCTGACAAGGCAGATATGATTATTAATGCCTGTGATGAAATTTTAAATAATATTGATAAATATTCACAATTCTTCCCTACTGATGTATTTCAAGGAGGTGCAGGAACATCTGTTAATATGAATACCAATGAAGTAATTGCTAATGTTGCTCTTACTTTAAATGGTCATAAAAAAGGTAGTTATGATATTTTACATCCTAATGACCATGTTAACAAATCTCAATCTACCAATGATGCTTATCCTACAGGATTTAGAGTTGCTATATACTATTATATGAGCAATTTAATTAATAATTTAAATGCTCTTATTAGTGAATTTGAAAAAAAATCAGTTGAGTTTAAAAATATCTTAAAAATGGGAAGAACCCAGTTGCAAGATGCTGTTCCTATGTCTTTAGGAGATGAATTTGGAGCTTGGGTAACAAACTTAAAAGAAGAAATAAAAAGCCTTGAAAGAGCTCGTAATTTAATTTTGGAAATTAATTTAGGAGGAACAGCAATAGGAACAGGTGTAAATGCCCCTAAAGGATATTCAAGATTAGCTGTTAAATACTTAAAAGAATTTACTAATATTAATTTTAAAAAATCTGAAAATTTAATTGAAGCTACTTCTGATTGTGGTGCTTATGTAATGATTTCAAGTGCCTTAAAACGAACAGCTGTTAAATTATCTAAAATTTGTAATGACCTTCGTTTATTGTCTTCAGGTCCAAGATGTGGATTTAACGAAATTAATTTACCTGAAATGCAAGCAGGGTCTTCAATTATGCCTGCAAAAGTAAATCCTGTTATTCCTGAGGTTGTAAATCAGGTTTGTTTTAAGGTTATAGGTAATGATGTTACAATTACTTTTGCTGCAGAAGCTGGGCAGTTACAACTTAATGTAATGGAGCCTGTAATTGCTCAATCTCTTTTTGAATCTATTGAGTTACTTTGCAGTGCAACCACTACCCTTTCTGAAAAATGTATTTCAGGAATTACAGCGAATGAAGAACATACTAAACAAATGGTCTTAAATTCTGTTGGAATTATTACTCTTTTAGACCCTTATATAGGGCATCATATGGGAGATATTATAGGTAAAGAAGTTATTCGTTCAGGTAAAAGTATTCGTGAAATAGTTTTAGAGAAAAAATTACTTTCAGAAAAAGAACTTGATAAAATTTTAAGTTTAAAAAACCTTATAGCACCTAAATATACTGCTACATTACATAAATAATTTAAATATTAACCTCCATTTTATGGAGGTTTTATTTTTAATTTTATACTCTTTAATTGATAATAAACAAACCTATGGTAGAAAATATTGATAATATAGAACTTCAATTTTTAACGCTTAATGATTACAAAGAATTAAAAAGAGTGATGATTGAAGCATACCCAACTATGCCTGATTCATATTGGGAAGAATCTCAAATAAAAACGTTAATTGAAAAATTTCCTGCTGGGCAGGTTGTAATTAAAATAAATAATGAATTAGCAGGATGTGCCTTGTCAATAATTATTGATTATGATAAATTTGATGACAACCATACCTACAATGAAATTACAGGAAATAATACTTTTAACACACATAATGATGAAGGAGATGTTTTATATGGTATTGATGTGTTTATTAAATCAGAATATAGAGGATTAAGACTTGGAAGAAGATTATATGATTACAGAAAAGAATTATGTGAAAAATTAAATTTAAGAGGTATTGCTTTTGGAGGAAGAATTCCTAATTATCATAAATTCGCCGATACATTAACACCAAAACAGTATATTGAAAAAGTTAAAAGAAAAGAAATACACGACCCGGTATTAAATTTTCAAATATCAAATGATTTTCACCCCTCAAAAATTTTAAGAGGATATTTAGAAGGAGATAAAGCCTCTAACGAATTTGCTGTATTATTAGAATGGAATAATATTTATTACCAAAAGAAAACAAAAAAAGCAGTTACAAATAAAAAAGTTGTTCGTTTAGGGTTAATACAATGGCAAATGAGGTTGTATAAAAATTTAGAAGAACTAATGCAACAAGCCGAATATTTTGTTGATGCTGTTTCGGGCTACCGTTCTGATTTTGCTCTTTTCCCTGAGTTTTTTAATGCTCCTTTAATGGCTGAAAACAATCATTTACCAGAATCACAAGCAATTAGAGAATTAGCTAAACACACGCCTAACATTGTACAAAAATTTTCTGAATTAGCCATTTCTTATAATATTAACATTATAACTGGTAGTATGCCTGAAATGAAAGATAATCTTCTTTATAATGTAGGATATTTATGTAAAAGAGACGGTTCTGTTGAAAGATATGAAAAACTCCACGTTACCCCTGATGAAGCAAAAGTATGGGGATTACAAGGAGGTAATCAATTAAAAACATTTGATACTGATTGTGGAAAAATAGGTATATTAATCTGTTATGATTCTGAATTTCCTGAGTTAAGCCGATTATTAGCAGACGAAGGAATGGACATTTTATTTATCCCTTTTTTAACAGATACTCAAAACGGATATTCAAGAGTTCGTCATTGTGCTCAAGCAAGAGCCATAGAGAATGAATGTTATGTGGCAATTGCAGGTAGTGTAGGTAATTTACCTAAAGTACATAATATGGATATACAATTTGCTCAATCAATGGTTTTTACTCCTTGTGATTTTTCTTTCCCTGCAAATGGTATTAAAGCGGAAGCCACAACAAATACTGAAATGATATTAATTGCTGATTGTGATATTGATTTATTACGTGAATTAAATCAATTTGGTAGTGTAAGAAACTTAAAAGACAGAAGAAAAGATATTTTTGAATTGAAAAAAAACACTACTAATAATTAGTACATTAGTTTATAATAAAAATTAAAAAGATAGAAGTATAAATTAACACATACTTCTATCTTTTTAATTAAAGAAAATTACTTAATCCTCAAATTCTACAATTTTCACATCATAATCGGTAGAAACAATATCTTCTTGTTCAATCCAATATTTTGAAGTTAAAATTTCAAATTTATTTTTTTCAATTGTTTTTATTTTCCAAATAAACTTATGTGCATCCTCAAATTTTTCACTTCCATCAAGTTGTTTAGCAAATAATCGTTTAATTATACTTCTATCTGTTAATGCTCCTCCTAATATTTTGGTAATTATTTCTTTATCTTCATTTATTTCTATTCCTTCATCATCTACTACTTCAAATTTTAATTTTGTTGCCTCTGTATTAGGAAACACCCCATTAAATGCCTTGTATAATAACTGGTTAATATTAAACAAATCATAATGTAAAGCAGGCTCTGGATATTCCTCAGCAATTCTATCTCTTTGCATTTCATGTGATAACGATTGAATTTGCCCTTCATTTAATTGTTCCCCTAATTTATAACTTAATACTATTTCGGCAGCTTCCTCAGGTTCAAAATCTGTAATTGCCATAAATAACATTTCTTTCAATTCACTATCCTTAATATTTGTGGCATCTGAATAATTAAATTCTTCCAAAAGCTTATAATAATCTTCTTTTGTCCAATAATCATTTAACTCATTAACCGTATTAATTTCTAAAATTTTTATTTTCATCTCTCTATTTTTTTATAGTTATACAATATTTTTTGCAAAAAAATGTTTTTAAATTACCATTTTATTTCAGTTAAATTTTTACTTTTTAAAAAATCATTGGTTTTAGAAAAATGCTTATTTCCAAACCAATAACCTCTATTAGCACTTAAAGGCGAAGGATGACCTGATGATAAAATATGATGTTTATTTTTATCAATCTTAGCTCCTTTCTTTTTTGCATATCCTCCCCAAAGTAAAAATACTACATTTTCTTTTTGGTTTGATATAATTTCAATAACAGCATCAGTAAATTGCTCCCAACCTTTATTTTGATGACTTCCTGCTTGTGCTTGTCTTACTGTTAAAGTTGCGTTTAATAATAACACTCCTTGCTTTGCCCAACGAGATAAATCACCACTTTTCGGATAAGGAATTTTTAAGTCTTCTTCAATTTCTTTAAAAATATTTATAAGTGATGGCGGATGTGCAACCCCTTCATAAACCGAAAAACACAAACCGTTTGCCTGCCCCACTCCGTGATATGGGTCTTGCCCAATAATAACAACTTTTACATCATTAAACGGACAATAATCAAACGCTGAAAAAATATTTTTACCCTTAGGATAACAAGTGTAATTTGTATATTCTTCTTTTACGAATTCAACCAAATTTTTAAAATAATCCTTTTCAAATTCAGGCTGTAATACCTTTTGCCAACTTTCTTCTATATTTACTTGCATTATATTATATCTTTTACTTGCTTGTTTATCTATTTTCTTACTTTTGCACAAATCCAAATATACTAATTTGAAACTAAATATATCTGAAAAAACGTTACAAGATTTAGAATTTACAACTGTTTTAAAACAAGTTGCCGAATTTTGCATTTCCGATTTAGGAAAAGAGAAAACACAACAAATTCAACCTTTTAATAATAAAGAAAAACTGTTTTTTGAATTAAATTTGGTAAATGAATACATCAGTTCATTTGAAAATGAAAACAGAATTCCTAATCATCAGTTTGATAATATAAATAACTATATTAAACGTTTAGCTATTGAAAATAGCTATATTGAAACAAATGCTTTCTTAAAAATAGCAACGGTTACTCATACGGTAAATGAAATAAAGAAGTTTCTTAAAAAATTTAAAATATACTACCCTACTCTTTTTGAATTAAGCGAAGAAATTGAATACACAACCATAGTTTCAGATAGTATAAAAAAGGTTATTTTATCTCACGGAGAAGTTTCTGATGATGCCACTCCTACTCTACGCCAATTACGCAAAAACATACGAGAAGTACGTAGTAAAATATCTGAGAGTTTTTCAAAAGCATTATCTCATAATATTGCCAATGGTTATTTAGATGATATTAAAGAATCTGTTATTGATAATCAGCGTGTTTTGGCTGTTTTAGCAATGCACCGAAGAAAAGTAAAAGGTAGTTTATTAGGAACTTCAAAATCAGGAAATATTGTATATATAGCGCCTCAAACAACATTAGGATACACGAGAGATTTACAAGATTTATTATACGAAGAAAAGCAAGAAATTATTAAAATTTTACGTGCTTTATCAGAGGAAATAAGACCTTTTTTACCTTTGTTAGAACAGTATGTTAGTTTTTTAATCCATTTAGATATTGTTGGTGCAAAAGCCAAATACGGAAGAATAATTAATGCCGTATTACCAAAAATTACAGATGAAAAAAAGGTGTTTTTAAAAGATGCTTTCCACCCTATTTTATGGAGAAAAAATAAAGAAAACGGAATTAAAACTATTCCACAAACCATTGAACTTAATGAAAAACAGCAAATTATAGTTATTTCTGGTCCTAACGCAGGAGGTAAAAGTATAACTTTAAAAACTGTTGGGCTGTTACAAGTTATGCTACAAAGTGGCTTGTTAATTCCTGTAAATGAACATAGTGAAACCACAATTTTCGGCACTATATTAACGGATATTGGCGACAATCAATCTATTGAAAATCAGTTAAGCACGTACAGTTACAGATTAAAAAATATGCGTTATTTCTTACGAAAATGTAATGATAATACATTATTTTTAATTGATGAATTTGGTACAGGGTCAGACCCTGAATTAGGAGGTGCTTTAGCAGAAATATTTTTAGAAGAATTTTATGATAAAAATTCATTCGGAATTATAACTACCCACTACGCAAATTTAAAGGTATTGGCAAATGAATTAGACAATGTAACCAACGCCAATATGCAGTTTAATGAACGAACATTAGAGCCTTTATACAAGCTGTTTATAGGGCAAGCAGGGAGTTCATTTACATTTGAAGTGGCAGAGAAAAACGGAATTCCGTATAGTTTAATTAACCGAGCAAAAAAACGAGTAGAAACCGAAAAAGTACGTTTAGATAAAACCATTTCTAAACTACAAAAAGAACGTAATAAACTACAAAAAACTTCTGAAAATTTAGAAAAACAACATAATAAGGGGCAAGAACATTTAGAAAATTTACAAGAAAAAGAACGAAAAATTAGGCAAAAATTAGAAGGCTTTCAAGAATTGTATGATAATAATCAGCGAATGTTATCTCTTGGACGTCAGTTAAATGAATTGTTAAATAAATATTTTCAAACCAATAATAAAAAAGAACTATCTGCAAACTTTTTTAAATGGGTAGCACAGGAAAAAACAAAGTTTACGAAGAAAAATCCGCCTAAAAAGAAAACTAAACTTGAAAAAATAAAGGATAAAAAGATAGAAAAACAACAAAAAGAAACTCTTAAAAAAGTTGAACAAGAAGTATTAAAAAAAGTAGTTGAAGTACGTAAAGAGAAGAAAATAGAAAACGAAAAAATAGCCAAAGAAAAAGCAAATTATGTATTTAAAATTGGTGATAGAGTTCGTGTAGAAGGAAGCCGTTCTATTGGTGTAATAGACAGGATTGAAAAGAAAAAAGCACTAATAAACTTTGGAATGTTTACTACTGAAACCAAGATTGAAAAATTAGAATTAGTTAAAGGTTAATTGATTTAAGTATAGATAAAAAACTTAATTTTGAATATAAAAAAAGGTATTAAAATAGAGTTGCATTCGTGGGATTATTGTGAAAAAAAATATAAATCGTATATTGAGTTTTATCAAATTCCTTATAACGATGTGATGACTTGTTTTGATATGCCTTATCTTTTCAGTTTTTATGTTTTAAAAAAATATTCAAAAGAAATTGCTGAGCAATTATTTTTATATTTAACCGAAAAAAAATAGTATTTTAGTACCCAAATTCATAACAATATTGGATATGTTAGATTTTTTAAATAGTATCAATCCGTTATTAGTTAATTTTATATTGGTTGTTTTATTTTCATTCAGTATAGGAATGGAAAGGAGAAAACAATATGAAAAAGAAGCTAGAAGACAAATTTTTGGGACTGATAGAACATTTACTCTTATAGGTATTTTAGGGTTTCTACTACTTATGGCCGATACCCAAACAAAAATTCCTTATTTAATAGGTATGTTAATCATTACCATTTTTATAGGAATTTTTTATATATCTAAAGTATTTAAAGAACAAAATTACGGACTTACATCGGTAATTCTTTGTCTTATAACCTATGGTTTTCCTCTATTTTTACACACAACAACATTATGGTTGTCTTTATTGCTATTTGTTGTAGTTCTTATTCTTTCTGATGTTAAAAAAACTTTACAAAACATAAGTACAAAAATACAAGGAGATGAATTTTTAACCTTAGCTAAATTTATTATTATTATAGGAATTATTTTACCTATACTTCCAAAAGAAAATATTCATAGTTTTATTCCTGTTTCTCCATATAAAATTTGGTTAGCAATTGTGGTAGTTTCTGCAATTTCATACATCAGTTATTTGTTACAAAGGTATGTTTTTCATAAAAGTGGAATTTTACTAACAGCTATTTTAGGAGGTTTATACAGTAGTACAGCAAGTACTATTATACTTTCTAAAAAAAGTAAAAATGATGATGATAACCCAAAAACTTATGCAGGAGCTATTTTAATTACCATAGCAATGATGTACCTACGAGTATTTATATTTTTAATAATATTTAATACCGATATGGTACGTTTTACATTTCCTTATTTTGCATGTTTATTTTTAATAAGTTTATTAGTAGGAATTTTATTTTACAGAGCCAACAAAATAGAACATACTAAAGAAGATTCAGAAAATACGTTAAAAGACGAAAACCCTTTAGAATTTAAAGTTTCTATAATTTTTGCAGGGCTTTATGTGCTATTTTCAATTGTAACAAATTTTGTACTAACACATTATGGAGAAAACGGATTATCTGCACTATCAATAATTGTTGGAGTTACTGATATTACTCCTTTCTTACTTAACTTATTTCAAGGGCATTATAATGTTGGAAGTTCAATTATTGCAATTGCCACATTCCAAGCACTGGTAAGTAACAATATTTTAAAAACTATTTACTCTCAAATACTTGGAGGTCATAAAACTAAAAAAGAAGTTTTAAAAGCCTTTAGTATTGTTATTATCGCAAATATTTTGGTGATTATCGCCTTGTATATACTACGATAATCGATTAAGCACAATATTCAATTAAAAACCTTTAATTTTTAACAAAAAAAAGCCAAATCAAAAGATTTGGCTGATTTAATAGATTACACATATTTTTGTTTAAGTGCCAAAAACCTATTTAATATAGGTTTTATTACCATTTTTATTAATATAATACTTTCCTCCTTTTGGCCCTTTGTATATTGTACGTCCTTTTTTATCTTTCCCTATTCTTACACCTTCTTTAGAACCTCTTTTTTTAGATGAAGTAACACTGCTTTTAGTTGACTTTCTTTTTGAAGTGGTAGGTTTCTTTATTACCTTTTTTTTAGTAGTATTTTTAACATCTGCTTTTTTTGTTTTCGATTTACTCTTTTTTGCCTTTGAAACTTTTTGCTTTGTTTGCGTAGCCTTTAAAGATTTACTTTTTTTAGTTTTTGATGCTTTTTTCTTTTTTACAACACTAGTTTTATTTCCTTTTTTCTTTGTTTTTTGAGCATAATTATTTTGGATACCTGCTCCAAATACCATCAATACCAATAAAATTTTAACAAATGTTTTCATATTCTTATAATTTAATTTAAAGTTTTACATATTTACTCATGCTATACGACTCAATGTTTACAAAAAAGTCACAATTTTAGCATAAATAACTATGTTCAAAGATATTGTTTTTTTTTACACTATACCTTACTAAATATTTAAAAAATATTTTATTTTAGCTAAACGAAAACAAAATAATAACGATGGAAAATCATTTAGGCAAATTAATGCTAAATAGAATGGAAAAATACGCTGATAAGGTAATGATGCGTATAAAGGAAGGAGAAGCTTGGAAAAATTTTACAGGTAAAGAATGTGTTAATTTCTTTAAAAGTGTAGCAAATAACTTACTTTTAGAAGAGGTACAACATCAAGAAAAGATAGGAATTTTTTCTCAAAATATGCCTGAATGGACTTTCGTTGATGTTGGGGCTATCCTTATAGGTGCTGTTCCTGTACCTATTTATGCCACAAATATTGATATACAAGCTAAATATATAGTAAAAGATTCTGAAATAAAAATTCTTTTTGTTGGCGAAAAACATCAATATAATGAGGTTTTAAAATTTATTGATGATGATGATGTTTCTTTACAAAAAGTAGTTGTGTTTGATGAAACAGTACCACTAACCCACCCTAAATCAGTATATTTTTCTGATTGGGTAACAAGAGATACTACAAAGGTTAATGGGCTTTATGAAGAAAGAGAAAAACAATTAAATGAAAAAGATTTAGCTACAATAATATATACATCAGGAACTACAGGAGAGCCTAAAGGAGTAATGTTAAATCATAAAAATATAACATCTACATTTATTAATCATGATTTAAAGTACAATCTTACTGATAAAGATTCTTCTTTAGCTTTTTTACCTCTATCGCACGTTTTTGAACGTCTTTGGTCTTTTTATGTTTTTCATAGAGGAATGATGAACACATATAATAAAGATCCTAAAAAAATTGCTGAAGCTCTTTTAAGTGCAAAACCAACGGTAATGTGTTCTGTACCTAGGCTTTATGAAAAAATGCATCACTTAATTTATACAAACTTATTAAAAACTTCTTTTATAAAAAGAGGGCTGTTTAAGTGGTGTATATCAGTAGGTAATAAATTTGAACAGAATATATTAAAAAATAAACCTCAATCATTTTTAATTAAATTACAGCATAAAATAGCTGACAAATTAGTTTTTTCAAAAATACGTGAACGTTTAGGCGGTAATTTAAAATTTATGCCTTGTGGCGGTGCGTTTTTATCAGAAGAAATAACTTTATTTTTCAGGGCTGTAGGCTTACCTATTGTTATGGGATATGGTTTAACCGAAACTAGTGCAACGGTAAGTTCTTTTGGTTTAAATGATTATACTTTAGGAACAGTTGGGCAACCTATGCCTAACATAAGCGTTAAAATAGGCGATAATGACGAAATTTTAATAAAAAGCGCTACTGTAATGCAGGGGTACTATAAAAAACCTGAAGAAACAGAAAAAGTATTTGAAAATGGTTGGTTTAAAACAGGAGATGCAGGTAAAATAGATGAAAAAGGCAATATTATTATTACTGATAGAATTAAAGATTTAATGAAAACCTCAGGGGGTAAATATATTGCTCCTCAGCACGTAGAAAATGTACTAATAAGCCATAGCTTTATTGAACAAGTTATTGTTGTTGGCGAGGGAAAACCTTACGCCTCTGCCCTATTAGTTCCTAATTTTGAAGCGTTAACAGATTGGGCTAAATACAAAGGAATAGAGTTTAAAAACAATGATGATTTAATTGTAAAAGAAGAAGTTATAAATAAATACCAAAGAATTGTAGATTCAGCACAAGAGTGTTTAGCAAAATTTGAACAGATAAAGAAATTTACCTTAATGCCAACAGAATTTACAATGGAAAACAACGAAATAACACCTACATTTAAGCCAAAAAGAAATGTTATTTCAAGCAGATATAATGATGTTATTGAAAAAATGTATAGTGCTTAAAACATAATGAAAAAAACACTTTGCATAATAACTATTTTTATAACAATATTTACTGCCTGTAATAGTGATAAAACAAAGAAATTAAACATTTTAAAAGGTAATATTTTCGGAACGTATTATATTGTCAAATATGATTATTCCCCTATAAAAAACAGTGAAGTACAAAAAGGGATTGATTCTATTTTTAATAAAATCAATAAATCAATGAATACTTATATTGTTGATAGTGACATATCTAAAATAAACAAAGGAGATACAACGGTAACTATTGATGATTATTTTAAAGATGTATTTACTCTTTCAAAAAAAATAAACCAAAAATCAGAAGGATATTTTGACCCAACCGTAGGGACTCTACGAAATGCCTACGGTTTTGGAGACACAAAACCTATAAATAATATTTCTAACACTCAACTTGATTCTTTAATGAAATATGTAGGTTTTAATAAAGTAAATATTTCAAAAAAAGGAAAAGTAATAAAATTATACCCTCAAATTTATCTTGATTTTAACGCCATTGCAAAAGGATATGCAGTTGATAAAATTGTGGAATATTTAACCTCAATTAATATTAAAAACATATCCGTTGAAATTGGTGGGGAAGTTCGTGTAAAAGGTAAAAACACTATAAAAAATAAAGTTTGGAGTATTGGAATTGAAAGTATAAATTCTAAAGTCCAGAACCGTAAAACAAGAGATATTATTCAACTAAAAGATAAGGCAATTGCAGGCTCTGGAAATTTTAGAAAAAATAGAATTGATAATGTTTCAGGAAAAAAATATGTACATACCATTAACCCTATTACAGGTAAAGCCGAACAAAAAAATATTATAAGTGCTTACGTTATTGCTAATACTTGTGCCGAAGCCGATGCATACGCCACTACTTTTATGGCAATGGGTGTTAATAAATCAAAAGAACTTTTAAAATCATTAAAAAATATTGATGCTTATTTAGTTTTTTATGATGATAAAGGAAATATAAACACCTTTATAACAGAGGGGTTTAATAAAACTATTGTTAAAAAAGATTAAATTTACTTCTATATTTTCTATACGGAAAATGGAAATATTTTTTCACGACGAAACGGTTTGGCTTACACAAGAGCGTATTGCACATTATTTGGAGTTTAACGACCCGCTATAACAAAGCACTTAAAAAATATTTTTGAAAGTAAAGAACTTGAAGAAAATATGGTTAGTTCCATTTTGGAACACACCACTAAACACGGTGCTATTAAAGGGAAAATATAAAAGTAATACCACTAAATACGCAAGTTTACAACCCGAAATACGAAGGTTTCATCCTTAATATAGTCAATTGATATTATTGTATTTACATATTTATTGTGTTGTTTTGAGGAAATCGCTCCGTCTTTCACCACATCGGCTCTCGGCTTCGCCGATGATGTGTGAACTCCTTTCGCTTCGCTCAAGAACTTCACACATCACCGCTTAATGCAGTTTTATTTTCTCCAGAATACTCCGTATCTTTACAAAAACAAAACTGCATTAAGCCGTGAGCCGTTGTAGCCAATTAGAGGATAATACTATTGAAAAAATTACTGCAAAAAGCAAACATATCAGATAATGAATTAAACGAGTTTCTTAATAAAGGGAAACTAAAAAAGTATTTAGCAAATGAATATTTATTAAAATCAAACGAATGTTGTAATAGTTGGATATTTATAAAAAAAGGAGTAGCAAGACATCTAATAACCACAAACGAAGGTAAAGAGATTACTAAAAACTTTACAACTGAACAAAATTTTGTATTTACATCTATTTCAAGTTTTTTAACTAAATCTGAATCAAGTGTTGAATTTCAAACATTAACCTATTGTGAAATTATAGAATGGGAACAATCCGTTTTTAATTACTACTTTAATACTGAAAAATGGCAGAATTTTTATTATTTATTGTTAGAAAATTTAACTATTAAAAAAGAACTCAAAGAAATATCTTTACTAAATGACAATGCAGAAAAACGTTATTTGAAATTTATTAGTTCACGTGGTTTTTTACTCAATATTATTCCACATTATTATATTGCTTCATACTTATCAATGTCGCCAGAAACTTTATCAAGAATAAGAAAAATCATTTCTTGATTTACATCAATGCACAGTAAATAGTTTTGTCATAATTTTGCAAAGTCTTTTTTAATAAAGATAGCATATAACAAAACGGTGGAAATGTAAAATAATAAAAAAATAATGAATAAACTAAACATAGCAAGAGTATTACTACTTATCGGACTTATTATCGGACTAAAAAGTTGGTGGCAAACTATTTCACATATAAACGATACCACTTATGTTTTAGTTCCTGAATTTACAAAAGGCACACATCACGCTTGGTATCATGCATTTAGAGAGGCTATTGGAGATTTATCTTCTATGATCGTTCTTCTAATAGTATTTTTTGGAAAAGAAAAATGGAGAACTCCAAATACTTGGATAATTTCATTAATTCTTATGATAGGATATTATACTCCTTTTTGGGTTGGTACTCCATTTATTCCAGAATTAGCTGCTCCACACTTGACTGCTGAAATTGTACATCTTGCTATGGCAATTCCCCCAATTATCGCATTGTTTTTAGCAAAAAAATATTTCTTCAAAAGAATAAAATAACTGGCTACAACAAAGAGGTGTATATGTAATTAATGAAAAAAAGTTTATTTAACAATCGTAGCAATTTTTAGTATTTGTAGGCGTTAATGCTCAAATGTTAAAATGAATTAATAATATATCAAAATAAATAATCAAGTAAAAAATAGCACATTCATAATGAGAAAATTAATTATATTTTTAGTAGTGATTTTTACATCACAAGTTCTTTTTGCTCAAAAAACAAAGATTAGCGGTAAAATAGTGGAAGAAAATACCAAAAAACCATTGGAATTTGTAACGGTTGCCTTATATGATACCACAATTCAAAAAGCCATTGACGGAACAACCACTCTTGAAAATGGAACTTTTGAACTTACTACTAAAAGGTCAAAATTTTATATTGAAATAAGTTTTATGGGGTTTAAAACCAAAAAAATAAGACAGTTCACTAAGAAGAAAAATCACATAGCCTTAGGAACTATTTTATTAGAAGAAAACTTCCACGCTTTAGATGAAGTAGTCCTACAAGCAGAAAAATCAACAACTGAATTTAAACTTGATAAGCGTGTTTTTAATGTTGGAAAAGATTTGAGTAGTACGGGTGCATCGGCATTGGAAGTGTTAAACAATGTGCCGTCAATAACTGTAAATATTGAGGGGCAAGTGAGTTTGCGAGGAACATCAGGGGTGCAAATGTTAATTAACGGGAAACCGTCAGTTTTAGCAAGTGAAGAGGGCAATGCACTCGGAACAATTACTGCGGATATGATTCAAAAAATAGAGGTAATTACCAATCCATCTGCAAAATATAATGCTGAAGGAACAGGTGGAATTATCAATATCGTATTAAAAAAGAGCGAAAAACGAGGACTAAATGGCTCTATTACTTTAAATACAGGGATACCTAACAATCACAGTTTAGGATTGAGTTTAAACAAACGCACCGAGAAATTTAATTTGTTTAGTCAATTTGGAATTGGATACCGAACTTTTCCGAATGAACGCAAAGTAATCAACAAAGATTTTGTAAATAATTCCGAAGTTAATAGCACAGGCGAATCTGATAAAAACGAACAATTTTACAATGTAATTTTGGGAACAGATTATCATATTAACGACTTTAATGTGCTGACACTTTCAGGACATTTTGCTTACGAAAACGAAAAAGAAAATGCTGATACAAAATTTAATCAGCTACAAAACAACGCATCATCAAATAGTTGGAATCGTTTAGAAAATACAATAGCAGTGAACCCTAAATGGCAATACGAATTGCAATACAAAAAACAATTCAAAGACAATAAAGAACATCATTTATTAGTAAGTGCCACAGGAGATTTCTTCGGAAAAGACAAAAAATCAACTTTTGAAAACAAAACTATTTCAGAGGCAAATGCCAATATACAACAAAAGTCTCGTACCAATTTTAAGGAGTCAGAATACACTTATAAAATAGATTATACCAAACCGTTTGCAAAAAAATATGCACTTGAATTAGGTTCTCAATATCAGTTAAATGATGTCAATAACGATTATTCGGTAAGTAATTTAACAGGTGGAACTTGGGTAGTAGATAGTAACTTAACCAATATTTTTAATTACAACCAAGGTGTTTTAGGGGTGTATGGAACATTGGGTTACGAGGGTGAAAAATGGGGCGTAAAAACAGGTATTAGAGTAGAAAACACACAGTTAAAAACTGATTTAAAAAACACCAATCAAACCAACTCCCAAAAATATACCGACTGGTTTCCAAGCGTTCATACATCTTATAAATTTACAGATGGATTTTCATTACAAGCAGGATATTCACGTAGAATTTCTCGTCCGAGATTATGGGATTTGAACCCGTTTTTTAATCTCCGAAACAATTTTAGTATTTTTACAGGAAACCCAGATTTAAAACCTGAATATTCTGATTCGTATGAAATTTCAAGTATTCATAAGATACGTAAAGCCTCTTTTAATCTGAGTTTGTATCACAGATATACTACTGATGTTGTGGAAGATGTGGTTACATTTTCCAACAATATAAATACTACAAAACCTGAAAATATCGGAACAAATAAAGCCACAGGTTTTGAAATGAACGGAAAATACAGACCTTTACGCTGGTTGTCTTTTAACGGAGATTTTAACTATAATTTTTTTGACAGAAAAGGAAGTTTTAACAATCAAAATTTTGATTTTACAGGAAAACGCTGGTCATCTCGTTTAACTGCAAAAATGAAACTTCCAGCCAAATTTGATGTAGAAGTTTCAGGAAATTATCGTTCTAAATATAAAACTTATCAATCAGAAATTTCAGAAAATTGGTTTGCTAATTTAGGAATTAGAAAGAAAATTTTAAAAGGTAAAGGAGTTATTAATTTGAGTATCCGTGATGTATTTGCCTCTCGTGTTAGGGAGTCGATTAGTTCACAAGAAAATATCTTTTACAGTTACAATAAAAATAAGCGTGGAAGATTTATTACAATTGGTTTTAGTTACGGATTTGGAAAAGGTGAGGCAATGGAGTTTTCTGGTGCTAAACGATTTTAACCCAGCTTGCAAATTTGCTTTTATAAAATACTAAAAAAGAAGTATTCTACTTGAAAGTTAACAAGTTAAAAATAAGGTCAAAAGCCTTACAGAACTGTACAAATTTTAAGTAGAAAAGAGAGGGGATTATCAATGTTGACGAAGTAAAACCTTCACAGTGTATATATAACCTTAACCCTCTCTTTTATTCTTCCTGAATTATACTTTATGCCTGTGCCTATTTAAGACTTTAAAGTTAAGAAATATATAAAACAGCTAATAAGTACTAAAATCAAAGGCTTCTGCTTATTTATAAATTTCCACTAAATCTAAAATTTATCGTATTTTTATACGCTACGTTTCATATACAAACCGTTATTCATACTTCTTCATCTCTTCATCATAAAAACTACCTGCTTCTTCAATTAAACTTTCTAAAACATTAGCTAATTCTTGTTCATTTTCATCTGATAAATCTTCAAACCACTCTACTTCATCATCTTTTAAATTTATTAAAAAACGAGGGTATTCAGTATGTAAAACAAATATATCTTCTGGGTGGTTACTATTATCTGCTAATAAAAATTTAGGTAAGTTCATTTTCTTGTATAATTAATTTGTTAGTTAAATTATTAAAACGAATATACAACATAATTGCTGAAAATAGCAATGCTATTAATAAGCCTATCCAAATACCTACTGCCTTTAATTCGGTATGTATTGCTAAATAATAACAAATAGGAAAACCAATTATCCAATAAGAAATAAATGAAATAACCATAGGTGCTTTTACGTCTTGTAAACCTCTTAAAGCTCCTAAAATAACAGCTTGCAATCCGTCAGAAATTTGAAAAAATGCTGAAATCACAATTAAAACTGATGCTGTTTTAATTACATTAATATCATCAACATAATATGTTGGTAAAATATCTTTTGATAAGAAGAAACCTATGGCAAATAAGGTATCAATAAATATCATTAATAAAAAGACTGATATTGCTATTCTTCGTAATTCTTTATAATTTTTTAAACCTTTTTGGTTACCTACCCTAATAGTTGCTGTAACCCCCAAGGCAATAGCAATAGTAAACGTCATAGAAGATAAATTTAAAGCTATTTGGTTTGATGCCTGAGCATCAGTACCAATCATACCTGCCAAGAAAATACCTGAGGCAAATAAACTAACTTCAAACCACATTTGTAACGCTGTAGGGTAACCTAAATCAAAAATATGTTTTAAAATTTTATTCTTTATATTTTTAAATGAAAAATTGGCTACATAAGGGGCTATTTTTTGTTGTTTTGTTATAATAAATATCATAAAAATTACTATAAAAAACCGAGAAATCATTGTTCCGTAAGCAGAACCAACAACCCCTAAAGCAGGAAATCCTAATTCCCCATAAATTAAAACATAATTAAAAAACACATTAATAAAATTGGCAATAATAGTTGCCTGCATAGCATATTTTGTAAGTGATAAACCATCGGCAAATTGTTTAATCCCTTGAAAAATCATTACAGGAATCATTGAATATGCAATTACTTTATAATACGGAATTGCTAATTCTACAACTTCCTGTGGTTGTTGCATATAGTTCATTAAATTTTGTGATACAAGTAATAAACCACAAATAATAAATCCTAAAATAATAGATAAAAATATACCGTGCTGAAAAATTTCACGTCCTTTTTTAGTATTCTTTTCTGCGTCAGCCTCGGCAATTAACGGGGTTATTGCAAAGGTAAATCCCATACCTAATGATAAAAATATAAACATTAATCCGTTAGCTAAAGATACTGATGCCAAGGCAGCTGCACCTAACTTACCTACCATGACATTATCAACCAAACCAACAACAATATGCCCTAATTGCCCTAACATTAATGGGTAGGCAATTTTCATATTTGTTTTAATCTCTGATGTGTATTTAGATAAAATCAATGCTACTTTTATTTTATTGAAGTGCAAATATAATGTTTTAGTTAACTTTGATTATTTTATAATTAATAGTTTTATCAAAATATTTAATTACTTTTGAGGTTTATTAAAAATTAAACAAAATGGCTACAATAACATTAAGAGGAAATAAAACAAATACCATAGGAAACTTACCAAAAGTTGGTGATAAAGCACCTGATTTTAAACTTACTACGTTAGATTTATCTGAAAAAAAATTATCTGATTTTTTAGGTAATAAACTAATTTTAAACATTTTTCCTTCGGTAGATACTGGCGTTTGTGCTACATCGGTAAGATTTTTTAATCAAAAAGCATCAGAATTAGAGAACACCAAAGTATTATGTATTTCTAAAGATTTACCATTTGCTCAAGGGCGTTTTTGTGGTGCTGACGGATTAAAAAACGTAATAATGTTATCTGATTTTAAAACTGGTAATTTTGGTAAAGATTATGGTTTAGAAATAGTTGACGGAGTATTACAATCATTACACTCACGTTGTATTGTAGTTATAAATGAAGACGGAATTGTTACTTATACCGAGCAAGTTTCTGAAATTTCTGATGAACCTAATTATGAAAAAGCCTTAAAAGCAATATAATTAATAGGTATTACTAACCAAACATTAACATAAATTTACTATTTTTATAACAAAATAAATGGCTAAAAAAGTATCTGAAAATAAAACAACAAACAAAGTTTCTTTTTTTAAAAAGATTGGTAATTTCTTTAGAAGTAGGCAAACTCAAACCATTATAGGTTTATTTTTAATATTATTTGCTTTCTTTTTAATAATAGCTTTCATCTCTTTTTTCTTCTCTTGGCAAGAAGACCAAAGTGCCTTAAAATTATTTACTGATAAAACTATTAAAACACAAAATTTATTAGGTAAAATAGGAGCTACTTTAAGTCATATTTTTGTTTATAATGGTTTTGGTTTAGCTACATTTATTTTACCCTTTCTACTACTTAGAGTAGGTGTAAAATTACTACTTCAATTAAAATCAAAAAATAATATTCTCTTTTGGAATTGGGGGTTATTCATTATGCTTTGGATATCAGTAGCGTTTGGGTTTATCAATAAAAAATATATCCTTTTATCAGGTGCTGTAGGGTTTGAAATAAATGAATACCTACAAACTTTTTTAGGAAAAACAGGGCTAATAATTGTATTACTCTTCTTATTTATTGCTTTTTTAGTTATTAAATTCCGTTTAACTCCTGATAAAATTATTAATAAAATAAATGAATATAAATCTAAAAAGCCTGTAAAAAACGAGGAAGAAATAAACAGCTCCTCTCCTACTAACCAAGATGTTAATTTTACAGAGCCTCTAAAAGATTTAAAACCTACTATTGATAAATATTCAACAATTCCTATTGATAAAAAGAATGAAGAAATTTCTTTTGAGGTAAAACAAAAGAATGAAGAAAAATCTATTTCTATAGAAGATAATGAGGTAGGAATGAATATTTTAAAAGGAGAAGATGAAGAAATTGTTACAGAAAATATTTCTAAAAAGTTAGTAGATGATTTTGGAGAATTTGACCCTACTCTTGAGCTTAGTGATTTTAAATTTCCGTCATTTAATTTACTAAAACAATATAATGATAGTATTTCTGTAGATAAAACAGAATTAGAAGCAAATAAAGACCGAATTGTAGAAACCTTAAAAAACTACAAAATAGGTATTGCTGAGATTAAAGCAACCGTAGGTCCTACCATTACGTTATATGAAATTGTACCTGAAGCAGGTATTAGAATATCAAAAATTAAAAATTTAGAAGATGATATTGCATTATCTCTTTCAGCATTAGGTATTCGTATTATTGCTCCTATCCCAGGTAAAGGAACAATTGGTATTGAGGTACCGAACAGAAAAGCATCAATAGTATCAATGCACTCGGTAATATCTTCAAAAAGGTTTCAAGAAAGTAAAATGGAACTTCCTGTTGCCTTAGGAAAAACCATTTCTAATGAAACTTTTGTAGTTGATTTAGCTAAAATGCCTCACTTACTTATGGCTGGTGCAACAGGGCAAGGTAAATCGGTTGGGTTAAATGCAATTTTAACGTCATTATTATATAGAAAACACCCTGCAGAAGTAAAATTTGTATTGGTTGACCCTAAAAAAGTAGAATTAACCTTATTCAATAAAATTGAAAGGCATTATTTAGCAAAAATTCCTGATAGTGAAGATGCTATAATTACTGATAATACTAAGGTTATTAATACATTAAACTCTTTATGTATTGAAATGGATAACCGTTATGACCTACTTAAAACAGCAATGGTACGTAATATTAAAGAATACAATACTAAATTTAAGGCTCGTAAACTAAATCCTGAAAACGGACATCAATTTTTACCATATATAGTTTTAGTAATTGATGAATTTGCTGATTTAATTATGACTGCTGGTAAAGAAGTAGAAACCCCTATTGCCCGTTTAGCACAATTAGCTCGTGCCATTGGTATTCATTTAATTGTTGCTACACAGCGTCCGTCAGTAAATGTTATTACGGGTATTATAAAAGCAAACTTCCCGTCTCGTGTTGCTTTTAGGGTTACTTCTAAAATAGATAGCCGTACTATATTAGACGCCCCGGGGGCTGACCAATTAATTGGGCGTGGAGATATGTTATACTCTGGTGGAAATGATTTAGTTCGTATTCAATGTGCATTTGTTGATACACCGGAGGTTGAAAAAATAACTGATTTTATTGGTTCTCAAAGAGCATATCCTGATGCATATTTATTACCAGAATACGTTGGCGAAGAAGGTGGCACAAATATTGATATTGATATTGAAGATAGAGATAAATTATTTAGGGAAGCTGCCGAAATTATTGTAACAGCTCAGCAAGGTTCTGCTTCGTTACTACAACGTAAACTGAAGTTAGGATATAATAGAGCAGGTAGAATAATAGACCAATTGGAAGCTGCAGGAATTGTAGGTCCTTTTGAAGGTAGTAAAGCAAGACAAGTTCTTGTACCTGATTTTATAGCTCTTGAACAATTATTAGAAAACGAACAAAATCAATAACTAAAAAAAAATCCGTACAAACGGTAAGAAATTAAAATGGGAATAAAAAGAATAATATTAGCAGTATTTTTTATCAGTTCAAGTTTAATTGCTCAAAATAATTCAAAAGAAGCTAAAATTTTATTAGATGAAGTTTCTACAAAAATGGGAGCATATAAAAATATGACTATAGGTTTTTCTCAAACTCTTATAAATAAAGATGCAGGAATTACAAATGACCCGCCAATAAGAGGAAAAATTATATTATCAGGGGAAAAATATAATTTAGAGTATTTAGGTAATAACTTTATCTTTGATGGTAATAAATTAGTTGTTATCAACAAGGAAGAAAAAGAAATTTCTATTACCAAAGGAGATATGGAGGATGAAGACGGGTTTGTATACCCTTCAAAATTATTAACATTTTATAAAAAAGGATATACTTATGAAATGGGGAAATTAAAAAATAGTAAAGGACGTAAAGTTCAACACATTAACTTAACCCCTATTGATAGTAATTCTGATATTGTAAAAGTACAGTTAGTTGTTGATGCAAGAACTAAACATATTTGTGAATTAATACAAATAGGATCTAACGGAGCAAAAACAACTTTTACAATTAATACATTTAAAAGCAATCAACCTATTTCAGAATCAATGTTTTCTTTTGATAAAGGTAAGTACGAAAAGCAAGGATATCTCATAGATTAAAAATGATAATGTAAGTTAGTGAAAACTTTAGATAAATACATATTAAAAAGCTTTCTTAAACCTTTTTTAGCTACTTTTTTAATCATACTATTTGTACTTGTAATGCAAGCCTTATGGATGGCTTTTGATAATTTTGCAGGTAAAGGTATTGGTGGTGTTTTTATCTTAAAGTTTTTATGGTACACTACTCTTTTAGTTGCTCCACAAGCATTTCCTATTGGTGTTTTACTGTCTTCAATTATGACATTGGGTAGCCTTTCTGAAAATTATGAATTTGCCGCAATAAAATCATCAGGAATATCTTTAAAAAGAATTATCCGTCCTCTCTTATTTTTTACACTATTTTTAAGTGCTGTAAATTTTATGTTTTTAAATTATGTGTACCCTTACGCAATGTTAAAACAAATAAATTTAAGAGAAAATATTAAGAAAAAACAGCCTGCATTAGCTCTTGTTGCTGGTAGTTTTAATACCGAAATACCTAATTATCAAATAAAATTTGATAAAAAATTTGGGAAAGATGATAATTCTATGAAAAATGTTATGATTTATGATTTATCATCACGAAAAGGAAACAACAAAATTATAACGGCTGAAGAGGGGGAATTTAGTTCAAAAGAAGGAAGTAGATATATGACATTAACCTTAAAAAACGGTCATTTTTTTGAACATCATATTACCAATAATTATGTTAAAAGAAAAAAAATGCCTGCATCTTATGCTGATTTTAAAGAATACACTATAAATATTGATATTTCTTCATTTAGCAACGATAATTTAGATAACCTAAAATATACTCGTAGCTATAATATGTTAAGTTTAAAACAGTTAAAAGATACTTTACCTGATATTAAACGTAATTATGACGAGTACATTAATTCAAGAGCCCAAAATTTATTTTTAAATGTAAACGCAAAAGAATTACATAAAGATTCTATTAATAATAAATTATCTAAAAATATTCTTGATAATTTTAATTTAGATAATAAAAATAACATCCTAAATACAGCCATTAGTAAAGTAGATAGAAGTATAAGAAGTATATCACAAAACAAAGATACCTTTAAGTATAAAAGAAAAGTTTTAAACCTATATGATATTGAATTTTTTAATCGTGTAGCCTTATCTCTTGCTTGTTTATTACTTTTTTTTGTAGGAGCCCCATTAGGTTCAATCATCAGAAAAGGAGGAATGGGAATGCCTATGATTTTAGCAATTTTAATTTATGTAACTTTCCATTTTTCTAATACTTTTGGGCGTAATTTAGCAGAAGAAAGTTCACTTACTGCCATTGTAGGCTCTTGGTTATCGGTTATTCTTATGTTACCTTTGGCAATTACATTAACTGTAAGAGCAACAAATGATAAAGGATTATTTGAAATAGGAAATATTACATCTAAAATAAAAAATATTTTCAAAAAGATTTCTCTAAAAAAATCAAATTTAAATGACGACAAAAACTAATCATAAAATTAAACTAAATACTATTGAAGAAGCAATAGAAGATATTAAAAATGGTAAAATGATTATCGTTGTTGATGATGAAGATAGAGAAAACGAAGGAGATTTTGTTGCTGCCGCAGAAAAAGTAACTCCTGAAATGATTAATTTTATGGCTACGCACGGTAGAGGACTAATTTGTGCACCCCTAACAGAAGAAAGATGTAAAGAGTTGCATTTAGATATGATGGTAGATAATAATACCGTTTTACACAATACGCAATTTACCGTTTCAGTAGATTTAATAGGACAAGGATGTACTACAGGAATTTCAACACATGATAGGGCAAAAACAATAAAATCATTAGTTGATAAAGAAACTAAACCTCATAATTTAGGAAGACCAGGACATATATTCCCTTTAAAATCTAAAGAAGGAGGAGTTTTAAGAAGAACAGGGCATACAGAGGCTTCAGTAGATTTAGCCCGT
The DNA here is from genome assembly GCA_018456245.1 of Tenacibaculum sp. Taxonomy (GTDB): domain Bacteria; phylum Bacteroidota; class Bacteroidia; order Flavobacteriales; family Flavobacteriaceae; genus Polaribacter. Next base: position 1,179 of record JAGYHQ010000014.1, on the reverse strand, counting down.
TTAGCAGGGTTAAAACCAGCTGGTATTTTAGTAGAAATTTTAAACGAAGACGGAACAATGGCAAGGCTTCCTGAACTAATTAAAATTGCCGAAAAATTCAATTTTAAAATAATTTCTATTGAAGATTTGGTTGCATACCGTATGGAACACGATAGTTTAATAGAAAAAAAAGAAGATTTTAATATAAAAACTAATTTCGGGGAATTCAGGCTCCGAGCTTATAAGCAAACTACTAATAACCAAATTCATATAGCTTTAACAAAAGGTAATTGGGCAAAAAATGAGCCTATTTTAACCCGTATTAATACTACTTTAATTAATGATAATATATTAAGTTTATTAACTCATAATGAAAACGATAAAATTAATAAGGTTTTTGATATTATAAATAAAGAAGAAAAAGGAGTTATTTTGTTTATAAATCAAGAAAATAAACCTTTAACTTTATTAAACAGCTTAAAAGTATTAAAAGAAAAGCAAACAAAAAAAGAAATAACAGTTCCTAATATTACAATAGATAATAAAGATTTTGGAATTGGAGCTCAAATTTTACACGATTTAAATATTCATAAACTTCGTTTAATATCAAACTCTCAACAACAAAAACGAGTTGGTATAATTGGTTATGGTTTAGAAATTGTTGATTATGTTAAGTATTAACTAACCTACCCCTCTTACTTAACTGATACCTCTGTAATAAACCTGTATTTCTATCTCTAATAATTTATAGGTAGCTATTATGTTTTCTTGTTTTTATTTACAAGCACTTTAACAACTCGTGAGGGCTAATTTTTATGTTAAAAACCTATCATATAAAATAACTTTAATTTTAAATACCCCCCACTAAAAAAGTAAAAGCCTCCAATGTTAATATTGGAGGCTTTTTATATATATTAAGATATAAAAACTATTTTCCTGGTTTTCTATCTATAACACTTGGTGCAACATTATCTACATCAACTCCATTACCTCCACTTACTATAATGAAGTATGAACGTCTATTAGCCTGATGCTCCTCCTCACTACATGAATCACAATGACTATTACAATCATATAACGGCTTATCCTCTCCATATCCTATAGCACTTGCTATTCTACTACTGTCTATACCACTTGAAATTATATAATCTCTCGTTGATTTTGCTCTACGATCTGATAAAGCTCTGTTATACGCTCTCG